>NZ_JBFBLV010000001.1:0-296683 GCF_040686835.1 Specibacter sp. NPDC078692
CAGTGAGCTATGGAGTCACATCCAGAGGCGGAACGGCCAATACCCATCCTGCCAGCCAGTCCCAGACCAGCTACAAACAAGTCTCACAGTGAGCTGTGGTCGTTTAGAACCGTCTAAGCGACCACAGCTCACGGGTCAATTCTGTTTTACGCCTCAGTTTTACGCCGCGGCCGGGGCGAAATGGGCCTCGATCAGTGATTTCAGCTCTCCGTGGCAGCCGCCGCAGCCGGTTCCGGCACGCGTGGTGGCGGAAATCTCCGGAACAGTTGAACATCCGGCCGTCACCGCGGCCATGATCCTCTCTTCTGTGACACCGGCACAGCGGCACACCGTCCTGGCCGGGTCGGGCGCCGCGCTGACGTTGCTGTCTCGGTCCGAGCCATCCAAACGCAGCAGCGCCGAGCGGTCCGCCGGAAGTTCGGAACCGCGTTCAAACAACAGCGTCAGTTCCGCGCCAGCCCGTGGCATACCGACGCTCACGAATCCTGCCAGCACACCGCCACGGGTACTCATTTTCACGTATTTCCCGTGCTCGGGATCAGCCCACTGACTCACCGCCAAGCCGGGAACATCCTCGAATGGCCCAGCTGTAACATCTCCAGCCGCCGCCACATCAACACCGCGAGCCTTGAGCATGATGACCGGCGCCCGCTCCGCAGGCAGAGGAACACCAGGAACAGGAACAGCGGGTAGAGCAGCCGGCAGCTGAACGGCAGTTGCTGCGGAGCCGATCAAGAACGCGGCCAACCATTCTGCCTGCCGCCACCCTGGCCCTATCAATCCCAGCGGCCCTGAACTGTCAGCGCATTCAGCACATTGTGTATCCAAACAACGAACCTGGGCACAATCGCCCATCGCGAAAACATTATGATCGTGATGCGCCATCAGCTGGTGGTCCACCAAGATACCCCGGTCCGTGGCCAGTCCGGCGCCGACTGCTACCTCAATGCGAGGCCGCACACCACAGGAGAGCACCAGTAGTTCTCCCTCCACGGTGGCCCCCGCCTCCTGAAGTAAACCGGAAAAGGTGGGAACGCCGTCGGCCGATGGGCTCAATTCAACCCCGACGGCACGCGCATGCGAGACCACAGTGATGCCCCGCGCACGCAGTGCGGCGGCCACGGTATGACCCGCGCCGGCGTCGATGCTGCGGCCCATGGTGTGCGCACCGTGGTGGACCACCGTCACGTGCGCGCCCTCGTCGCGCGCGGCCAGGGCGGCTTCCAAACCGAGGATTCCGCCGCCCAGCACCACCACGCGCGCTTGACGTTCGACGGCGTTGCGCAGCACCGCGGCATCGGCCAGATCGCGCAGGGTGCTCACGCCACGGGGGAGCGGGACTTGCGCGGTGGGATCGGGATTGAGCCCATGCAAGGTGGGAATCACAGGGCGAGCACCCGTGGCGAAGATCAACTTGTCATAGTTGATCCGCCTGCCATCGGAGAGCAAAACTCCGCGGCGGGCACGGTCCACCCGCCGGACCAGTACAGCCATGTGAACGGACACCCCAGCAGCTATGAGTTCCGCTGGATCGGAGACGGAAATGGCGTCCTCGGTGGTCCTGCCCACGCCCAGATCGGCTACGAGCACGCGGTTGTAGGCGGGGGTGCTTTCCGCACCAATAATGCTCAGGGCCAGCTCGCCACGACGGACGCTGGGCAACAATTCCTCTGCCAGTCGGGCCGCCACGGGCCCGTAACCAACCACCACGATGTGCTGGGGCTGGTGCTGCTGCCGGGGTGTCAACGTCATGCGACTGCCTCCAATGCTGCTGCACCACTTGGTAGTTCTTCATCCACCGCGCACGCCGCCACCGTGACCGAGGTGGCTTTGAATTCCGGCATGCCGGAGATGGGATCCACGGCCGCACTGGTGAGCAAGTTCGCGTTCTCCGCCTCCGGAAAGTGGAAGGGGAGGAAGACCGTATCGCTTCGAATCGCCGTGCTGAACTTGGCCCTACACCGCACCGTTCCACGCCCGCTCGCGATGGTGAGCCGTGCGCCGTCGAGAATTCCTCGGGACTGCGCTGCTAGCGGATGGATGAGCAGCTCGGCCTGAGGGGCGGCATCAGCCAAGGCCTGCACACGCCGCGTCTGGGCGCCGGATTGGTAATGCTCCAACAACCGGCCGGTGACTAAGGCCAGCGTGGCGCCGGTGAATAGCGTGTCCCGAGTATTGGCGCTGTCCCTAGTATTGGCGCGGGCGCTGGCGCCTGGCCGAGAAGGCGACGGCGCTACCGGGGTCAGCACCGCCTTGCCATCGGGATGAGCGAAGCCTTCCAGGAAGAGCCTTGGCGTACCCTGGCTGCCAGCAGGAAAGGGCCAGTAAGCTTCGGCGCCGGCATCTAACATGGCGTAATCGATGCCGGAGTAATCGGCCAAGCCACCAGCGGAGGCGGCGCGCAATTCGGTGAACACGGTTTCCGGATCCGGGCTGAAAGTGGAGGGCGCATTCAGTCTGCGCGCCAGCTCTGAGATGATCCACAGTTCCGAACGTGCGCCCGCGGGAGGCGTAACGGCGGCCCGGCGACGCAGCACCCGACCCTCCAGATTTGTCATGGTGCCCTCCTCCTCGGCCCATTGCAGAACAGGCAACACCAGATGGGCCTCCCGCGCCGTCTCCGACATGAAGAAATCGGACACCACTAGGAAATCCAGCTGGCGTAGACCCGCAAGTACCTCACCGGCGTTGGGCGCGGACACCACCACGTTGGCGCCGTGAATGAAGAACGTGCGCACGCCGTCGGGCTTGCCCAGTGAGGCGAGAAGTTCGACGGCGGGTACCCCCGGACCGGGGATGTCCGCCGGTTCCACACCCCACACCTTGGCAACGTGGACGCGGGCGGCGGGGTCGGTGATCTTGCGGTAGCCGGGGAGCTGATCGGCCTTTTGCCCGTGTTCGCGCCCACCCTGCCCGTTGCCCTGGCCGGTGAGCGTCCCATAACCGCTGCTCGCAGAGCCGGGGAGTCCTAGCAAGAGCGCCAGGTTGATGGCGGCGGTGGCCGTGTCTGTGCCGTCCACATGCTGTTCCACACCGCGCCCAGTGAGGATATAACTGCCGCCGCGCTGGGCACCAACGGCCAGAAGCCGGGCGGTTTCGCGCAGTTGCGCAACGGGTACGCCCGTTACCGACTGCACGCGTTCGGGCCACCAGGAAGCCACGCTGCGGGCCAACTGCTCATAGCCCCTGGTGCGGTTGTTGAGGAAGTCCTTGTTGGCTAAGCCGTCGTGAATGACGATGTGGCACAGGCCCAGCAATAGCACCAGATCGGTGGCGGGCACGGGTGCCAGATGCAGGCCAGCACCGTCGGCGGTGAAGTCCGCCGTGGCAGTGCGCCGGGGATCCACCACGATGAACCCGCCGGCTGCCCGGGCACCTGCCAAATGCTGGACGAACGGCGGCATGGTCTCGGCAACGTTGGAGCCGAGCAGCAAAACTGTGTGAGCGGTATCAAGATCTGCGAGCGGGAAGGGCAAACCCCGGTCCAGGCCGAAGGCCCGGTTGCCGGCGGCTGCGGCCGAGGACATGCAAAAGCGGCCGTTGTAATCGATGCGGGAGGTGCCCAAGGCCAGGCGGGCGAACTTGCCCAACTGGTAGGCCTTTTCATTCGTCAGGCCTCCGCCGCCAAAAACGCCCACAGCATCGGCACCATACTGCTCGCGGGTGCGCACGACGTTTTCGGTGATCAGATCAAGAGCTTGCTCCCATTCGATGGGGCGGTGCTGACCGTCGGCTCCGCGGAGCAGGGGAGTGGTGACGCGGCTGGCGTGGCCCAATAGTGCTGCGGACGTCCAGCCCTTGCGGCACAGCCCGCCACGGTTGGTGGGGAAATCGCGGCCAGCAATGGTGGGTTCCGGCTGTGCTGCTGGCGCCGGCGCTGGGGGCGCTGGGGGCGCTGCTGGTGCTGCGGACGCTGGAGACGCTGCGGGGGCCGGAGCTGCTGCTGGAGCTGGCGCCGGAGCTGGGGACGCGGGTGCCGCAGCCGTCACGGTCATGGCGCATTGCAGAGCACAGTAGGGACAGTGCGTGTCCGTCCCGGACTCAGCCCCCGCGGTGGCTGCCGCGGGGGAGGGAAGGTGCGCGTCCGGCGTCGTACTGGTCATTTTGGCGGCGGGGATCATTACACGTTTCCCAGCGATGCGGCCGATGAGCGGCGCAGGTACACGGCCCAAGTCAGCGCCATGAGGGCCAGGTAGGCGGCGACGAATCCGATGAACGCGCCTTCGTAGCCGCCGGTGGACTGGCGGGAGGCGTTCAACACCTGCGGGACCACGAATCCGCCGTAGGCACCGATCGCGGAAATGATGCCCAGGGCCGCCGAACCCTTGCGAGTGGCGCTCATGTGGCCTGCACCGGTTGTCTCCTCGGAGTTCTTGGCGCGGAGGGCGAAGACCATGGGAATCATGCGGTACGTGGAGCCATTTCCGGCACCGGCTGCGGCGAAGAGCACCAGGAACAAGACAAGGAAGAGTGGGAAGCTGCCCAGTGGCAGGGTCAACAGCTGGACCATGGCGGTCAACGCCAGCACGCCGAAGCAGGCGACGGTGACGCGGGCGCCACCCCAGCGGTCGGCCAATTTGCCGCCGTAGGGCCGGGCGAGCGAACCGATCAGCGCGCCCAAGAATGCCAGCGAGATGATGGCCGGGCCCAGCTTCAATCCCACGCCGGGGCCGAAAGAATCCATGATCAGTTTGGGGAACACGGCGGAGAATCCGATGAATGAACCGAAGGTGCCGATGTACAGCAGTGCCAGAATCCACAGGTGCGGTTCGCGGAGGGAGGCGAGGGAGCCGGCGATGTCGGACTTGGCACTGGAGAGGTTGTCCATGTATTTCCAGGCGCCCCACGCAGCGATGAGGATCAGGGGTACCCACATGAGTCCGGCTAGGGGGAGCCCGAGAGTTCCGGCGGCCAGGACTGTCACCGCGACAGGCACCATGAACTGTGCGACGGCGGCACCTAGGTTTCCGCCGGCTGCGTTCAGTCCCAGCGCCCAACCCTTTTCACGGGCGGGGTAGAAGTAGGTGATGTTCGCCATCGAGGAGGCGAAGTTGCCGCCACCCAAACCGGCCAGAGCGGCCATCGCGAGCATGGTGGTGAACGGCGTTTCCGGGTTACCCAAGCACCACGCCATACCGAGGGTGGGGATCAGCAGCAGTAGGGCAGAGACGATGGTCCAGTTGCGCCCGCCGAATTTGGCCACCATGAAGGTATAGGGAATGCGCAGCGTGGCGCCCACAAGGGAGGGGATGGAAATGAGCCAAAACAGTTCGCCGGAGCTGAAGGTGAAGCCGGCCGCTGGCATGAAGACCACCACGATGGACCATAGCTGCCACACCACGAAGCCGAGGAATTCACAGGCGATGGACCAGGCGAGGTTTCGTTTGGCAATGGCACGCCCTGCGCTGTTCCATTGCTTTTCATCTTCGGCATTCCAGTGGTGCAGCCAACGGCCGCGAGTGCTGGTGATTGTTGCCCCGGCGCCTGTAGCTGTGCTTTTGCTGGTGGAGATGCTCATTTGTTCAGCAGTCATGACAAACCTCCCGGTCGCTGTGGTGACTGTGCATTCTTGTTGCGAATGCGGCGTCTGTGTTGTTCTCGTTTGTTCTGACAGCAACGATAGGGAAGCGGGGTTTCGGGGCAGGTCCCGGGGTGTGACATTGTTGTGACGTTTAGCTAACCGCCACCGGCAAGACACGGTGAGGTCATCACAGCAGTGGTCACGGCACCCCAAAAAATGCGATCTAGCTCTCACGTAGGTTAACGTGTCTTCATGACTACATCACCCGCAGGCCGGGGCGGAACAGCCGCCCCGGCCCGTCGAGAGACATTCTCCTCGCGAAAACTCTTCATCCTCTCAGCCATCGGTTCCGCCGTTGGTCTGGGCAATATTTGGCGCTTTCCGTACGTCGCCTATGAAAATGGTGGGGGCGCCTTTCTCATTCCGTATCTAGTTGCACTGCTGTGCGCTGGTATTCCTCTTTTGTTCCTCGATTATGCGATTGGCCACCGCTTCCGTGGCTCCGCACCCTTGGCTTACCGCCGCTTACACCGCGCGGCCGAGCCGATCGGCTGGTGGCAGGTGCTGATCTGCTTCGTCATCGCCGTCTACTACGCAGCGATCATCGCCTGGGCTGCCATGTACGCGTGGTTCTCGATCACGAAGGCCTGGGGCGATGACGCCGAAGGCTTCTTCTTCAACAACTACCTGCACAGCGCAGACCAGGCCGGGCTGTCGTTCGACTTCGTTTCCAGCGTCTTCTTCCCGATGCTCGCCGTATGGGTCGTAGCGATTGTGATCATGGTGGCTGGCGTGAACAAGGGTATTTCCCGGGCCAACGCCGTGTTCTTGCCGCTGTTGGTCATCATGTTCGTGATTCTCGTGGTGCAGGCGGTGTTCCTTGATGGTGCCATGGTTGGCCTGAACGCGTTCTTCACCCCGGACTGGGCATCACTGCAGAACCCGGGCGTGTGGGCCGCAGCGTTCGGCCACATCTTCTTCTCACTGTCCGTGGCCTTCGGCATCATGGTCACCTACTCCTCCTACCTCAAGCGCAAGACCGACCTGACCGGCTCCGGCATGGTGGTGGCCTTCGCCAACTCCGGCTTTGAGATCCTCGCCGGCATCGGCGTCTTCGCAGCCCTCGGCTTCATGTCAGTGGCATCCGGGCAGGCCGTGGACGAGGTTGCCTCCGGCGGCATCGGGCTGGCGTTCGTGGCCTTCCCGACCATCGTCTCCGAGGCGCCGTTTGGTGCGGTGCTCGGCGTGCTGTTCTTCGGCTCGCTGGTCTTTGCCGGCCTGACCTCGCTGATCTCCATCCTGGAAGTCATTGTGGCGGCCTTCCAGGACAAGCTGGGCTGGAACCGCAAGGCCGCCACCTTGGTGGTCACCATCCCGATTGCCTTGATCTCGCTGATCCTATTCCCCACCACCACAGGCATCCACCTGCTGGACACCTCGGATGCCTTCGTGAACCAATTCGGCATCCTGGCCTGTGCACTGGTCGCTGTCATTGTGGTCTCGGCCGGGCTCAGCTCCCTGCCGCGCCTGCAGAAGCACCTGAACCGGACCTCCACCGTCAAGATGGGCGCCGGCTGGCGCATCCTTGTGGGCGGCATTGTGCCGGTGGCCCTGGGCTACATGCTCATCAATGAGATCCAGACCAAGAGCACCGAGCAGTATTCGGGCTATCCGGCCTGGTTCAACGGGGTCTTTGGCTGGGGCATGGCCGGTGCGCTCATTGTGGGCGCCCTGCTGCTGACGCTGATCCCTTGGAGCGAGAAATCTAGACTCAAGGATCCCGAGTACGAAGAGTTCAACGCGGCCGCAGAACTCGAAGGTGACGTAGATAACAATCGTGAAGAGGTGAAGTCATGACCCCGGTGGCAATCATAATGATGATCATCGCCATGGTGACGGTTTGGGGCGGCCTGGGCCTGGCCCTGTGGAACCTCGCCCGCCACCCGGAAGACGAGGGGGAGCTTCCTACGCCGGAAGAAATGCCGCACGAGCTATAGCCGCACTGTTCATAGCAGTTCATAGCAGTTCATAACAATGGCGACTTGGACATGTTCCGGGTCGCCATTGCTATGCCCTCAAGCCAGGGGGAGCCATGCCCACGCTGCCCATACTGTGGATGGATTGTCCAACAGGTGGACACTAGGGGTACTCTTGGTAGTCGCAGAGTGAAATAAAAAGGTTTTGCCACCAAATTCGTTGACTTGTTTATTCGTGTGTGCATTGCACGAGATGAGCTACTCATTCGGTCGATGGCAAAGCCCCGAGAGAAAGCCGAGCCATGAGCTCTTCTAAGAAAACGGCGACGCTGGAGGGCCAGCCAGTCAACAGCCGGGGCAGGGTCATTGTGGCCAGCCTTATCGGAACCACTATCGAGTTCTACGACTTCTATGTCTATGCCACAGCAGCCGTTCTGGTCTTCCCGGCACTCTTCTTCCCAAATGCCGACGCTGCCACAGCGCTGCTGAGCTCCTTCGCGATCTTCGGTGTGGCCTTCATCGCCCGCCCGCTGGGCTCCATTGTGTTCGGCCACTTCGGTGACAAGGTGGGGCGCAAGGGAACGCTGGTGGCGTCGCTGCTCACCATGGGTATTGCCACCTTCCTGATCGGCTGCCTGCCGACGGCGCTCGTGCCCGGTTGGACGTTCTGGGCGCCGGCACTGCTGGTGGTCATGCGGTTCATGCAGGGCCTGGCTCTGGGAGGCGAGTGGAGCGGTGCTGCACTGCTGGCTACTGAAAACGCTCCGGAGGGCAAGCGCGCCATCTGGGGAACCTTCCCGCAGCTGGGTGCGCCCATCGGCTTTATCCTCGCCAACGGCATCTTCCTGTGGCTCAGCCTCGGCATGAGCACGGAGCAGTTCCAGGCGTGGGGCTGGCGCATTCCGTTCCTGCTCAGTGCCGTCATGGTCATCGTTGGCCTGTACGTCCGGCTGAAGCTGGTAGAAACACCCGCATTCCAGAAGGTTATCGACCAGGGTGAAGTCTCCAAGCTCCCCGTTGGCCGCGTGTTCAAGACCAGCTGGCGCCCGTTGATCCTGGGTACGTTCGTCATGCTGGCCACCTATGTGCTCTTCTACCTGATGACAACCTTCACACTGTCCTACGGCACTACCCCGGCCACGATCGAAGCAGCAAAGGCCGCGGCGGAGGCCAAGGGTAAGCCGATGAGTGCTGACGCCGTTGCCAACTGGGTCGCAGGTCTTGGCTACACGCGCAACGAATTCCTAGTCATGCTGATCATTGGTGTGGTCTTCTTCGGTATCTTCACGCTGGTCTCAGGACCTTTGGCGGAGAAGTACGGCCGTCGCAAGTCCTTGCTGTGGATCACCGGCGGCATCTTGGTCTTTGGATTCACTTTTGTACCGCTGTTCGGTGCGGGCACCGCAGGTGTCATGACGCTGCTCATTGTGGGCTTCTCGCTGATGGGTCTGACCTTCGGTCCTATGGGTGCGCTCTTGCCGGAATTGTTCCCCACTAACGTGCGGTACACCGGCTCCGCCATCAGCTACAACATGTCCAGCATCCTCGGTGCTGCCGTGGCTCCGTTCATTGCCGTGGCTCTCTGGCAGGCAGCCGACGGAAGCCCCGTCCTGGTGGGTGTCTACCTGTCCTCAATGGCTGTGCTGACACTGATCGCCCTGTTCATCATGAAGGAAACTCGCGACCTGGAATACACCTCCAACGTCAGCTGATCCTCACCCGCTCCACATCTAAGGGCCTCGACGAGCTTGACCACTGCTGTGGAAGAGCCCATCGAGGCCCTTTTGGATTCCCAACTCCATCGAGACAGAGTTTCCTCGGGAAAACTCATTATCCGCTCACCTACGACGACGGGAGGTGCCCTTGCGCTGGAAGGACACCTCCCGTCGTCGTACTTTTTTTTGGGTTATTCCACGGAGAGATACAGGGTTTGCAATTGCCCTGCAGTTTGATTTCCGCACGACTTGAGTGAGGCCATTTTTATGGTCGCTTCCGAATGGTCACGGCATTCTAGAAGGTGAATGAGATCGTTGGTCACAGTGCCAAGCCGCGCAGCGCCCACCATAAGTGCGGAGCTTCGCAGGCTCAGGGCTGAATCTAGCGCGTCTGCCTTGTTGCCGGAGGTGACAGCTGTATAAATGCGTTCAAAACGCCCGGGCCACATTTCTATATACCGGCGAACAAAGTTTCGGGTTAGATCCTTCTCGCCGCCCAAGGAGTCTTCCAATTCCAGAAGCGTCGTGATGCAGACGAGCGGCGGCTTAGTCATCACCATCTGCTCCCTTCTCCTCCGAAACTGATCAATTGTGCGGCAGTTTGTCCGCGGTTTACCCTCGGCTAGTCCTAACCCTAACGCGCGAGGGGCTTGCTGTGGTCAGTATTTTGCCGCAAGAGCGAGGACTTGCGTGAAGCTTAAGTTACCGGAGAGTTTGCGCCATTTAACGCTGTCCCTTTGGCTAGGAAATAGACGTTGTCAGCGCTGATCTTGAGGATTCCTTGAGCTTCAGGGTTCGTCGTTGGTTCTTGAGTTGTTCTTGCCGGAATCTTCCGGATTTTTGAGGCTATTTCTTGAGTTGGTGACGGCATTGTTGTTCTCATCGGCAGGATCACTTGCTGAGAAGAATATGAACAAGGGGTCTGGCAATGAACAAGATGACTAAAGGCGTAATCGCAACCGGTGTTGGCATCATCCTGCTGGTAGGCGGCGGCGGAACACTGGCTACCTGGAACCAGGCACAGAGTGCTTCCATGGGCAAGGTTGTTGCCGGTGATTTGAACTTGGTTCCCGCCAGCGCAGGTGTGTGGACCAACGCCTCAGGCACCGTGGTCAACGTTGCAAATTACAAAGTAGTTCCCGGTGATACCTTGACCTATTCACAGCCGCTGAACGTCACCCTTGTCGGTGATTTGATGGTTGCTCGTCTGGCCGTCACAGGCGCCTCCGCGGCAGACGGTTTTGGTAGCAACGCAACAGTGTCCGCAACCACGCTGACCAAGAGTGACAGCAAGGTTGTTGCTGCGACGGCCGATCTGCGCCCAGCAGATAGCGGAGTAGTGACTGCCTCCACCACTTTTACGTTCAACAAATCAACCACGGCCCGCGATGCTGTTGCAGCGTCTGTTGACCTCAGCGGCATTGGCTACTCGCTGGTACAGCAAGCGCCTGTAGATACCAACAACAAGTAACCTCAGTCCGAGGACCCCGGTGGTGTGCCGGTTACCAACGGCACACCGCTACCCCTGCCACTCCCGACGGAAGCAACCATGAAGAGCATGCACGCATTGAAAGCAGCCGGTCTGGTGCTGGTTGCAATACTGCTGGCCATGCTCACCGTCCAAGGAAGCTATGCGCTCTGGAACAAGGCAGTCAGTTCCAACGCCGGAACCGTCAAAGCCGCGGACTTCCGGATTAGCCTGACTGACACCGACACCAACCGGGTCACCGATATGACGTTGGCCAATGGGACTGCAGCGACGCTTTCACTGAGCACCGCTCCGGCGGGCCTCATCATCCCCGGACAAAGTACGTACTCCGGGGTACGCGTTGGCAATGTCACGGACGCCGGCGGCGTCTTCACTGTTAGGGCCAGTACCGGTGTCCCGATAGTCGAGAACAACACGGGAGCTTCTCTGGCCCCCTATTTGTTCATCAAGACTGTGGCTGCGACGTCACTGTCCCAGTGCAGTCAATCAGCGATCTATGCTGGCGCACCAACGTCAGGAACTGCAACGTCAGACATCGCCAAGAATGGGACCGGTGTGTTCTGTTTCCAGTTCACACTTGCCGCAACTATGCCGGCCAGCCTCAGCGGGCAGAGCGCCAAAATTGCCGTCCCGATCCTCGTCAACCAGCTCTAAGAGGGAACACCATGTCTGTCATCAACCAAGCAGATCTCTATATTGGGACTCGCCGCGATGAAGCTGCCGAAGCTGCTGTTGGCACCGAGGTTGCCGTGGCTGCCGTGGGGCATAGCGCTGGGGGAGCTCTGCGCTTCATTGCTCGAGCGTTGAACTATCTGCTGTTGCTCATTGTGACTCTGGGTGCCTTGGTTATGGTGGTTGTTCCTATGGTCACCGGCTCGCAAACGTTCACAGTGCTGACAAGTTCCATGGCACCGAAATACGCTCCAGGCTCTTTTTTGGTGGTTAAGCCAACACCTTTTGAAGAGCTGCGCGTTGGCGATATCATCACCTACCAGATCGAGTCCGGGAAACCGGCGGTCATCTCACACCGAATCACCTCCATTGGAGCCACCCAGTCAGGTGCGCGAGTCTTGACTACCAAGGGCGATAATAATTCCCTCGCGGATTCAACCCCGGTGCAAGAAGTGCAGGTCAAGGGGAAACTGTTCTACGCGGTCCCATATGTAGGGGTCATCGCCAATGCCGTAGGCCAAGACCGTGACGTTCTTCTCCCCGTCCTCGCCGTGGGATTCATCGGCTTTGGTGCACTGAGTATCATCAGGGGAGCGCTCGAAAAGAAGCGGTCAGGCCATAACGCGAGGCACAGTCTTTGACGGGCAAGAAAATAGCTCCCTCCGCCCTGCGTCCGCTAAGGATGGGCGCCGCAGCAGCTACCGGCGTGGCGATACTGACTTTGATTCTGTCCCCGCCCGCCGTGGCCGCAGATGGTTCCGAGCAAATATTGGAGCTCAGCAGTGACGGGATCCACTATGCTCCCGAAGGTCTGTCAACCGTGCTCTCCCAGGGCGGTGGACTTGTCCCGGGCGAATCGAGATCCGACACTGTTTGGGTGCGCAATGCCAGCACGCAGGTAGCCGATTTTTCTTTCGCTGTGGTGAACACGGCTGCTGTTTCTGGATCTGGTTTAGCAGACCACTTGCAGCTAGGGGCTTCCGCTCCGTTTTGGAGCGTCAGTGCCAGCGTTCCGCCCAGCTTTGGAGTCTGCACCACAATGATTGAAAACCGGACACTCTCTGCGGGAGAATCAGTGCCGATTGATCTAGCACTCAAGTTCAGCAGCGTGGCTCCTAATTCAACACGCAATCAGAAGTCCAGCTTTGACATGGTCTTCCTGCTGCAGGACAGCGACGGCGGGGTGCCGGTTTCCCCATGCGCGCCCCTAAGCGCTGCCCAGTCCCGTGATACATCCACGGGCCGGATCACCGTCAACAGCGGCACAGCCTCACACGTTACTACGGCAGCACTTCCCGCTGGACCAGTGGAACAAGTGGACCCGGCGGCTCCGTGGCCGGCAGATGCCCTGCCACAAAGTAATGTTGTTGCCACGGGCCGCAGTC
The DNA here is from genome assembly GCF_040686835.1 of Specibacter sp. NPDC078692. Classification (NCBI taxonomy): domain Bacteria; kingdom Bacillati; phylum Actinomycetota; class Actinomycetes; order Micrococcales; family Micrococcaceae; genus Specibacter; species Specibacter sp. NPDC078692. The sequence continues at coordinate 12,759 of NZ_JBFBLV010000001.1, forward strand.
CTTGGTCGTGGCTGGTACTGCTCAGCGCTGGCACGTTTGTGGGGATTTTGCTAAGACGCCGAAAAAGTCAACGAAGGACACCATGACCACCCATGAATCCCACGATCCCGGCCATAATGCGGGCCCTGAGGTGCCACGGCGCGGCTTACGCACGTGGCCGGGTTTTACAACAGCCGCTGTTGCCTTCGTGGTGACAGTCCTTCTCGGATCCGGGGGCATTGCCATTGCCAACTGGAACCAAAGCGCCACGGCAACCATTGATATCACGGCCGGGGCCGCACCAGCCCCCACTCCAACCGTGGTGCCAACTCCAACCCCCACCGTGCCCGCAGCTGGCACCGCGAACATCGTGGCAAATCCCGCTATAAAGCCATTACCTGCAAAGGTGGACGCGGCCACTATCACCTGCAGCAGTCCTGGAAGTTCTGGAAATTTCACCATCGCATGGGGTGGGAGCCAATCCTCAAGCATCAGCTACGTGGCCTCACTGAAGTCGCTGACCGCTACGACTGACTTCCAGAAGACACAGACCGTCAGCCAAAAAACCGTCGGCTTTTCTCTCGACAACAAGAGCACCGCCTACGGAAATTATCTTTTGCGGATCCAACCCGTGAATACCAGCACTGGCGTTGCTGGGGACCCGAGCTACCGCACACTGCGTCACTTCGGTAAGGACAACTCCGGCTGCGACTACGGGGCCACAGATGGTCAACCACCTTTGGGCGCTTTGGCGGTGACCACTGAACCCATGCCTGCACGCCCCAATGACAATTTGCTCAAGGTCAGCTGGGCCCAAGGCGCAGCCACCAGCTATGTGGTGACCATTGTGCTTGCTACTGCGGATCCAAAGTACGGAGCCGAGTTCTCTACCTCGACGCTGGGGACTACGTTGATCTTCCCACCACGGCCATGGAATCAGGCCGGGACCAACGTTGGTGATGCCGCCTTCTTTGGGCAGTACTCGCTACGGATTCTACCGATGAATGGAACGCAAGCAGGGGATCCGATCTATAAAACCGTCCAGTACGGGCCTTACGATCTCACTGTTTGGTAGCTTCGGAGGCTCAGAGTTCTGCGTTCAGCGTTCGGAGTTCCGAGTCCAGGACACAGGCCGGGATGACAATGCTCATGGTGGTGCCTAGGCCCAATTGACTTTCTACGGACAGGACACCGCCGTGAGTGTCAATGATGGCTTTGGAGATCATCAGACCCAGACCTATGCCAGGGATGCCGCGGCCAACAGCGGTGCCGGCCCGGAAGAACTTTTGGAACATACCAGCTTGCTCTGACTCACTCATGCCCAGCCCAGTGTCAGCGACCTGAGCGTGAAGGTCGGTGCCGTCAGCCCAAGCACGCACGCTCAACGGCCCACCATCAGGTGAGTACTTAATCGCGTTGGAGATGAGGTTGTCCAGCACCTGGCTGATCCGAACGCCGTCGACCATTGCTATAAGCGGTTCCTGGCACTGATAGTCCACCTTGACGTCATTGGCTGTGGCTGCCGGAGTCGCAGAGGCAATACTGTCCGAGATCAACTGGAAAACATCGCTGGGGGAGCGCTCTACCGTAATGGAGGAGGTGGTGAGCAGATCAGCCACGAGACCGCCAAGTCGATCCGCATTTCGCTCTGCGATGCTAAGGAAGCGCACAACGTCACTGGGGTCCAAATCTGGTTCTTCAAGAACCATGGATATATACCCTTGGATGGCTGTCAGAGGTGTGCGGAATTCGTGGGAAACATTCGCCACAAAGTCATCCTTGGCGCTGAGGGCATTGACCATGTCGGTGACGTCGTGGAAGGCGATGACAGCGCCATCATTGGCGTTCTTGCTATCGCGGATCATTCGGGCCGTCGTGGATAGGGCGCGGGCTTGCTCTCCTGTGCCGATCCAGATCTGGAAATTCGTGAACGTTTCACCGTTGATAGCCCTGCGAACGGGACGCGACTGGGCCGGGAGTGCAACATGGTCCGGGCTGAACAGCAGCAGTTCGCTCTCATTGGGATCAGCAATATTGTTCGGCCTGCCCAAATCATGAATGGCCCTTTGAGTGGTGTTCATGAGGCGGTCATTGCCTTGGGCGTCAACGACCACCACGCCAACGCCTACGGTGTCCACAACAGCATCCAAAAGCCGTTCTCGATGCTGGCTTTCGGCAAGAGCTGCGCGAAGCTGCTTGTCCTTGGCCTGCAGACTGGTGCGCTGCCCCTCCATGCTGGTGGTAATCACCACCACCGTGATGGCGAAGAACAACATCATGAACGGGAAAAGCAACGGTTTGGCTAGAGCTTCACCGCTCACCTGTCCGGAGCGGAACACTGAAATCCAAACAATCACTAAGCTTGCCAAGGTACTGGAGACAATGGCTGTTTTGGGGGCAATGCCGGATGCGCACAGCCAAAACACCGGAAACAATCCCAACAGTCCTACAGAAGAAAGCAGAGTCTGGCTACCTTCACGGAAGAACGCCACCACAATGAAATCTAGGTAGGGGATCACCAGAATCGAGGCAGGATGTAGTTTGTCCCAGGGGACTACCACGCAAGCCACAGCCAACACGGCGTTGATCACCAAGCCGGTCACTAGATGCTGGTTACCCATGAGTTTTGGATACAAAAGGGAGATCAGAACTGCCGCCAAAACCACCGTCATAAAGAAGGGGAGTTGCGCTAGGATCACGCGTACGCGCCGTGACCGCTGATAGAACAAGCGGCCTATGAGCTGATTTGTGGGTGTTTCAGACACAATCACTTCCACTAAAAACTTTTCTCTTCCCATGCCGTGGGGCTGGTAACCACGGTCATTGTCGCGGCTGAGACAAAGAAGTGATGACTGGAACCGGAAGAACCAAGGGCCGCAGCTTAAGATGATGCCATACTGGAGTTACAAATGGGCCTGGGGGCTCGCCAAGCGCCTTATATGGTGTGCTGTTTAGTGGTCTAGTGAATTTGGTGGGGAAAATGGACAATCCTCGTGTGGCTGTCATTGTTGAAGATGATCAGGATATTCGGGAACTGATCGGCGTAATTCTTAATCAGTCAGGTTTTGAGGTTTACGCCGCTAGTAACGGTTCTGACGGTGTGGCCCTGGTTCGAGAGAAGAAACCTGCAATCGTGACCTTGGATTTGGGGCTGCCGGACATTGATGGCTTCGAAGTAACCCGGCGAATCCGGCTCTTTAGCGATGCCTACATCATCATGCTGACGGGCCGCGCTGATGAAATGGACACCCTGATAGGTCTTGAAACCGGTGCTGATGATTACCTCACCAAACCTTTCCGGCCCCGCGAGCTGAGGGCCAGGATCGGTGCCATGCTGCGCCGCCCACGGTTTGCCGGCGAGGAATCGCTGCTTGCGCCCGTAGAAACTACTCCGGTGCTGGCAGCGGAACCCGAATACGGAAACGATCCTCAGCCGGTGATGGCAATGGCTCAAGGTGCAGCATCCGCGGAACCGGTCTCGGTCAACGGACTCTTGCTGAACAGTGGTGACCGGACAGCGGCAGTGGATGGAAACGAACTTGAGCTGACCCGAACCGAGTTCGATATTCTGCACGCCCTCGTGCACAGCGGCAAACAGGTTCGTACCAAGTCAGATTTGGTGCGTCGACTCCGCGGGGATGAATACGATGTGGGAACCTACATCAGCGACGCTGATGAGCGCACCATTGAGGTTCACGTAGCGAATCTGCGACGCAAACTGGGGGACAATCCGCGGGAGCCTCGCTGGATCAAAACTGTTCGAGGCGTGGGCTACCGACTGGTCCACTGACGCCCGCGCGCCGGACCGCACCAGAAAAGCTGGCGCTTTCTTAGCGCGGGTCTAGCAAGAGAATAGGGAGCGCCCCAAGTGGGACACTCCCTATTCTCTGTTCGGGCTTATCTTTTCAAACTCAACCGTCAGCCCGGTGCTTCAAGCGCTCTAGGACCCGCTCACTCAGGACCACCTCGTGGGGGATTGCCTGGAGTTCGGTTGAACGGGACTCGATGCCATACTCGGCTAAGATCCTGCGAATGTAGTCCCAGTACGCCGTGACGGCATCCGCCATGGTCTGCTCGCCATAGGGCTCATCCGGGCCCACGACGGTGCGCGCCGTCTCCCGGATTTGCTCCGGCCGGGCCTGATCCCACGGCTGATTCGAATTCCAACCACGGTCATCCAGCACCACGAGCGAGCGCCCATTAGCAAGCTCCGCTTCAAGGAGCACCGACACGGAAACACCTTGAGAGTTGGCGCCTTCAGTAAGCTCGACAACGCTGACAAAGCGGGTGACTACGGCCATGGTGGGCTCCAACTATCGAGGAAAACGGACCTGGGTGGTCCTAGAGTAAATGCGCTTAGTCTTCGATGGTTGCCAGTACGGCACCGGCGGAAACCGTGTCCCCGGCAGCTGCGCTCAGACCCGTGACGGTACCTGCGCGGTGTGCCGTGAGCGGTTGTTCCATCTTCATGGCCTCCAGAACCACGATCAGATCCCCTTCAGCGACCACATCACCATCAGCAACGGCGACCTTTACAATGGTGCCCTGCATTGGCGAAGTCAGCGCGTTACCATTGGCGGCAGCGGGGCCCGAGCTACGGTTGCGGCCAGCCTTCTTGGCCTTCTTCGTTCCGTTGCTGGCACCGTTACTGACAGCGAACGACGACGGCAGCGTCACCTCAAGCCGTTTGCCACCCACCTCGACGGTCACACTTTGACGCGCGCCGGCGTCGTCCGCGGCACCTGCAGCTGTTGCGAGGTCGAAGGCGGGGATGGTGTTGTTGAACTCGGTCTCGATCCAGCGGGTGTGGATGGTGAAGGGCAAGCCGCCGGTGGGTGCGAAGGCGGGGTCGGCAACCACTGCGCGGTGGAAGGGGAGCACGGTGGGCATGCCGCCGATTTCCATTTCGGCCAGGGCACGGTTGGCGCGCTGGATGGCCTGCTCGCGGGTGGCGCCGGTGACGATCAGCTTGGCCAGCATGGAATCGAAGTTGCCGCCGATGACCTCACCTGCCGTGATGCCGGAATCGACGCGGACGCCGGGGCCGGTGGGGAGGTTCATGGTGGTGACGGTGCCCGGTGCCGGCATGAAACCGCGGCCGGCGTCCTCACCGTTGATGCGGAATTCTAGTGAGTGGCCGCGGACTTCGGGATCGCCGTACCCGAGTTCTTCGCCGCGGGCGATCCGGAACTGTTCGCGGACCAAGTCAATGCCGGTGACTTCTTCGGAGACCGGGTGCTCAACCTGCAGACGGGTGTTGACCTCGAGGAAGGAAATGGTGCCATCGGTACCGACGAGGAATTCGCAGGTGCCGGCGCCTTGGTACTTCGCTTCGGTCAAGATGGCCTTGGAAGCTGCGTAGAGCTGCGCGTTTTGTGCGTCCGTCAGGAACGGTGCAGGTGCCTCTTCAACCAGCTTCTGGTTGCGGCGCTGGAGTGAGCAGTCCCTGGTTGAGACGACCACGACATTGCCGGCGGCATCGGCCAGGCACTGAGTTTCCACGTGGCGCGGGGCGTCGAGGAAGCGCTCCACGAAGCACTCGCCGCGACCAAAGGCGGCGACGGCTTCACGGACTGCGGACTCGTAGAGCTCCGGGATTTCTTCACGGGTGCGGACCACCTTGATGCCGCGTCCACCACCACCGTAAGCAGCCTTGATGGCCAGGGGCAGGCCGAATTCATCGGCGAAGTCGAGCACTTCTTGGGTGTTCTGCACTGGGTTCTTGGTGCCGGGCACCAGGGGTGCGCCTACCTTTTCGGCGATGTGGCGCGCCTGCACCTTGTCGCCCAAGGATGCGATCGCGGCGGGGGAAGGACCAATCCAGACCAGACCGGCGTCGATCACTTTCTGAGCGAACTCAGCGTTCTCGGACAGGAAGCCATAGCCGGGGTGAATGGCGTCGGCCCCGGATGCCTTGGCGGCGTCCAAGATCTTCTCCATGACCAGGTAGGAGTCCGCAGCCGTAGAGCCGCCCAGTGCGAACGCTTCATCAGCCATCCGCACATGCAGTGCCTCGCGGTCCGGCTCGGCATAGACAGCCACGGAGGCAATGCCTTCGTCGCGGGCTGCCCGGATGATCCTGACGGCAATTTCGCCGCGGTTGGCGATCAGTACTTTGCTCAGCTTTTGCGCCGGGGCAGATGGTGAAATACTCACAGACGGACTCCTTCTATTCTCAAGAGAGCCTAGCGTGAATATGTGGATTTTCCTCACACCTGATGCGCTTTATGCGTGTGTACTGCCGATCTTTTGTGGGGTTCCTACAAGAATGTGCTTGCTCAGCCTCCGGCGATGAGGCGCAGCGTGGCGATGTGGTGTTCCCAAGCCTGTTTGCCGTCTGGGCTCAGACTTAGCGAGGTGCGGGGGAACTTGCCCACGAAGCTCTTCTTAATGCTCACGAAGCCTGCCTTCTCCAAGTGCGACAGCTGCTTGCTGAGCACCGAATCACTCACCTGAATAGTGTTGCGCAGGTCCTTGAAATCCATGGTCTCGGTTTTTGATAGGGCTGCAGCGATGGAGAACCTGACGGGCTGATGCAGTACTTCGCTGAGTTCATGGCGAGGGTGTGCGGGTTCCGGGGTTGACTGGGGTTCCTGCGGGGCTGGATTCCCTTCCTGGGCTGGCTGTTTGCTCATGCGCGGAGCTCCCTGAATGCTGCGCCGACACCGGCGGCGGCAATGACGACTGCTGCACTGATGTAGTAGGCCAGGTTGCCTGCGGGGAACCCCAGAGCACCGATGGTGATGGCTGCACCGTAGAGCACAAAGTACGCGATGAGCGAGGTGGTGAATCTCCTAGAGAAGCCGGCCTTGCTGGTGCGCATCATAAACGTCCAGGTGAAGGCCGTGATCATGGCCCAGGCACCCACGCTCATGGCCATCAGCTGTGCGCCGTAGCCGGTGTGGGCAACAATGTGAAAGCCGATCATCATCATGGAGCCGATGATGGCCAGCGAGTTGAATACCATGGCGGTGGGCCAGCCGGCGGCGCTGGTGGCTGAGGTGCCGATGCCTTCGGCCCGAGCGAGGAGCTGGCGGGCTTCTTCTGCAGACGGGGAGGTGTTGTGCTGGCTCATGGAGGGCCTTTCGGTTGAGTCACGCTTCCTAATGGCTCAACTATACGAAACTACTTTCCATTACGTCAAGTACTTTCGTTGAATCCATAACGGTGGCGTAAAAGTGGACGCAAGTGGAGCGTATGTGTTCACGAATGGCGTGCAAATGCCCCGAACTGTGAACTCATACGCACGACTCGCCGCGAGTGGTGCGTATAGGTGTCCATACGCAAAAGTGGGCGCAAGTGGTGCGTATGTGTTCACGAATGGCTGGCAGTGTCAGGCCCAGAAGTCCGTGATTGCGACCCCGTGTTTGGCCAAAAGGCGGCGCAGCGTGGAGATGGACAGTCCCACCACCGTGTGCGGGTCGCCCTCGACGCCGGCGATGAAGGCCCCCGCGAGCCCGTCGATCGTAAACGCGCCAGCCACCTGCAGGGGTTCGCCCGTGGCAATATAGGCGTCAATTTCGGCATCCGAGACGCCCTCAAAGGTGACCACCGCACTGGTGACCTCCCCGTGCCCGACGGGAGCTCCGCCGTCGTGCGTGGAATGGGTGGTGGAAATGAGCCAATGGCCGGTGTGCAGCACGCCGGAGCGTCCGCGCATCAGCCGCCAGCGCTCGCGCGCAACGGCCGGCTCCCAGGGTTTGCCGTAGGGGACACCGTCCAGCTCGAATACGGAATCGCAGCCGATCACCAGGGCGCCGGATTCGCTGGCGGCCACGGATTCGGCTTTGGCCCGGGCCAGCAGCAGCGCGGTCTCGGCTGGGGTGAGCGGGCCGGCAGCGGCGGTGAGTGCGTCCTCGTCGGCGTCGGAGACCAGGACGCGGTGGGCGATGCCGGCGTCGGTGAGGAGCTTGGTACGGGCGGGGGAGGCTGAGGCGAGGATGAGCTGAGGAGTCATGAATCCAGCCTAGACGCCTGGCGCCAGGGCCGACGCCGGACCGTCTCGCCTATGCTTATGGCTGGCCTTCGGGCGTATTCAGAGAGAGGGAGCGAAATGGAAATCGCCATGGCAGGAGCAATTGTCGTCGCCGTAGTGGCCGTCATTGTGCAGAAGAGTAGGCAGGCGCGGAACCGGCGGAAATAGCTGCGCCCGGCTTGGGCATGGGCTCAAAGCGATACCGCTAAAACGTACATTTTAGCGGTATGATGATTGTTATGAACAAGGTATCTGCAACCATGGCCCGCCAGCGCTGGGCCGAAACGCTGGACGCCTCACGCCATGAGCCGGTGAGCATCACGAGCCATGGCCGAACCATCGCGGTTGTCATGGATCCGGACCTTGCCCAACGAGCGCTCGATGCCCTCGAGGAGCTGGAGGACATGGCCGACGCAGATGCTGCCCTGACAGACGTGGCAAATGGCGGCCGAACATATACGTTGGCGGAAGTCGCTGCAGAGCTCGGCATTTCACTAAATGTCTGAGAAATATCTGGTCGAGTTGACGTCTGCCGCGCGAAAACAACTGCAGAAGTTGGACGGGCGAACACAGGAACTGATTCTCGGTTCCCTTGAAATGCTGGCGGAAGTGCCACGGCCTCCTGGAGCAAAAAACCTCTCAGCCAGACCGGGGCAGTTCAGGGTGCGGGTCAGGGACTTCCGCATCATTTATTCTGTTGACGACGGCAGGCTGCTTGTCCTGGTGATCAAGATCGGACACCGGCGGCACGTGTACAAATAATCTGGCCGCCGGAGTGGCTAGTCGCGTCCAAAGCCCTCCACCAGGCGTGATCGGATCAAGAATCGTTTTCCTTCGGGTGCTTCCACGGAGAAGCCGCTGCCGCGCCCGTCTACTACGTCCACCGTCAAATGGGTGTGCGACCAGTAGTTGAACTGCTCCTTCGACATCCAAAACTCCAGCGGCCCGCAGTCAGGTAGTTCAAACAGTCCCAACAAGATGTCCGCCTCAGCCGTAATGAACTCGCCCGCGGGATAGCACATGGGGGAGGAGCCGTCGCAGCAGCCGCCCGACTGGTGGAACATCAGCGGCCCGTGCCGCTCCCACATTTTCTGGAGCAGTTCAACGGCCGTGCCGGATAGGGCAACACGTGATGCGGTCTCACCCTCGATGGTGATGGCGGCATCCAGAACCTTGGGAATGGCGTCCATGAAACTGCTCCTTGTATAGGGGGTGGATCCCGGATCCGGGCCGAAAGGGAGGACGGCCCGGATCCGGGGAGTATTTAGTACTTGATGACGACGCGGCCGTCGATCTTGCCGGCGCGCATTTCGTCGAGGACCTCATTGATTTCGCCCAGGCTGCGGGTGGCGACCGTGGGGTGGATCAGGCCGCGGGCGTAGAAGTCGATTGCCTCCTCCATGTCCTGGCGGGTGCCCACAATGGATCCGCGGATGGTCAGGCCCTTGAGCACTACCTCGAAGATCGGTGCGGGGAAGTCGCCCGGGGGCAGGCCGTTGAACACGATGGTGCCGCCGCGGCGGGTCATGCCGATGGCCTGGCCGAATGCTGCCGGGTGCACGGCGGTGACGAGCACCCCGTGGACGCCGCCGGTTTCGCGCTGAATGGCCTCCACCGGATCCTCGTCGCGAGCGTTGACGGTAATTTCCGCGCCATGCTTGCGGGCCAAGGCCAGCTTGTCGTCCGCAATGTCGACGGCGGCCACGCGCAGTCCCATGGCCACGGCGTACTGGACCGCGATGTGGCCCAGACCGCCGATACCGGAAATGACGACCCACTGGCCGGGGCGCGCCTCGGTCATCTTCAGGCCCTTGTAGACGGTGACACCGGCGCAAAGCACGGGTGCGATCTCCACCGGGTCGAGGCCGTCGGGGATGCGTGGGGCAAACTCGGCATCCACGAGCATGTACTCGCCAAAGGAGCCGTCCACACTGTAACCGCCGTTTTTCTGGGACTCGCACAACGTCTCCCAGCCGGTGCGGCAATATTCGCAATCACCGCACGCGGTCCACAGCCAGGCGTTACCCACCCGGTCTCCCACGGCGAGGGAGGTGACGCCTTCGCCGATGGCCACCACGTCGCCCACGCCTTCGTGGCCAGGCACGAACGGCGGGGAAGGCTGGACGGGCCAGTCGCCCTCGGCTGCGTGGAGGTCGGTGTGGCAGACGCCGCTGGAAATCAACTTGACCAGGGCCTGTCCCGGGCCGGGTGTGGGAATCGGGTATTCCTCAACGGTGAGGGCGGTGCCGAATTCCTTTACTACTGCTGCTTGCATCGTTGTCATGAAGTTCTCCTTTGAACTGATTGACTGCGTAGAGTGTGCCGGGCACCAAGTGAGGTGCCCGGCGTCGACCATTGAAGCTAGGGGGATAGCGATCCCCCGAATCACGCCATTGCTGCGCTAGCGTCGAGAGGTGGGGAGGGCTTAGAAGAAGCCGAGCTTGTCCTCGCTGTAGCTGACCAGCAGGTTCTTGGTCTGCTGGTAGTGATCGAGCATCATGGCGTGGTTTTCACGGCCGATGCCCGAGGACTTGTAGCCGCCAAACGCAGCACCGGCAGGGTAGGCGTGGTAGTTGTTGACCCACACGCGACCGGCCTGGATTTCGCGGCCGGCACGGTAGGCGACGTTGCCGTTGCGGGACCAGACGCCAGCGCCCAGACCGTAGAGGGTGTCGTTGGCAATGTGGAGGGCGTCGGCGTAGTCGTCGAACTTCGTCACCGCGAGGACGGGGCCGAAGATTTCCTCCTGGAAGATGCGCATGTCATTGGTGCCCTCGAAGATGGTTGGCTTGACGTAGTAACCGCCGGCCAGATCCCCGGGGAGGATGTTGCGCTCGCCGCCGGTGAGCAGCTTTGCGCCTTCCTGCTTGCCAATGTCCATGTAGGACAGGATTTTTTCCATCTGGTCATTTGAAGCCTGCGCCCCAATCTGGGTGTCGGTGTCGAGCGGATTGCCTTGGATGATGGCTTCGGTGCGGGCAATGGCGTCCGCCATGAAGGAGTCGTAAATCCCAGCTTGCACCACGGCGCGCGACGGGCACGTGCACACCTCGCCCTGGTTGAAGGCGTAGAGCGTGAAGCCCTCCAGTGCCTTGTCGTAGAAGGCATCGTCCTGATCGGCGACGTCATTGAAGAAGATATTCGGGCTCTTGCCGCCCAGCTCCAGCGTGACCGGAATCAGGTTCTGGCTGGCGTATTGGCTGATCAAACGGCCCGTGGTGGTCTCACCGGTGAATGCGATCTTGCGGATGCGCTTGGATGAGGCGAGTGGCTTGCCCGCCTCGATGCCGAAGCCGTTCACCACGTTGATGACACCGGCCGGCAGGATGTCGGCGAGCAGTTCCATGAGGACCAGAATGGAGGCCGGCGTCTGTTCCGCTGGTTTAAGCACGACGGCGTTTCCCGCAGCGAGTGCCGGTGCCAGTTTCCAGACGGCCATCAAAATGGGGAAGTTCCACGGAATGATCTGCCCCACCACGCCGAGCGGCTCGTGGTAGTGGTAGGCGGTGGTGTTCTCGTCGATCTGGGTCAGGCTGCCTTCCTGGGCGCGGACCACGGAGGCGAAGTAGCGGAAGTGATCTGCTGCGAGCGGGATATCAGCGTTGAGAGTTTCGCGGATGGCCTTGCCGTTGTCCCAGGTTTCGGCGACGGCGAGCAGCTCCACATTCTCATCGATGCGGTCTGCAATCTTGTTCAGCACGGCTGCGCGTTCCGTGGCCGAGGTTGCGCCCCAGCTCGGCGCTACCTTGTGTGCGGCATCTAGCGCTAGTTCAATATCCTCGGCCGTACCGCGGGCCACTTCGCAGAAAACCTTGCCGGTGACGGGAGTGATGTTCTCAAAATATTCGCCCTTGACGGGGGCAACCCATTCGCCGCCGATCCAGTTTTCGTAACGGTCCTTGAAGGTGACCTTGGATCCATCGGTACCGGGTTGTGCGTAAACAGCCATTGTTCAAACTCCATTGCGGTCGGGGCCAGTGGTGCGGGACATCTGCGTCCTTGTTCGCAACAGTACGGTTAGCAACGTTGCAAGCACGTTGCATGATGCAGATCACACTATTGGTGCTGCGTAGGGTCTTAGGATGCTGCGCCGTAGGGTTGAACCATGGGGGATGATATGTGGTTCTTTGGACTGTTCGTTCTGGTGGCGATTCTGACCGCCGGGATCCTGGTGATCGGCGTCCTGCTGCTGCGGGCTATGCCGGGTGTGCGCGGCTGGAATCTTTACCTGGCTGCGGTGGCGGTGACAGTCCTTGGACTGCTGTGGGCCGGCGTAGAGATGAACCTGCGCTGGGAGCTTGCTGGCATGCAATCAACGGACGGTATCCCGCTCAGCGATGAGGCAGAACTCCGAATCAGCCCCTACCTCATGGCCCCCTTCGTCTGCGCGTTGGGTGTGTTTGTCGGGGGCTTGCTGCTGTTTTTCCTAGGCCGGACCGCTGCAACGGACCGAGCCGCGCAAAGCGCCGCTGCACAAGACCGAGGCGCATAGGGGGGCGCATAGGCTGGTGGCGTGGAACTCATTGCTATAGCACTTCTGATCGTGGCCGCCATTTTGCTCATCTGGGGGCAGTTGCTCAAGTCCCGACGCCTTAATCGCCAGCGCCAATTCAACGGCTACCAGCCCGTGAAATCAACCTACGAGCCAACCTTCGAGGATCCCGCTGCAACTGCGGGACCGTCACAAGGCGCGACCGCAGCGCCTGGCTCCGCAGCGACTGAAACTGCAACGCCTGAAACCGCAACACCTGGCTCCGTGGAAGAGGAAGCCCGGGGAGCCGCCGAACGGATGGCGCGCGACTTGGCCGCACTCCTGCAGTCCAAGACTGCTGGCAGCGTCAGCTATGAAACCACCGTCACCACCACAACAAGCACCCCAGCCCAGTGGGCAACGACCACGAGCCACCCAGACTTCACGGCTCCGCCCCCGAGTGGCACCACCTACACGGAGCGGTCCATCTCCCTGACGGAGGAAACGGCCAGCCGCGTCAAAGCCCTGGCCCTAGCGGGAAAGCGGGGCGAGGCTCTGGAACTGCTCGGCGCCGAAACCGGTATGGACGGCAAGGGTGCGTTCATGATGCTGGAGATGATTGTGGAGCAGTATTAGTCGCCGTGCCCACTGTTTCCTGCCCACCGTTTCCTGCCCACCGCCGCTGACGCTAACCTTCCAGCGCCTCCAGGTGAGCCACAATCGCGGCGCGCTTTGGGGAGCGAGGCGGCAGCAGGCGCAGGGCTGTGAGCCAAGCTTCGACGTCGTCCGCGGCTTGGGGCAGCTGCAGGTAACCCAACAACGCCTCGGGACTGGCATCGGCAAGAATGGCCTCCCGCAATTGCACCGACACACGGTTGCGGATGGTCTCGATGGCCGGGGCCACCGAGCGGGGCATGACCTCGCCGCGGTAGATGTTCAGGGCCAGCCGGTGTGCGCCGCGGTCCAGATAATTGCGGACCTGTTCGGCGTCCACCACCAGCGGGCTGGGGAGCCGGTAGGGCCGTGATTCCGGGACCAGAGTAGGGGCAGCCCTCTGCAGCAGCTTGCGCAGGCGCACCATCTCGGCCCGAATACTGGTCAGCGAGGTGCCCTCAGGGTAAACCTTGTCGGTGAGCTCCTCAGCGCTGAGACCCTCGGGATGCAGTGCCAGCATGGCCAGGATTTCGGTGTGTCGTTCGCTCAGCGTCACAGCTTGCCCCGCCACGTGCAGCAGGCCCTGATCGCGACCCAGGATTTGCAGACTGTCGCGGTACAGTGGCTTTTTCGACGTGGGCTGGCTGTTGGTGGCGGTGTTGGTTGCCGGGGCTTTGGTGGTGGTTCTCGGCGTCATCCACCTGCGGCGCTCCTGCTCCGCTCGGCGCTCCAAGCGTTCGATCCGCAGCTGAGCCTCCGCCGCAGCCACCGATGCCATCACCAACGAGAGCGTGTTGGCGCCCACAGCTTCCGCACCACCGGTGATGTCCACGACCCCCAGGACGGCTCCGGAATCCGGATCGTGTAGCGGCACAGCTGTGCAACTCCACGAGTGGACAGCCGGATTGAAATGTTCATCGCCGGTAATTTGCACACTCTTGCCCAACACCAATGCGGTTCCGGGAGCGCTGGTGCCCGCCACCGGTTCAGACCAGTCGGCTCCCGTGGCGAAATTAATGTTCTCACCGTTGCGGCGGGCTGCCGATTCGCCCTCCACCCACAGCAGACGACCGTGCTCGTCGCCAACGGCAATCAACAATCCGGTGTCGTGGCTGGGCTCCACCAGCAGTTTCGTGATGACAGGCATAATGGCGGCCAAGGGATGCTCGCGGCGGAAATCTTGCAGTTCTCGGCTCTCCCAGACCACGGGCGGGGTAAGTCCGGCGGGCGTGGCCAAGGCGTCCAAAGACCGCTGCCACGATTCACGTACCAACGGTCGCATGGCCGGCAGGCTCTCAAGGAGTGGATGCTCAGGGGGCATGTTTTCTCCAAGAATCTACGGTTTTGATTGAGGCTGGGCGGGGTGGTCGCTAACAAGAGCTACATGTGCTGTGACTCACAAGCATAATGCACCCTCGGTGACGCAAGAACGGGCAGCCGCGGACGCAGAGTCTTGGTTGATTCTGCGTCCGTGACTGCCCGTTCTGCCCGTTCGGGATGTCCTTCCGGGAGGCCCATCCGGGATGCCGGTTCTTAGCGGGCCGACTCCGGCTGGTCTTCAAGTTCAGACTCGCCCTCAAGTTCAGACTCGCCGTCAAGTGAGGACGCATCGTCCGGGACCGTCATTTGGCTCAGCTTGGCGCCTTCCACGTCAACATCGGGCAGGAACTTATCCAGCCACGCCGGGAGCCACCAGGCCGACTTGCCCATCAGATGCATGGCCGCCGGAACAATGGTCATGCGCACCACAAAGGCATCGACCAGAACACCAAACGCCAGTGCGAAACCAAGGGGGCGCACCATGGTCAGGTGGCTGAAGATGAAGCCGGAGAACACGCTGATCATGATGATCGCGGCCGCCGTGACCACGGGAGCGGCATGCTTGAACCCGGTGCGCACAGCCTGCTTGGCATTCTGACCGTGGGCGTAGGCCTCACGCATCCCCGAGGCAATGAATACCTGGTAATCCATGGCGAGCCCGAACAGCACACCAATCAAAAGGATCGGCAGGAAGCTGAGCACCGCAGCAGGATTCTCCACACCAAAGATGCCGCCGAGCCAACCCCACTGGTACACGGCCACCACGCCACCAAACGCGGCAACCAGCGAGAGCAGGAATCCTGCAGTTGCCAGCAGCGGCACCAGAATAGAGCGGAACACCAGGATCAACAGGATCAAGGAAAGTCCGACGACGATGGCCAGGTAGGGCGGCAGCGCCGCTCCCAGCTTCTCTGAGACATCGACGTTGGCAGCCGTCTGGCCCGTCAATCCGATGGTGACATCGAGATCCGAGGCGATGACTGAGCCTTCGCTTCGTAGATCATGAATGACCTGGACCGTGCTTTCGCTGGCTGGTCCCTCGGTTGGAATGACCTGGTACACGGAGGTGCGCAAATCTTCGCTCAGCATGACCGGAACGGCCGCTTTCACATTGGTGACCTCGCGCAGCTGATCGGCCACATCCAGATTCAGTTCTGTGGCGCTGGCCTTATCCAGACCGGCAGGCAGCGAACCAACCACAATGATGGGTCCGTTCATGCCTTCACCGAAGTTCTTTCCAGTGAGGGAATACGCTTGGAAGGCGCTGGAATCGACAGGTTCGGAACCGCCGTCGGGCAATGCCAGACGCAGCCCGGTAGCCGGGATGGCGATGATAACCAGCGCAATGACCGCAGCAGCGAGTGCAACAACCGGGTGCTTGGTGACGAGCGCGCCCCAACCGCGGGCACTGCGAGCAACGTCAGCGGCGTCGTCGGCAGCGGCCTTTTCGGCATTGTTCAGGCCGGCAAGGGTGGCGTCATGAGCCGTGGTGGCTGCCGTGTTCTTGGCCCACGCACGCTTGGAGATGATCTTGGTGCCAATGAGAGACAGCAAGGCCGGGGTTAGCGTCAGGGCAACAAGGACTGCGAAAGCAACTGTTGCCGCAGCGGACAGACCCATGATGGCCAGGAAGGGAATCCCGCTCACGGTGAGTGCTGCCAGCGCAATAACAACCGTCAACCCTGCGAAGGTCACGGCATTACCGGAGGTGCCGATGGCCTTGGCGATGGATTCACGCAGCGACATACCGGCAAGCAATTGCTGGCGGTGCCGGTTGACGATGAACAGCGAGTAGTCAATACCGACTGCCAGGCCCAGCATCAAGGCGAGCATGGGGGAGACGGAGGACATTTCAATCACGCTGGTCAGCGCCATGGTTCCGCCCACGCCCACACCAACACCAACAAGAGCCATGAGCAGTGGCAGGCCTGCGGCCACAAAGGTGCCCAACATGATCAACAAGACAGCGGCGGCAACGGCGACGCCAATCACCTCAGCAGCGCCAAATACTTCAGAGATGTCTTCGACGATGTCCTTGCTGTAGGAAACCGTGACACCGCTGGACTCCAGGGTGTTCAGCTTGTCCTGAACCAACTGACGGTTGGCCGGAGTCACGGCGTTCATCGACTCGCTGAACTGAATCTGGCCAATGGCTGCCTTGTTGTTCTCCGAGACAAAGAGCAAACCAGCGGCTGCATCAGAGGTGCGCTGACCGGCTTCGAGTTCTGCCTTCTTGGCAGCCAAGGTGGCCTGACCGGCGTCGAACTTGGCCTTGCCGGCATCAAACTGGTCCTGGCCCGCTTGCCATGCGGCCTTTTGGGCATCAAGTTGCGCCTGCGCAGCCTCAAGGGGAGCCAGTGCGGCCTCGGGCGCGCCTGCCAACTGCGCCTTCTGGGCGTCAAGTTGGGCCTGGCCCGCATCCAACTGGGCCTTGGCGGCTGCCAGCTCCTTGGCGGAAGCCTCCAGTGCAGTCTTGCCGGCAGCGGCTTCAGCTTCTCCGGCCACCAGCGCCTTGGCGCCTTCGGCCAGCTGGGTGGCGCCGTCCTTTTGGGTCGCGGTGGTCACGAACGGATCAATGACGCCCCTGACGGTGGGAACGGTGGTCACTGTGGCAAGTGCAGCCGAGATGTCCTTAGTCTGGGCGGCCGTGAACGGTTCGCCATTGGTGCTGGTGAACACCACAGAGCCGGTCCCACCGGAAGCTTCGGGCAACTCGGCCGCAAGCTTGTCCGCCATCTGCTGAGTCTCAGTGCCCGGGATCTGGAAGCTGTTGGACATGGGGCCCATGAACAGTGCCGCGGCGCCACCCACCAAACCAATGAGGACAGCCCAGGATACGATCACCAGCCAGGCGCGGCGGGCGGCAAAGCGTCCCAGTTTATAGAGCCAAAGGGCCATGGTGAATCCATTCTGTGTATGAATCTGTGTGTGAATCTGTGTATAAGTCTGTGTGTGAATGCGCGGGCAGGGCGCAATCGGGTATGAAAACTAAAAACCGTTTCGGAGCAAGGAAATGGTGGCGTCCAGATGTTTGCGCAATTTCGCCAGAGACGGCTCCGAGGTATCGGCGCCGAATTCCTGGCACCAGATTTGCACAGCGGCCCGGCAACTGCCCATAATCGCACCCACTAACGCCAAGATGTAGAGCTCGGAGGTATCTGGGGGGAGCCGGTCGCGGGCGACGTCAGCAATTTTTGTGGTGCATTCATCCCACGCCTGTAATTGAAAACGCTCCAGGTGCGGATCCTGGGTGAGGGAGACCGTTTCGGCGAGTATCGCCAAGTCAGCTGTATTGCCGACGGCGGACAGCGCGGCTTGCGCTGCTTCTAGAATCGACTCCTGCGCAGGACGGGCCTTAAATTCTGTGATCACCGTGTCCAGATAGCGCTGCGTGTAGCTGGTGACGGCAGCTTCAACGGAGGAGAAGTAGTTGAAAAAGGTGCGCCGGGAAACGCCGGCGGCGGCAGCGACGTCGTCGACCGTGAATGAATTCATCTCCTGATTTCGCAGGAAATTCAGGGCTGCGGAGGCGATGGCCTCGTGGGTGGCAGCCTTGTTCAGCTCGCGTCGGGACAGCGGGTCTTGAGGTGCGTTGGGCTCTGGCGAAGGCAAGGAAATACTCACATGACTACACTAAGTGCAAGTTTGCACGATGTGCAAATTCTACTTCTGGGGTGCGGGGCGGACCGGGTGCCCGCTATGGGCAGGCGTAGGCCCGGTCCGCCAGGATGGGTCCTGGCCCGGCAGGATCCTCAGCTGGATTCCTAGCGCTGGGGGTTCTGCGCGAGGTAGATCGACTGGCCAGTGGCTCCGGGCTGGCCTTCGCCGAGGGGGATCGCGTAGACAGCGGTGCCGTACACGCACACCTCGGTCCAGGTCCCGCCCATTTCCGAGGTATCGAAGCGGGTGGCGATGATGGCGTTGGCGCCCTTTTGCTGAGCCTCGGTGACCATGCGGGCCACCACTTCCTGGCGGCTCTCATACAGGGCTTGGGTCATCTCCGGGAGCTCGCCACCGCCCAATGAGCGGAAACTAGCGGTGAACTGGGCGCCGACGTGGCGGGAGCGAACGGTGAGGCCCATGACCTCGCCGAATACCGCATCAATCTTGTAGCCGGGCAGATCGTTGGTGGTGACGATGATCATTTCTAGTCCTTAGTTCACTTCGGGAAACTCGTATCGTAAGGAATCTTACTGTGTCGGCTCCGCGGTTTTCGGGTAGATTCCTCGGCGGGTTCCGTGCTGGAGTCTGTGCTGGATTCCGGAAGAGAAGCCGGCACGCAACGCAAAAACCCGTCAGGGCAGTGGTCCGGTGACCATGCCCTGACGGGAATTTTGTGATTGCGCACCCAGCAGTGTTGGTGCGGTGGAGACTTAAGCGTTGGCCGGTTCCCGCTTCGGGTCAATTGCGCCGTCGCCTTCGCCGTCGGACGCATTCAGTTCTGCCAACAGATCAGCGGAGTCGTCAGCGAATGGGTTGCCGTTGCGGGGCGCGTTGTAGAGGTCCTCGTCCAGGATGCCCTGACGCTTGGAAACAATGGTGGGAACCAGTGCCTGACCGGCTACGTTCAAGGCGGTGCGGCCCATGTCCACGATCGGATCGACGGCCAGCAAGAGTCCCACGCCGGCAAGCGGCAGGCCAATGGTTGACAGTGTCAGGGTGAGCATCACGACGCCACCGGTTGTGCCGGCCGTGGCTGCAGAACCAAGAACTGAAACGAGGACGATGAGCAGGTACTGGCTCAGGTTTAATTCCATGCCGAAGAACTGAGCCACGAAAACGGCTGCAATGGCCGGGTAGATCGCGGCGCAACCGTCCATCTTGGTGGTGGCGCCCAGCGGCACAGCGAAGGAAGCGTAGGCGCGGGGAACTCCCAAGTTGCGCTCGGTCACGCGCTGCGTCAGCGGCAAGGTGCCGATCGAGGAGCGGGATACGAACGCCAACTGAACGGCAGGCCACACACCGGAGAAGTACTGCTTGATGGACAGCCCATGGCTCTTGATGAGGACGGGGTAGACCACAAACATGATGAGGGCCAAGCCAACGTAAATGGCCACGGTGAACTTACCCAGGGAACCAATGGTGGTCCAGCCGTAAGTTGCTACAGCGTTACCGATCAGGCCAACGGTACCGATCGGAGCCAAGCGGATGATCCACCACAGCACCTTCTGGATGACGGCAAGTGCTGAGCCGTTGAGCTTCAGGAACGGATCGGCCGCCTTGCCAACCTTCAGAGCAGCAATACCGATCACGATCGCAATAACCAGGATCTGCAGGACATTGAAGCTGACGCTGGTAGAGAGGGCGCCGGAATCAGAGGCCTTGGTGGAGGCGCTCAGGCCTAGGAAGTTGGAGGGGAACAAGCCGATCAAAAACGCCCACCAGTCGCCGGTCTTGCCGGTGTACTCCTCAGCTGAATCAACGGAGCCTGCTCCGGACTGGAACTGGAATAGGACGCCCAGAACAATGCCCACGGTTACCGCGATCAACGAGGTGATAGCGAACCAGAGCAACGTGTTCCATGCTAGACGCGCAGCGTTGGTCACTTCGCGCAGGTTGGCGATCGAGGACACCACAGCCGTGAAGATCAATGGCACCACCGCGGCCTTCAGAACCGAGATGTAGCTGGAGCCGATGGTGCCCAATGTGGTGACCAGACCGTTGGGGTCTGTTTTGGGGTCCCCGCCGAGCTGACGGGCAATCAGCCCCAGAACGAGGCCAATAATAAGGGCAGCTATGATCTGGACGCCGAAGGAGCTGGCCCATTTGGGCAACTGCGACACCTTTGGGGTGCTTACTGTGGAAGTCATGAACCAACGGTAAAGGCGGCACAATAGCATCAGGAAATTAGTGTTTCCCTTTATTACGCCAAGAAATTGCCATTGTTACGTGTGTCTCAGTCGTGGAATCGAATCGTGGCACCAAGAATGAGAGCCCAACGGTTAGCGGTTGGAGCGCCGCCATGATCCGGCGCCCGGCTTGGGCGGCAGATGCAGTTGCGCTCGCCTAGCCCACGGCCGTGCGGGGGTTGCGGCGCCTTCGTTCTCGTCCTGACCAGTTTGCAAGGCAAGCACGACGGCGGTCACCGCGGCTAGTTCTTCGGCGCTGGGGTTGCCCCGGGTTACCGTGAGCAACGGGGCGTTCTCGGGGCTGCCTGGGTCTTTGCTTGTCACAGCGGAATATTCCCATGCTTCTTGGCAGGCAAGCTGGCACGCTTATCGCGCAGGGCACGCAGACCCTTGATGAGCTGGATACGGGTATCGGACGGCGCAATCACGGCGTCCACATAGCCCAATTCAGCAGCCTGGTACGGGTTGAGAAGTTCATCTTCGTAGTCCCGGACAATCTCGGCACGGCGGGCCTCAACGTCGCCACCCTCGGCATCCACTGCCGCAAGATCGCGGCGGTACAGGATATTGACCGCGCCCTGGGCGCCCATGACGCCGATCTGGGCGGTGGGCCAGGCGAGGTTCAAATCCGCGCCGAGCTTCTTGGAGCCCATTACGATGTACGCTCCGCCGTAAGCCTTTCGGGTGATGACCGTCAGCTTCGGCACAGTTGCTTCAGCGTAGGCGTAGAGCAACTTGGCGCCGCGGCGGATGATGCCCTGGAATTCCTGATCCTTGCCCGGCAGGAAGCCGGGGACATCGACCAAAGTGATGATGGGGATGTTGAAGGCGTCGCAGTTGCGGACAAAACGGGCAGCCTTTTCGGATGCGTTGATGTCCAAGGTGCCAGCAAATTGCATGGGCTGATTGGCGACGATGCCCACCGTGTGGCCCTCAATGCGGCCGTAGCCGATCATGACGTTGGGGGCGTACAGGGCCTGCATCTCCAAGAAATGCTCGTCGTCGAGGATTTGCTCGATGACGGCACGCATGTTGTACGGGTGGTTGGCCGAGTCAGGGATCAGAGTGTCCAAGGCGAGGTCGGCGTCGTCGAGTTCCAACTCTTGCTCATGCTCGGTGACGGGCGCCTCGGCCAAGTTGTTGGAGGGCAGGAAGTCGAGCAGTTCGCGGACAAACTCAATGGCGTCTGCTTCATCTGTGGCCAAGTACGTGGAAGTTCCGGTGGTGGTGTTGTGTTGGCGGGCGCCACCCAGGGTTTCCATGTCCACGTCTTCACCCGTGACCGTCTTGATGACGTCCGGACCGGTGATGAACATGTGGCTGGTCTTGTCCACCATGACCACATAATCGGTCAGCGCGGGGGAGTAGGCGGCGCCGCCGGCGCACGGGCCCATGATGAGCGAGATCTGCGGAACTACCCCTGATGCGTGAACGTTGTTGCGGAAGATATCGGCAAACATGGCCAGGGAGGCCACGCCTTCCTGGATGCGGGCGCCGCCGCCGTCGTTGATTCCGACAACCGGGCAACCGTTGCGTAGTGCGAATTCCTGGACTTTGACAATCTTTTCGCCGTTTACCTGGCTCAGTGAGCCACCGTAAACGCTGAAATCTTGGCTGTAGACGGCGACCAAGCGGCCATCTACCGTGCCGTAACCGGAGACCACGCCGTCTCCCAGAGGCTTCTTCTTCTCCATACCAAATGCTGTGGAGCGGTGCACGGCCAGTGCATCAAACTCCACGAAAGAATCCGGATCCACCAGCAGGTCGATGCGTTCGCGGGCCGTATTGCGTCCCTTCGCATGCTGCTTCTCAACGGCAGCCTCGCCAGAAGGAATCGCAGCCTGAGCCATCCGGTCACGGAAATCGGCAATTTTGCCTGCTGTTGTCGATAGATCGTGGCTCATTGACACTCCGGATCAATAGTGTGGATACTTGCAGCTCTTCATAGGAACCGCACAAAAGGGAAAACTCTACTGACAGTCTAATAACGATATGGACCCCTGCATGTGTAGGAACCCTACAAAGTCGTCCGAAAAGTATCTGGCGTTTGGCCCAGTTCTTACCATTTGGCCTAGTTTGTCGTCACCGTGGTTTTTGGAGACCGTGATGGAAGTTGTTGCGGAGTTTTGTTTGATTCGGGTCGACAGCCCACGGCGGTGCAGCAGGGAAAGGGGAGCTGGTTCAACCGGCTTCCCCGCCGTTGTGTTCATATAAATATTCTAGTGGGGACCACTGACATCGAAGTTTCCTAGGACGGACTCTGGGTACAACAAACCACCTGCACCCCCTGTGGAGGAAACAACACAATTGGACTACGCAATTTCGGCGGCTCAAATCTCTGTTCAAACGCCGGCTCCTATCCCGCCCCCACTCCGTTTCAAACCATTGCTGATTTCAAACCATTGCTGAACTGAGGTCCCGACCACAGTTTTGGCTTCGGCCCAGACCGGGACTCGGTTCTCACCCCAGAGGCGGATTCATCCGTTGCTAGGCCCGATAGGATTGGAACCATGAACGGCGCCGCAACAACCCCTGAGCAGAATGGTCAGAGTCGACCCCAGAAGCTGTCAGCAGCTCCGATCGATCCCGTTAATTTAGACGCTGCCCTATTAAGGACTGCGTTGATGCAGCCGCAAGGGGTATTTGCTCGCGTAGACGTGGTGGACTCCGCAGGTTCAACCAACATCGATCTGGCTGCCGGTGCTGCCGATACTGGACAATTCTTTCCGGACTTGAGCGTTTTGATTGCCGATGCCCAGCCTGCTGGCAAAGGTCGGTTGGGTAGAGCGTGGGAGGTTCCCGCCGGCGCTGCCATGATCTCCAGTGTTCTTCTCTGGCCAGAAGAACAGTGCCTCACAAGCGGATCCGGCAAGGACTTTGCTCCCACGGGTTACGGGTGGCTTTCCATCCTTGCCGGAGTTGCTCTGTGCCAGTCGTTGCGCACACACACGGACGTCGATGCCACTTTGAAATGGCCCAACGACGTAGTGATCAAGGGCCGCAAACTGGCAGGAATCTTGGCCCAGGTGGTACCTGCAAGGTCAGCAACAGCCCCAGCCATCTCAACGATGGCGAGCTCGGGCACTGAGATGGGTCCCGGCGTCGTGGTTGGGGTCGGTGTCAATGTCAGCCTGCAAGAAACAGAGCTGCCCACGGACAGGGCTACCTCTTTATTGGTGGAGGGCGTGCCAGCGTCCGGGCTCGACAGAAACCAGTTGCTGCCCGAGTACTTAAACAACTTCGCCAAGCTGTATCAGGACTTTGCGGCGGCCGGTGGGGACGCGCACATGCCGCTGTCCGGCGGGGCGAGTGCTGTGGAGTTGGCCCGGGATCTCATGAGCACGTTGGGTCAGCAAGTGCGGGCTGAACTGCCCGGCGGGACCATGCTTTACGGCACAGCTGTGGATTTGAACAGTGACGGTAGTTTGCGGTTGCGTGATGCCCTCGGCCAGGAACATAATGTCAGCGCCGGTGATGTGCTGCACCTGCGCAGGACTGGCCCGGGCGGTGCTCTGGGCTATGCGTAAGTTTCTGCTGGAAAAGGAACAGGTGGAGATTCGCTGCCGGCCGCACTCCAGGATTCTGCTGTGGCCCATTTCGGTGGGACTGCTGGCCATCATGGTGGGCTCGGCTGCGCTGGCAAAACTACAACCCGACACATTTTATGAATGGGCTCCTGGCGCAAGTCAGTGGCGCGATGTCTTGGTGCTAGGCGTGGTGGCACTGGTGACCCTGGTGCTGTTGGCGTATCCAATCAGGCGAGTGTGGCGCTGGGCCGGGACCATCTACACCTTGACCAATCAGCGTCTGCTGGTGCGCAGGGGGTTAGTATCTAGACGTCTGCAAATTCTTGATCTGGCTCAGATTCATCAAATGCAGCCAGTGCAAAACTGGCGCCAACGCATGGTGGGCTCCGGGGATTTGCAACTGTTTTTTCACTCGGACATACACTCTGACAAAGTGGTGACGGTGAATGAAATACCGTACTGGAGTGAGTTCAACCAAGATGCCCAACAATTCTGGGCCAAGGAGTTTCGGGCGTACATGCAGCAAACACTCCGGGAATCGGACTACGCTGGGGTCGTTGGGATGAGCGAAAAGGAGCTGCGCAAGCTTGGAAGAGACCACTGATCCACCCGAGCCGTTGTTGACGCCTGCCTCGCACAACCAAACCAAGGCACTGGAAACGCAACTTCTTGGTGGCGAACGGACCATGAAGCGCCGTGATGTCGCCGCAGGAGTAGGCGTTTCATTGCTGTCTGCGCGCAAAATTTGGCGCGCCATGGGCTTTCCCAATCTGGGTGATGAAGACGTGGCCTTCACCGAACGGGACCAAGAAGCGCTGCAAATAGTCGTCACGATGGTCCGCGAAGGGCTTTTGACGGAGGAAACGGCAATTTCCGTTACCCGTTCCATCGGTCAGATGACGGATCGAATGGCCGTCTGGCAGATTGAGGCGTTGGTTGAAGACTTGGTGGTGGAGCATGGTGTCAGTGACGCCGAGGCCCGTCGCGCCGTTGTTTCCGAGCTCCCTAATCTGATCGCCCCTTTGGAAGAACTGCTGGTGTACTCTTACCGTCGCCAGCTTAACGCCGGCATCCAGCGCCTCGCCGTGCGTGCTGAGCAGGGCTTGGCCGCCAGTGAATTAGGGCGCGACGGCGATGAGGACGACGCACCGCTGCCCCTGGCCCGCGCCGTTGGCTTCGCTGATCTGGTCAGCTATACCTCCTTGTCACGCCGCATGAATGAGAAGACGCTAGCCCGCCTGGTGCAGCGCTTTGAAAACATCTGTGCCGAGATCATCAGCGTCGGCGGTGGCCGTCTGGTGAAGACCATTGGTGACGAAGTGCTGTTCAACTGCGAAACACCTGTGGCTGGCGCCCAGATTTCTCTGGCCCTTGCAGAAGCCATGGCCGCCGACGATTTCCTTCCGGAAGCCCGCGTCGCCATGGTGTGGGGCCGGGTGCTCTCCAGGCTGGGCGATATTTATGGTCCAACCGTAAATCTGGCCGCCCGCCTGACCTCGCTCGCAGAACCAGGAACTGTACTGATTGACTCGGTCACGGCCTCGGCATTGACCGGCGATGATCGCTTTGTACTCACCCAGCTGCCGGTGGAGAACGTTCGCGGCTTCGGCGAAATTGCGCCGGTACTCCTGAGCCGGGGAACGGGCAAGGGCTTAGTAGTCGACTAAAACTGACACGTACGACGCCGGGTCCCGGCTGCCGCAGCAATTCGCGGCTACCAGCGGTAGGACTCGGCTGTGTGCCCGGCCGCGTTATGCGCGTTATGGTGGTCAGCCAGTTGCAGCAATGATTCAAAATCTGGATCGGCGTGGCCCTCTAGCAGCGTCTTTCTGAAGGCGGCGTAGAGAGCATGCCAGCGGGTCCGTTCGCCGCCGTCCAAGCCTGGTTGGAGCACCCCTGACCCCGGCTTGCAAAGCCTGACCCCGGCTTGCAAAGCCTGGCCCCGAAACACTGGATGGATTCGTCCAAAACAGTAGATCCGGAAAATTAAGCCATCATATGGATCAACCGGGTATTATGGCAGAGGCCTCCGTGTGCTAGCGGCCGGTCTGTCTAGTTGGTACCCGAACTTTGCAAGTTGGGGATAAGCAAAGGTTTTTCATGGCTCTGAGCGATCTGTTTTCTAGAACCGCCAGTAAAAAAAGATTCTTCACGGCTTCCATGGCTGCAGCTGCGGCGGCGGCAGTGATCACGGGCGCCATTGTGTACCCCGGCTTCACCACCGCCGATGTTGACCTGAACGACGGTAGCGTCTGGGTGACCAACCGTGCTGAGGGCTTGGTGGGTCACCTCAATGACCAGTCCAAGGTTCTTGATGGCGGCTTCGCAGCAACCACCACCACCTTCGACGTCATCCAAAACGGCAGCAACGTTTTCATGAGCGGCGACGGCGGCAGCATCCTGAGTTCGGTGAACGTGCCCATGATGGCCATGGCCGCCGAGGCTGCTCTGGGCGGCGGCAAACAGACCTCACTAGGTACCCGGATCATTTCCTTGACCGACTCCGGCGCCGGCAAGGTCTGGGCCATGGGCAACCAGGAAGTGTCCGGCTTCAGCGAGAAGACAACCATCCCGATTCTGAAAGAGCTGCGCAGCGCCATCTCCGTGACGGCACCGAACGACACCATTTTCACCGTGGATTCCGAAGCCGGTGAACTCATCACCACAACCATGGACGACGCCGGCAAGGTCGCCACCCAGGAGCGGGCCACAGTTGAGGGGCTGGCTGGGACCAAGGATGCCCAGGTCACAGTTGCTGGCGGATCACCCGTGGTGTTCTCGGCAGCTTCCGGAAAACTCTACTTGCCCGGCGGCAAGAGTGTCACCGTCCCCGATGCGCAGGGTGCGTTGCTGGCTCAGCCCACGGCTGAAGGTAACTTTGTAGCGTTGGAAACCGGAACTGCGCTGTTCACCCAGCCGCTGGATGGTTCCAGCGCCAAGGTTCTGCAATTGGGAACCAGCGGCAAGGCAGTGGCTCCTGTTATTCAAAACGGCTGCGTTCACGCAGCCTGGTCTGGCGCCAACAAGTACGCACTCTCCTGCAACGGCGCAGGGGAACTGATCGAGATTCCCAAGGCCTCCGCCAAATCAGAATTCGTTTTCCGCAAGAACCGCGATGTGGTGGTCCTGAACGACATCAACTCCGGCAATGTGTGGCTGGTCAACCAGAACATGCTGCTGGTCAACAACTGGGACGATCTGAAAACGGATCTGAAAAAGGCTGACAACGCCGACAAGGATTCCGCCGATCCCAACGTGGTCAGCACCTTGCCGGACCGCACCAAGCCCAACCGTCCACCTGTTGCTACCCCGGACAGCTTTGGCGTCCGGGCAGGGAAGACCACGATTTTGCCGGTCCTGTTCAATGACTCCGATCCGGACGGCGACGTGCTCACGGTGGAACCTCCCGCCGTCGAACCTGGTCTGGGCACTGTGGACTCCATCTACGACGGGACCGGGCTGCAGATCAACGTGGCCGTAGATAAAACTGGTGCTGGACCGTTCCAATATGACGTGAAGGATGGCCGCGGCGGCACAGCCAAGGGCAGCGTTGATGTGCGGGTGGTGCCGGAGAGCGAAAATTCTCCGCCCACAACCATGCGCAGCACCACCTTGGTCGTGGAGCAGGGCCAGACCATGAAACAAAACGTGCTGGCGGACTGGATCGACCCCGACGGTGACGACATCTTCTTGACCGGTGCTGTCTCTGACGATGAAAGTGCCGTCATCAAGACCACCCCCAACGGTGAGATGAGCTACACCGACGACGGTGAAACGGCCGGGATGAAAACCATGACGGTTTCCGTCTCCGATGGCCGCGAAACGACCGAGAAGCAGCTCAAGGTCAACGTCAAGTCGCCCGGCGGCGTGCCACCCGTGGCCAACGCCGACTTTATCCGTGCCGTAGCCGGACAGCCGGTCGTGCTGGCCCCGTTGAAAAATGACCAGGACCCGGCCGGCGGCACGCTCCGTCTCGCCAGTGTTTCCCGACCCGCCAACACCACCGTCTCCGGCATTGCCGACAACGGCACCGTGACCTTCATGTCCGAAACCGTGGGAGTGGTGTACCTGGAATATCAGGTAACCAACGGGCCCATGAGCGCCACCGGTCTGATCCGCATCGATGTGGTGGAACCGGATTTGCAGGGCCTGCCCATCGCCGTCAAGGACCTGGTCATGCTGCCATCGGGTGGCTCCGCATTGGTGGATGTGCTGGGCAATGACTCAGATCCAGCCGGTGGAGTCCTGGTGATTCAGTCGTTGGAACTGCCGGCGGGATCGCCCGTTTCGGCAACCATTGTTGAGCGC
The DNA here is from genome assembly GCF_040686835.1 of Specibacter sp. NPDC078692. Classification (NCBI taxonomy): domain Bacteria; kingdom Bacillati; phylum Actinomycetota; class Actinomycetes; order Micrococcales; family Micrococcaceae; genus Specibacter; species Specibacter sp. NPDC078692. The sequence goes on from NZ_JBFBLV010000001.1 coordinate 40,842, forward strand.
AGCATTATCAAGATCACCGATCTGCGCGGACTCAAAGACAAGCTCAGCATCAAATACACCATCTCCAACGGAGTAGGTAGCGCCACAGGTGAAATTTCCCTGGTGCGGATCCCTGCCCCGGATAAGCTCATGCCACCACGGGTGGAACCGGATACCGCCATTGTGCGGGTGGGGGACGTGGTCAGCATCCCGGTGTTGGCTAACGACACCGACCCGAACGGTGAAGTGCTCAAGTCTCCGGCCGTGGTGGAGAGCCCGGATGCCGAATTCGGTAAGTTGTTTACCGACCAGAACCAGTTGCGCTTCATTGCCGGGCCCACACCCAAGACGGTGCAGGGGGTCTACAAGGTCGCCAACAGCACGGGTCAGTTTGATTCGGCGCAGGTGACCATCACGATTGTGGCGGCAGATCCCGAACACAATCTTCCGCCGGCACCGAAGAACCTGACCGGTCGCGTCATTGCCGGGGATCAGGTGCGCATCCCCGTGCCGCTGAACGCGATTGATCCCGAGGGCGATTCCGTGGAGCTAGTCGGCATCGACAAGGGCCCCGCCCTGGGTACCGCCGAAACCGGCAACGGCTACATCTTCTACACAGCTGGCGGCAGCTCGGCCGGCACCGACACCTTCAGCTACCGGGTGCGTGACCGGCTCGGAGCTGAGGCTGTGGCCCGCGTTGACGTGGGTGTAGCACCGGTGCAGGCCGTGAACCATCCACCGGTGACCGAGGACGATTACATCACGATGCGTCCGGGGCGCAAGGTTTCCCTGGACGTCATGCTCAACGACTCCGACCCCGACGGCGGCAAGCTGGGCCTGGTCGAGGCCGGCTTCAAGGGGCCGGAGGAAATGCAGCCCTCGGTGACCGATAAGGGTAAGGTCCTGGTGACCTCACCCGCCGAGACTGGCATCGCGACCATGATGTACACCGTGGCAGATAAATTTGGCTCCACGGCCACCGGCAACATTCGCATGACGGTCACCCCGGATGCGCCCTTGAAGGCCCCCGTTGCCCGCGATGACCGAGTCACCGTTGCCCAGATGCTGGGTAAGAACACCGTCGATGTGCCGGTTCTTGAGAACGACGCCGATCCCGACGGTGTCACCGAAGATTTGAAGCTGAGCATTGAATCGGTCAACGGCATCAGCACGGAGACCGCGTCAGTGACCAGCAACGGTGCCGTGCGGATCGACCTAGGCCCGCTGGATCAGATGGTTCCTTACACTGTCACGGATCAGGACGGCCAGAAATCCACGGCAGTCATCTGGGTTCCGGGACTGGACAAGCAATACCCGGTGCTCAAGAGCAAAGAGATTATCCGCCTCACCGCCGGTGAGAGCGCCGTCATGGAGCTCTCCGACTACGTTCAGGTACGGGAGGGTCGGACCCCGCGGCTCACCGAAGCGTCGAAGATTTCACTCGTGGGCGCCAGTAGCGAGAACGTCATTGTGGGCGAAGGTGCCGGCGTCAACTATGCCGCAGACATCAAGTTCTACGGTCCCGGTTCCGTCACCTTTGAGGTCACCGACGGTTCCGGCCCCGATGATCCCGAGGGCCTGAAGTCCACTTTGACGGTCATGACGTTGGTGGATCCGGCCGTGGCCGGGCCCAAGGAAGAGGAAAAGAAGAACACGCCGCCCACTTTCACAGGGTCTTCCTTGGATGTGCCGCAGCAAGAAACCGTCACCCTCGACGTCGGGCCCATGGCTTTTGATATCGATCCAGGGGACAAGGAGAAGTTCAGCTACGCACTGTCCGGGAACAAGCCTGGCAACTTTGACATTGACTTCTCCGGCACCGTGCTGACGGCAACGCAAAAGGACGGTACCCGAGTTGGCGAGCAGGCCACGGTGCAGCTCTCCGTCTCAGACGGAAGTAATGAACCGGTGACGGCAGCTGTGGTGCTGCGGGCGACGTCGTCGCCCTTGCCATTGCCCGTGGCGAACGAGGACACTGTCCTCGACGCCCACGCAGGGCGGGCTGAAGTCGTTGAGGTCCTGGGTAACGACGTCAACCCGTTCCCGGATACGCCGCTGCGCGTGGTGGAGACCATGGTGGAAAGTGGTAGCGCAGGTATTTCCGTCACGCACACCGACGGTGCCGTCACCGTCAACAGCGACGCCGACTACAAGGGCACCGTGCTGGTGCGCTACACCGTGGAAGACAAGACCAAGGACGCGGCACGCCATGCCACGGGCCGCATCAAGATCACCGTCAAGGGCAAGCCTGATGCTCCCAGCAAACCACAGGTGGTTGAGGAGCTCGACGGGGCCGTGCTGCTGAAATGGGATCCGCCAGCAGATAACGGTTCTCCCATCACCAAGTACACGGTGGCCTGGGCTGGCGGCAGCCAAGACTGTGACACCAACACCTGCACCATTACCGATCTGACAAACGCTCAGAAGTACAGGTTCACGGTGACGGCCACCAACGCCGTAGCCACCTCGGCGGCGTCGGTGCAGTCGGTCGAAGCAACGCCGGACCGCAAGCCTGATGCGCCAGCAGCACCCACCACCACCTTTGGTGACAAGGCTGTGACGGTGGACTGGGTGACACCGGTGGGACCGTTCTCCGCCGTGACCAAGTTCAATGTGGAGATCTCCCCGGCACCTGCTGGGCAGAACTCCCAGCAGAGCGGGGTCACCGGGAACACCTTGACGTGGCCCGGCCTGAACAACGGCACCGAATACCAATTCCGGGTACAGGCCATCAACAACGCGCCCAACCCCTCGGACTGGGGTACGTATTCGAAGTCAGTTGTGCCCGCGGGTGTGCCTGCTGCCCCGGCCGCTCCGACGGTGCAGGTGCTAGAGCGCGTTGGCTCGCAGAACCAGATCTCGGTGCAGTGGAATGAACCGTTCCTCAACGGCGCCGCCATCACCTCGTACACTCTGACCCAGTCCGGGGGCGGTGATGGGGTGAAGACGTACACGCCCACCACCAATAGCCGGACGGTCACCGTGGGCAACTCCACAGCGCCGTATACCTTCGCTGTGGTGGCCACGAACAAGGCCGGCAACAGTGCCTCCAGCGCTGCTTCCACACCGCAACGCGCGGTGGGCAAGGTGGCCAGGATGTCCGCGCCGAGCATTGCCATCGCCAACCAAAACGCTGCCGGTGGCCGCGTCACGGTGAGCTATGCGGCGCTCAACGCGGCACAACTCAATGGCTATGCAGCCAATGAGGTGACGTATTGCGTGGTGCTTTCCACTACCGGAGAGCAGTGTGGTGTGGCCTCGGGTGCGTCCCTGCCTTCACCCAACGGCGGCTCGGTCTTTGCCACCGTTTACGCCAAGGCGGCAGCTGGTTCCTTGTCCTCCAACGGTGAGGCCTCACCAGCTTCGGGATCCGTCACACCGTACGGCATCCCAGGCTCAGCGTCGGTGGGCGGTAGTAACGGCGCTCAAGGTTCACACAATGTGACGTATTCATGGGCGTTCCCTGGTGGGGCTGTGGATGCTGCCGCGGTTGAGGTCAAGGTTGGCGGCGGTGGTTGGTCTACGAAGACTGGCAATGGCAGTGACACCCACAACACCGGTGGTTACGACACACCGGTCAAGATTCAGGTTCGTGCCAAGAACTCTGTGGGAACTTACGGGCCGGTAGCTGAGCGGACCTTGACCAGCGGATCCAACCCGCCACCTACCAGCTGGACCGTTCAGGCATCACCTTGGCGGTCGTGTTTGGAAAAGACCACCGGCGGTGACCACTACACCAACAATGGCACGCCCGCCTGTTCCTCACAGTGGCTCAATGCCTATGTGCCGGTGCAGGTGAACTGCTGGAAGTACTGGGGCAATATGAATTCCGGTGACCCGTGGTACCACATCACCACCGGCGGCTACGGCGACTGGCCCTATGTACGGGTGAACACCACCGACCGGACGAGCACAGCAGGCATTCCGCGCTGCTAGCTTATTCCACCAGCAATGGGGAGTACTCCTGATAGGGGAGTGCTCCCCATTGCCGTGGTGGCTTCCATAGCGGATGCTGAAGATGCCCACCGAATACCCACTAAATGTTCACGGCGTGAGTTAGTCCATTCGGCGTATAATAGCTTGGTGTGTCATTTGTCCGGGTGCTGTCCGGGCGCCTGAGTCACCATTCATGCACCACAATTTGGCATCATTTGAAGTCCCAATAGCAGTTAATCTTTTGGAGTTTGGCACATGGCATTGCAGTCGATTACGGGCCGTTCACTACGTAAGAAGGATGTTCTGGGGATCTCCGGAACGCTTGTAGTGGCCGCGTCTCTAGTGACCGGTGCCATTGTCTACCCCGGCTTCACCACCGCCGATGTAGACCTCAACGACGGCAGCGTTTGGGTCACCAACCGTGCTGACGGTTTGGTGGGGCACCTCAACGATCAGTCCAAGGTCCTTGACGGCGGTTTCGCCGCCACCTCCACCACCTTTGAGGTAGTACAAAATGCTGGCAATGTCTTCATGAGTGGCGATGGCGGCAGCCTCCTGAACCCGGTCAACATCCCCATGATGGCCATGGCCTCGGAAACAAATATCGGTGGCGGAAAGCAGACCTCACAGGGCACCAACATTGTCTCGCTCACCGATGCCGGAACCGGCAAGGTCTGGGCCATGGGCAACCAGGAAGTACCCGGATTCAGCGATAAAACCACTGTCCCGATCCTTTCTGGTGTGCACAATGCGGTCTCTGTTACAGCACCCAATGACACCATTTTTACCGTGGATGCGCAGACAGGTGAACTCATCACCACAACCCTGAACACCCTGGGTAAGGTCGCCACCCAAGACCGTGTCAAAGTTGAGGGCTTGTCCGATACCACTGATGTCCAGCTCACCGTTGCTGGCGGGAAGCCTGTAGCGTTTTCCGCCGAGAAGGGCACCTTATTTCTGCCCGATGGCAAGAGCGTGAAGATCCCGGACGCCAAGGGTGCACAACTCGCACAGCCCACGGCTGAGGGTAAATTTGTGGCGTTGGAGACCGGCACGGCGCTGATCACCGCGCCGCTGGACGGATCAGACGCGAAGGTCCTGCAGCTGGGGACTACCGGCAAGGCCGTGGCCCCTGTGATTCAAAATGGTTGTGTTCACGCTGCCTGGTCAGGTGCCAATAAGTACGTGCTCGCCTGCAATGGTGCGGGAGATCTCGTTGACATTCCCAAGGCCGCGGCGAACTCCGAATTTGTGTTCCGCAAGAACCGCGATGTAGTGGTCCTGAACGATATCAACTCCGGCAACGTGTGGCTGGTCAACCAGAACATGCTGTTGGTGAACAACTGGGACGATCTGAAAACAGATCTGAAAAAGGCAGATAACGCCGAGAAGGAATCAGCTGATCCCAACGTGGTCAGCACCTTGCCGGACCGCACCAAGCCCAACCGCGACCCGGAGGCAGCCCCGGATACCTTTGGTGTCCGCGCCGGCAAGACCACTATTTTGCCGGTCCTGTTCAATGACTCTGATCCGGATGGTGACGTGCTCACGGTGGCTCCTCCCGCCGTCGACCCCGTCATGGGCGCCGTGCAATCCATCTACGGCGGCACCGGGCTGCAGATCAATGTGCCGACGGAAAAGGCCGGCGCAGGGCCCTTCACCTACACGGTCAATGACGGCCGCGGTGGCACGGCCAAGGGCAATGTGGATGTGCGGATTGTGCCGCCGAGCGAAAACTCCGCACCCAGGCCCATGCGTGAATCGCCCATGGTGGTGGAGTTAGGCCAGACCATGAGCCAGAACGTGCTCACGGATTGGATCGACCCCGACGGTGACGATATCTTCTTGACGGGCGCCGTCTCTGACGATGAAAGTGCCGTCATCAAGACCAGCCCCGACGGAGAGCTCAAGTACACAGACGACGGCGAAGAAGCCAGTACCAAGACCATGACCATCACGGTCTCTGACGGTGTTGACAGTACCGAGAAGAAGATCAAAGTCATCGTCAAGACGGCCGGTTCGGTGCCGCCGGTCGCCAACGCGGACTTCTTCCGCGCGGTAGTGGATCAACCCATCGTGCTGGCTCCGCTGCGCAATGACCAAGATCCTTCCGGTGGGAAACTGCGCCTGGCTAGTGTGTCGAAGGCGCCGAACGCCACGATCTCCCGAATTGCCGACAACGGCACTGTCACCTTTACCGCCAGCATACCCGGAGAGATGTACCTGGAATACCAGGTCACCAACGGGCCCATGAGCGCCACCGGCCTGATCCGCGTGGATGTAGTTCCGGAAAACACTACCGGGCTCCCTGTCGCCGTAAAGGACCTAGCCATGTTGCCCGCCGGCGGCTCGGTCCTGGTGGATGTTTTGGGCAATGACATGGACCCGGCCGGGGGAGTGCTGGTCATCCAATCCGTGGACGTGCCCGGCGGAGCACCGGTCTCGGCCACCATCATTGAACGCAACGTCATCAAACTCACCGATGTGCGTGGCCTGGTTGGGTCCATGAGTATCAAATACACCATCTCCAACGGTGAAGGCAGCGCCGTGGGCGAGATTGCCATCATTCGCATTCCGGCGGCAGATAAGATCCTGCCGCCGCGCGTAGAACCCGATACTGCTGTGGTGCGGGTGGGTGACATTGTCAGCATCCCCGTCTTGGCCAATGACACCGACCCCAACGGCGAGGTGCTGAAATCTCCGGTTGTTGTGGAGAGCCCGGCCGCTGAAGCAGGCAAGCTGTTCACCGACCAGAACCAGTTGCGTTTCATTGCCGGTCAGACCCCGGGAAAGTTCACCGGCGTGTATAAGGTGGCCAACAGCTCGGGCCAGTTCGATTCGGCTCAGGTCTCCATCACCGTTGTGGCCGCCGATCTTGAGCATAATTTGCCCCCGGCCCCGAAGAACCTCACCGGCCGGGTGATTGCCGGGGATGAGGTCAAGATTCCGGTGGCTCTCAACGGCATTGACCCTGACGGTGACTCCGTGGAACTGGTGGGCATTGACAAGGCCCCCATGCTCGGCACAGCCGAAACCGGCAACGGGTACATTTTCTATACAGCCGGCGGCAACTCCGCCGGGACCGACACCTTCAGCTACCGTGTACGCGACCGTCTCGGCGCCGAGGCTATTGCCCGTGTTGATGTGGGTGTGGCCCCGCCGCTGAACATGAACCACCCGCCGGTCACAGAGGACGATTACATTACGATGCGTCCCGGGCGCAAGGTCTCCTTGGACGTTATGCTCAACGATTCCGATCCCGACGGCGGCCTGTTGGGCCTGGTCAAGGACGGCTTCAAGGGACCAGAAGAAATGCTGCCCACCGTCACGGACAAGGGCAAGGTGCTGGTGACCTCGCCGCTGGAACCGGGCATCGCCACCATGATGTACACCGTGGCGGACAAGTTTGGTGCCAAGGCCACCGGCAACATCCGTATGACAGTCACCCCGGAAGCGCCTTTGAAGGCGCCGATCGCCCGCGATGACAGGGTCAGCGTCAAACAGATGCTGGGCAAGAACACCGTGGATGTCCCGGTGCTGGAGAATGATGCAGACCCCGACGGCGTGACCGAGGAACTCAAGGTTACACTCGAGGCCGCCCCAGGTGCCTCCGCAAGCGATAGCTCCATCACGTCCGAAGGTGCTGTGCGTGTGGTCCTGACGGCTGAGGATCAAATGATCCCTTACACCGTAACGGATCAGGACGGGCTCAGTGCCACGGCCGTGATCTGGGTTCCGGGACTGAATAAGCAGTACCCCGTGCTCAAGAGCCACGACGTCATCCGCCTCACTGCCGGTGAGAGCGCCGTCATGAAGCTCTCCGACTATGTCGAGGTGCGCGAAGGCCGCAAGCCGCGCTTGACCGAAGCCTCCAAAATATCTCTCCTAGGTGCCGCTAACGACGATGTCATTGTGGGCGATGGTGAAGCCATCAACTACGCCGCAGACATCACCTTCTACGGCCCCGGTTCCATCACCTTTGAGGTGACAGATGGCTCCGGCCCGGATGATCCCGAGGGCCTCAAATCGACCCTGACGGTCATGACCTTGGTGGATCCTGCCCCGGTCAAGGAGCCCGAGGCCAAGGACGAGCCCAAGAAGGACGAGCCGAAGAAGGAAGACCCCAAGGAAGAAGAGAAGAAGAACACTCCGCCTACCTTCACCGGTTCCATGCTCGATGTTCCGCAGCAAGAAACCGTCACGCTCGACGTCGGACCCCTCGCCTTCGACATTGATCCCGGCGATAAGGGCAAGTTCAAGTACGCCATGGTGGGCGGTGCTCCCGCCGGATTCAAGGTGAAAATGGACGGCACCGTGCTAACCGTGTCACTCGAGAGCAATACCAAGGTGGGCGCCACGGGCACCATCAAGGTGCAGGTGGAGGACGGCAGCAACGACCCCGTTCCGGCCGATGTTCTCCTGAAGGCCGTTTCTTCCTCGGAACCACTGGCCGTGGCCAATGAGGATATTGTCCTCGATGCCCATGCCGGCCGCGAGGAAGTCATCAAGGTTTTGAAAAACGATGTCAATCCTTTCCCGGATACGCCGCTGAAGGTCGTGGGAACCTCGGTGGAGACCAGCAGTGAGGGCATCACCGTCAGCCACCAGGATGATGCGGTAACCGTCAACACGAAGGACGATTACAAGGGCACGGTGGTGGTTCGCTACATCATCGAGGACAAGACCAAAAATGAGGACCGGCACGCCAACGGTCGCATTAAGATCACCGTCAAGGGCCGGCCGGATTCCCCGACGAAGCCGCAGGTGGTCGAGGAGAAGGACCGAGCCGTGGTGCTGACGTGGGATCCGCCAGCGGACAATGGCGAACCCATCACCAAATACACCGTGGAGTGGACCGGCGGTAGCCAGGACTGTGAGACCAACACCTGTACCATCAAGGATTTGACCAACACCAAGGAATACAAGTTCAAGGTCACTGCCACGAACGACGTCGGCACCTCGCCGCCGTCGCCGTCTTCCGTGGGTGCCACCCCGGACCGCATGCCGGACGCACCGTTGGCTCCGAGCACTGTGTTTGGTGACAAGTCGGTTCAGGTTCGCTGGGTGACCCCGGTGGGCGATTACTCCGCGGTGACTAAGTTCAATGTGGAGATCTCTCCGGCACCTGCCGGGCAGAACGGTCAGCGGGCCGGTGTCACGGGCAATTCCTTGACGTGGAGCGGGCTTAGCAATGGAACCGAATACCAGTTCCGGGTGCAGGCCATCAATAAGGCGCCGAACCCCTCCGAGTGGGGTAAGTACTCCGCATCGGTGGTGCCCGCTGGTGTTCCCAACGTTCCCGGTGCTCCCACTGTTCAGACGCAACGAGCCGTGGGTAGTAACAGCCAGGTCAGTGTTTCCTGGGCCCGACCGTTCATCAACGGTGACCCCATTTCCAAGTACGAGGTTGAACGCTCCGGTGGTGGGCAGCCTGCCACCGCCCAGACAGTCACAGGCTTGAGTGCCACCTTCTCGGTGAGCACCTCCACGGTGGGGTATCAGTACCGGGTGCGCGCCACCAACAAGGCGGGCACCACTGCTTGGGGTGCCTTGTCGGCGCCGCAACGGGCCTTGGGTAAGATCACTGGCGTGCCGGCAGCGCCAACCATTGCCCTTGTGGGGACCAACGGAGCCGGCGGGCAGGTCAAGGTCAGCTATGCTGCACTGGCTCAAGGCCAGCTCAATGGCTACGCCACCAGCGAGGTCCAGTACTGTGTGAAGCTGACGCCGGGCGGACTCAGCTGTGGTGTCCCTTCGGGCGTAGTTTTGAACTCCCCGAACGGTACCAATGTGTATGCCAATGTGTACGCGCAACCAACCTCAAATGCTGGGGACAGGAGCGATACCTCGGCGGCGTCCGCAACGGTTAGCCCTTACGGTGTTCCGGGCCAGCCCGGCGTGAGTGGATCCACTGCTCCGGCCCAGCAAAAGACCGTGAGCTGGAGCTGGAGCGCACCCGGGAACAACGGCAGTGGCATCGCCCGCTACGAGATCAGCCTTAATGGGGCAGCCTGGACCTCGAATGGAACAACTAGGAGCTACTCCACCGGAACGTCCGGCTTCAGCCAGTCCCACACCCTCAATGTCCGGGCCTGTAACGCCGGTGGTTGTGGCGCCGCGTCAGGTAACGTCACCTCCAAATCGGGAACGGCCCCGCCGCCCCCGCCGCCGCCCGTGACGGAATGGAGCATGACGCACAGCATCGGCTACCGGACCTGCATGGATGCCTTGGGAAGCACTAACTGGCAGGGTGGATCGTGCTCGGGTGGGCACTGGCTGAACCCGGGAAATACCATCGTGAGCAATTGTTATGTATGGCGCTCCGGTTCCATGCCCGGCAACTGGTTCCGTCAGCAAAGCGGACCCAACGGTGCCAACAACGGCCTGTTTGCCCGCTGGGACGCCTTCAGCGGCGACTCCGGCTGGAAGCCCAGCGCTTCGATGCCTGCATGCGCGCAGGGACCGGGTCAGTGGTAGGCCGCAGTTGCTACGACCACTGGAACCTGATCCCAAAGGGACCCAATTCAACGGGCGAATAGCCGCACAAGCTGCCACCGGCGTCGAAAGTTAGCGATTTTCTGCCCCTTATGGCTGGTAACACCAACTAGTGGATAAACTAATGCAGGTTTTGCTGCAAACGATGCACGAACATAAACAATCGAAAGAGGATGAACTATGTCCATGACGCCCGAACAGGCCACGTGGTTTGCAGGAACATTTGAGAAGTTGGTGGCCAACGTTGGACAGGCGATCTTGGGCAAGTCACAGGTGATCAGTCTGACCCTGGCAGCCATGCTTGCCGAGGGTCACGTGTTGTTTGAGGATGCTCCGGGCACGGGCAAGACCATGCTGGCCAGGGCGTTGTCGGCCACGGTGAAGGGCACCAATAGCCGTATCCAGTTCACCCCTGACCTACTGCCCTCGGACGTCACCGGTGTCATGATTTACGACCAGAAGACGCAAGCCTTTGAATTCCACAAGGGCCCCATCTTCGCCACCATTGTGCTGGCTGATGAAATCAACCGTGCATCCCCGAAGACGCAGTCCGCGTTGCTGGAGGTCATGGAAGAATCCCGCGTGACCATGGACGGCACCACCTATGAAACCGGCCGCCCCTTCATGGTGTTGGCTACCCAGAACCCCATTGAGCAGGCCGGAACGTACCGCCTCCCTGAGGCTCAGTTGGACCGCTTCTTGGTCAAGACCAGCATTGGGTACCCGGACCACGCCTCCACGGTGCAGTTGCTCGCCGGCTCCAGCCAACGCGACCGCACCAGCACACTGCAAGCCATCATCACCCCGCAGGCTGTTTCGGAGATGGCCGATCTGGCGGCCACAACACATGCCGACGCTGCCGTACTCGAGTACATTTCCCGCCTGTGTGAAGAAACCCGCAACGCCCCGGAAACCCGCTTGGGTGTTTCGGTACGTGGCGCCATCGCCATGGTTCGCATTGCCAAGGTTTGGGCCGCGGCAAAGGGCCGCAACTACGTACTGCCGGACGACATCAAGGAATTGGCTCCCTACGTGTGGACGCACCGCTTTGTCATGGACCCGGAAGCTGAATTCGCTGGCGCCACCGCAGAAGCCGTGCTGAGCCGCGTCATGGCCGAAGTTGCCGCACCGCAGCAGCGCAGTTCAGTCTAAGCCGCCGCCCGGCTGCCCCGCTGCCCGGCTGCGGCCCAGCGTCAGCTACAACAGCGTCAGCTACAACACCGTCACCCGAAGGTAAATCATGAGCATCAAATCCAGCGTAGGGAAGGTGAGGGACGTCCTCTCACGTCCCTTCCATCGCGGCGGAACCCCCACCCGTCTACACCCTGCCTCGCTCACCCGTGAGATAGGAAAGGTAGCCACCATCTACGTGGCTCCCGTGTGGTCCAAGGTGGCAAGCTGGACCAAGCGCTGGATCGCCCCGGCCCTGGCCACCATCAGCGCTTTGGGCTGGATGGTCCTGAGCGCTGCCGTGGTTTTCTGGATCCTCGGTGTCCGTTTTGGTTGGCAAGAGGCCAAGGTGGCAGCCTTGCTGGCTCTCTTGTTGATGCTGATTGCCATCGCGTTTGTGCTGGGCAAAGCCATGTATGCGGTCAAGCTGGATTTGGCACGCACCCGCGTTGCCGTGGGCGATAACGCCGTGGGCAGCATTGCCGTGGCTAACACCTCCCCGCGCAGTGTCCTGCCGGCCGCCCTAGAACTGCCCGTTGGGCAGGCCACGGCACTGTTCCACCTGCCCCGGATGAAGCCCAACGAGATCCACGAGGATCTTTTCACCATCCCTACCACGCGCCGAGCCGTCATTACGGTGGGTCCGGTCCGCTCGGTGAGTGCCGATCCGCTGCACCTGCTGCGCCGGCAAATGCTGTGGACAGACCCCACGGATCTGTATGTGCACCCACGTACCACCGCCCTGGACGGTCCGGCTGCCGGGTTCCTGCGCGACCTTGAGGGCCTGACCACCCGTGATTTGTCCAGCTCCGACATCGCTTTTCACGCCCTTCGTGACTATGTTCCGGGCGACGATCGTCGGCACATCCACTGGAAGACCACAGCCCGCACAGGCAAGCTCATGGTGCGTCAGTTCGAGGAAACCCGCCGTTCACATATGGCCGTGGCCCTCTCCATCAACTCCGATGAATACGAGTACGACGACGATTTCGAGTTGGCGATCTCCGCGACAGCATCGCTGGGCAGACAAGCCATCCAGGAAAGCCGTGAGCTGAGCATCATCACCCAGCGCGGACCCATCCGCTGTGAAACCGGCCGGAACATGCTTGATGAGATGACCAAATTGGAGTCTTACAACCGTCGGGGCAACTCGGTGGATCTAGCCCGGACCCTCTCAGATTTGGTACCCAACGCCTCCGTGGTGTTCTTTGTGGTGGGCTCCAAAGTGACTCCGGCACAATTACGTAGCGCAGCAGCCTCGGTGCCGCCGGGTGTGCGGGCCTTCGCTATCCGTTGCTTCACAGGGGCCCAGCCCGCCCGTGCAAACATTGCCGACCTGACCGTCCTGACGCTGGGTGAACTCAGTGATCTGGCAGCAGTTTTGAGAAAGGCCGTCGCGTGAACGCCCGCAGGAGTGCGGCAGCAACGCCGCAACAAGATCCCTCCGCTGAGCAGGACGGTACCCGTGCCGGGCGCCGCGCCCAGCGTCAGGCCCAGAGCCAACGGCAGGGTGCAGCTGCACGGCCGGCTCCACAGCACCAGTTGTCGGCGTTTGCCGGCGGTCGGCTGTGGTGGCATTTCCTGATCGACGGTGCCGTGCTGGCCATTGTTCTGGGAATATCCATCCTGGGTTTCGGCCCCACCTTTGGCCACGACCCGCAGTACCTGGTGGCAGGCTTCGGTGCCATTGCGCTGGGTCTGGGTGTTGCAGCGCTGGGTGCCCATTGGCGTCTGGGGCTGATCTCCATGGTGGGTGTGGCCTTCTTGGTCTACATGCTCTTTGGCAGCGCCTTGGCCGCACCTCAGGAGGCTTTCCTCGGGTTCCTGCCCAGTCTTGATTCATTGCGCGGTCTGCTGCTGGGCATCATGCTGTCCTGGAAGCAGCTGCTCACCTTGGCACCGCCGGTTGGTACCAGTGTTGACGTCATGGTGGTTCCCTACCTGTCCGCCTTTGTGGCGGCAGTGGTGGCCGGAACTTTGGCATGGCGGCTGCGTCAGGCGCACTGGGCTCTGCTACCAGTGGTGGTCCTGTTCGTCACCGCCATCCTCTTTGGCACCGCTGAGGTGTTCCTCCCCGTGCTGCGCGGCTCCCTGCTGACCATCGGTGGCATTGCCTGGTTGGCTTACCGTCACGAACTGCTGCGCCGGGAAATGGCCGGATCCATTTCCGCCAACCAGCAGGTGCAGGATCAGGCCGGTGCCCGCACAGCGTTGCTGCGCCGGATCGGCATGGCTGCCGGAGTCATCCTGGTGGCAAGCGCCGTCACGATGGCCGCAGCCCCGGCACTGACGCAATCCAATGATCGCGAAGTTCTGCGCGACACCGTCATTCCGCCGCCGGATCTGCATGCACTGCCATCGCCGCTGACCAAGTTCCGCGACTATGTTAAGAACCAGAAGGACACGGTCCTGTTCACCGTTGATGGTCTGCCCAAGAATGGCCGCGTTCGTATTGCGGCGATGGACAACTACGACGGCGTGGTGTTCAACGTCGACCCAAATAGCTCCGCATCCTTTGCCCCGATTGGTGACCCGAAGGCGCTGAGCCAAAACACCGATGGTGACGGAACCGCCGTCGAACTGGCCATTGATGGATACCAGGGCGTGTGGATTCCCAACGTGGCCGTGGCTGGCAGCCTCAATTACCAGAGTGCTCAGGGCGGCACCCCCACGCTGTACCTGAATAAGGAATCCGGCACTGCGCTGAAGCTAGATGGCGTGGGTCAGGGTGATTCGTACTCTATGGATGTTGCGTTCCCGCAGGTCGACGGCAATAAGCTGGCCGGCTCGGACTTTGGCCGATTGAAGCTGGCCAAACTCGAGAACGTGCCGCAGGTGGTGGGTACCAAGGCCAATGAGATAGTTGGCGAAGCGGACACCCCGCTGAAGAAGGTGCAGGCACTCGAAGGAGCCCTGCAACGTGAGGGAAAGTTCAGCAACGGCCTCGAAGGGCAGACGCCGTCGAACTCAGGTCACAGCGCCGCACGCATCACCAAGCTGCTCAGCGGCAAGGAGATGGTGGGCGACGACGAACAGTACGCCACGGCCATGGTGCTCATGGCACGTCACCTGGGCATCCCCGCCCGCGTGGTCATGGGCTTCTACCTTGATGAAAAGGACAGCAGTAACGGAGCCGAGCGCATCAAGGTCAAGGGCTCTGACGTCCACGCCTGGGTGGAGGTTAACTTCTCCGGGCTCGGTTGGGTCACTTTCAACCCGACCCCGGATAAGGACAATGTGCCCAACCCGCCGGAGCCGCAGAACGCTTCCAAGCCCAAGCCGCAGGTGCTCCAGCCCCCGCCCCCGCCGCAGGAGCCGGCCGATCTGCCTCCGGACAGTGCACCGGATGCGTTGGATACCGATCCTAAGAAGGACAACGACGCCGGAATTTGGGGCACCATCTTGCTGATCATCGGTGTGGCTGCCATCCCGATCCTTGTCATTGCCATGCCACTGATCCTGATTGTGGTGCTGAAATCACGGCGTCGGAAGAAGCGCCTGACCACCGGTCTACCCACGGACAGGGTCGGCGGTGGTTGGCAAGAGGTCATGAGCTTGGCCACTGATTTGGGTGCTGGAATCAATAGCAGCGGCACCCGCCGTGAAACAGCCGTCTCGCTCTACAGTGCCTTCCCAGCAACGCAGGGCACTACGGCGTTGTTGGCCGAACGGGCCGATGACGCCATCTTCGGGCCGGGCCAGCCCAGCGAGGAAGAAGTCGCCACATACTGGCAACATGTGGATCATTCCGTGCAAGGCATGAGTGGGTCGGTAGGATTCTGGAAGCGGCAACGGGCAAAGTTCTCTCCACGCTCATTGCTGGCCGATGCGAAGGCTCGGGCACAAAGCCGAGCATTTCGCAAGGGTCTGAGCAAAGCAGAAGCACAGAATAAGGAACAGGAACGCGGCCTCAGGGCCGCCGATTCCGACGCTGGTCAAGGCGGAGCAGGCATGCGCTCCAAGCTGACGAAGTTTATGAAGAAGTCCTAAGAAGGGTACTGAGGAAATGGCGCAAAAAATGGCGGATCCCTGCCAGAACTGTGGGGCGGCCCTTTCGCTAGGAGCGGCCTTTTGCACGACCTGCGGCGGTACGGTGTCCAACCGGGCCGCCTCTCCGGCGCCATCTTCGGTTCCCCTGGGCAATTCAGGCTTCTCCGGCGGGCACGGTATGAACGGGCCTGGCATGAACGGCCCCGGCGGCCACGGCGCGCAGCAGTATCAGGGACAGCAGCAGGCGCAGAGCGTGCCGGGCATCATCAATGTCGACTCCTCGCTGGGCGGGCCTTTGCTTCCGCCTGTGCAGGTGGGGGAAGACCCGCGCGGGGCTGCCGCAACGGCACTGTCCAACGCCGGTGCTGGCCGCCGTCTGGCCGCCAAGATAGTTGACGGCGTTCCGCCGGCAATCCTGATGGGCGCAGCAGGCGGTATCGGGGCGGCTTTGGTCTCCACCACGCCAGTGGAGGGTGGCACCCAGCTGAATCTCACATGGTTGCTGGTCCTGCTGGGTGTGGCATCGCTGCTGTCGCTGGCCTATGTGGTGTGGCAGTGGCTGTGGGAAGCCAAGGCGGGCAAGACCCTGGGCAACCTCATGCTGGGAATTCGCACCACCAACATGGAAGGACACCCGGCAGGGATTCTGGCCATATTCTTGCGTTCCTTGATGGTCAGCCTCAGCGGTGTGGTGCCCACGGTGGGGCCCATCTTGATGCTGGTATCGAACACGTGGGACAAGAATGACAAGCGGCAGGGTTGGCACGACAAGGTGGCCCATACCCTGGTCTTCAACGTCAAAAATGGTCGCAACCCGTTGGAAACCGGTGGCATTGCCGAACATGAAAAGTTCACCCCTGCCGAGGTAGCCACCATTTCGCCGGTGCATTCGCCGCTGGTCCGCACCATGGCCAAGCCTGCTGCTGCAGGACAAGGTGCAGACCACGATTCACAGCAGGGCTGGACACAACGCCCGCCCGTCGCCTTCACTGGATCGTTCCCGGGAGCAGAGGCTGCCTCCGCACCTGCCGCCCCCGCGCCGGCAGCTAAGGGTGGACGACGCAAGAAGAAGGGGGCCGCGCCCGATCCCTTTGCGCCTCCTGCCATTGCATTCCAGAACCAGCAGAATCAGCAAGCTCCTGCCATCCAATTCCAAGGCCAGCAGCAGTTTCAGAACCAGCAGGGTCAGCCGAATCAGCAGCAGAACCCGCAGCAGTTCCAGGGCCAGAATCAACAACAGAACCCGCAGTTCCAGAATCAACAGAACCCGCAGTTCCAGCAGCATCAGCAGAACCAGCAGAGCAATCCCTTTGCACCTCCTGCCTCGGTGCCTGCCTCGGATTTTCCGGTGGCCACAGGTCCCATCACCAATGTCCCAGGAATCACCCGACCGCCGGTTGCCTCGCAGAACAACCAGCAGTTCCAGCAAGATCCGGGATCGCAGCAACAGAACTTTGTGCAGGCCCAGCAGGCCCCACACGCCCAGCAGGCCCCACACGCCCAGCAGGCGTCGGCCGATGACGAGGCGGGGGAGACCCGCGCCCGCCCGCAGGCTCTCAGGACCGCACTCCGTCTGAGCTTTGATG
Source organism: Specibacter sp. NPDC078692 (assembly GCF_040686835.1). Taxonomy (NCBI): domain Bacteria; kingdom Bacillati; phylum Actinomycetota; class Actinomycetes; order Micrococcales; family Micrococcaceae; genus Specibacter; species Specibacter sp. NPDC078692. The sequence continues at coordinate 57,998 of NZ_JBFBLV010000001.1, forward strand.
ACGGACGCACAGAGGACCTGGCTACCACAGCACTCGTTGGCCGTAATCCTGCCGGTTACGATGGTGAGATGATTTCGCGTCTGATCTCCGTCCAGGACTCCACCCGATCAGTGTCCAAGACCCACCTCCACCTCCGTGTTGCGGCCGAAGGCCTCTGGGTCACCGACCGCAATTCCACCAATGGCAGCGCCATCGCTGCCCCCAACGGAGCCAAGATCCCGCTGCTGGGTGGCTCACCAGCCTTGGTCGAACCCGGATCACGGGTGCATTTCGGCGACAGGTCATTTTTGGTGGAGAAGGCATGAGTTCCTCGGATGGACACGACAACGAGGCTAAGTCCGGGGTCCGCTTGGGCTTCGGGTTTGGCACGGACCGCGGACTGCGCCGGGAACTCAATGAGGACTCCTTTCTAGCTGCCGATCCGCTTTTTACCGTCGCAGATGGCATGGGCGGGCATGAAGCTGGCGAGGTCGCCAGTCGTGAGTGCATCGAGGTGCTCAGCAACCAGCGGCTGCTGAGCGCAGGCTCCCGGGAGGCAACGGCGTCGGACTTGCAACAGGCGCTACGCCAAGCCGATGCCCGGATTCGCGAGCTGACCAACGCTCGGGCGGGCACCACTGTCAGTGGAGTGGTTCTGGTTGAGGAACGCACTGTGCCCTATTGGCTGGTGTTCAATGTGGGCGACTCGCGGACCTACCGCCTGAGCCAAGGCGTCTTTACACAGATCAGTGTGGATCATTCCGAAGTTCAGGAAATGGTCGATCGTGGCTTGATTACGGCCGAAGAGGCTCTGGTTCACCCGCGCCGGCATGTGGTGACCCGCGCCCTTGGCACCGGATCGGACACCGAAGCTGACTTCTGGCTGGTCCCGGTGGAAGAAGGCGACCGGATTTTGGTTTGCTCCGATGGTCTCTCAGGCGAGCTGGGCGATGAGCAGATTCACCGCGTGCTGAGCACTCTGCGTCATCCCCAGGATGCAGTGGACTCGCTCATTCAGGCGGCACTGCGGTCCGGCGGGCGGGATAACGTCACTGTCATCGTGGTGGATGCCAGCAATGTCATGGGCAGCACAGGCGAGGAAACCCTGAACAACCCCAAGACTGCAGACACCGTTCCCGAGGACACACTCCCGCGCATGCCGGTGGTGGAGGAAGTTCTCGAATCCATTCCGGTGTCAGTTCTCGATCCGGGGCAAGAATCCGCTCCTAAAACTGAGACCCGGGAACCGGATTCGCAAGCACCACGGGCTGAGTTTGTGGAAACACGGACCAGACAGCCTGAAAACCAGAGCACCCCAATCATCACGGCAGCCATAGGGCTGCAACCACCGTCGCACGCACCCGCAGTACCGGCTATGGCAGCACATGCCCATGCCGCAGCACTTTCAACCGAGGAGAATCATGGTTAGCAGCACGTACCGCACAGGCTCATGGCTTGGAATTGTGCGATCCGGCTCTGTCATCGTGCTGGAGAGCAACACCAACCCGGAGATCGTGACCCGGTTGTGGGAATTCCTCGGTGAGGATCCCACCATCCACGGTGTCTTGAATGAGGTCACCGAGTCCTTCGGCACCGGTCTCACCGGGTTGCCCAGCTTCGCGATCCTGGTCCAGCGCGATAAGTTGCACGCGATCCTGCGCGGGGACATCACGCTCCTCGCCCAGAAGAATGGCGCCGTCGAGCTCGTCTCCGGCCGTGATGTCACCACCTGGAGCGAGCGCTCCCTGACGCTTCCGGACGCGCTGGAACTGACCTTGGCCGAATCCGATTCCGGGGCCACCGAGTTGAAGCTTCCCATGGGTGAAGCTGTGGTGCGGTTGCAGTCACTGCGGTTGGTTCTTTCAGGTACGTTCACTGCTGCGGTGCCTTTGGCTGGTGCGTCCTCCACTGAAATGGACGACGTCGATTCCCCCGCCACTGCTTGGGCTGCTGACCACAACGCCACCATGACCAGTAACACCAGGGCAGCGTCCTTTGCCCCCGCTGCCCTGCCGGAGGTGGAGGATGCGGCACCCGAGGCCGTACCCGCCGTCGAGCCCGAGCTGGATAACGAGCCTGAGGATTCAGCTCCTACCGCTGCCCACGAGTCTGCAGATCTGGCTGAACAGCCAGTAGCGCAGGAACAGGCCATATCACTGGCCGAGGAAGATTCCTTTGTGTCCGCGGAACAGCCCGCCGAGCCGGAAGTGGATGCCTATGCCAGCTTCGCCATGGCAGCCGAGGCCGCCGACGCCGAGTGGAGCGCACAGCTAGAGCCTGTGCAGGCAAACGGCGAGGACGATATCAACGACCTCAATCTGACCATTCGCCCCGATCTGCATGAGGAAGAATCTGCTGCCGGTAGTAGCGAATCCTCGGCATCAGATGTCGCCAGGGAGCCAGGCCAGGAGTACTCGGTTGAGAGCGAGTCTGCGTTGCCCGATGCCGGCATGGAAGAGGCCAGCGAAGCCGAGGCTGGACAGGAACAGAGCGCTCAGGGCAACCCTGCCTCAGACGGGCAGGATGCGCCGGCCGGTTCTTCCGCCGATGACGCGGCCTTCACCACTTCCTACGACCACTTGTGGGGTCCCACCGTGGCCCGGAGCGTGGAAGATGCGGCCATTCGACTGGATGAAAATGGCCAGCCCATCGCAGCGGTGCATGCCGATCCAGTGGTTCCCCCGCTGCCTTCACTGCCGCCGATGACAGGCACTGACTCAGCGGGCGGTAACTCAGCGGACGGTGACGCAAGCGATCCTGCCGAGGAAACGCCAGCCGATGCGGGATCTGAAAACCTTTGGCAGGGTTCTGCCTCAGAGGGGGCTCAGGGCAACGCCCCTCACGCCTTCGGCGGCACGGAATCTCTCATGATTGACTCGGTGCCGTGGGGTGCTCCCGCAGCCCAGAGCCAGAGTGCCCCGGCAGCAGCAGAGGAGCCCTTTGACCCTGACCATGACGGCCAAACCGTCATGAGCGGCGATGTTCAGCGAGACCTGGCCCCAGCCGCCGCGGCTCCGTTGGAATCACGCCCGCCCACCGGCCCCATGGTTTTAGCGCGCCTGTGCTTACACGGTCACGCCAACCCGCCGAGCCGTTCACAGTGCTCGGCTTGCGGTGCCCTGCTCAACTCCGAACCCCGTGAAGTGGGCCGTCCGCGACTGGGCATTATGCACATTTCCAGCGGTGAGTCGGTGGAGCTGGACCATTCACTCATCATTGGCCGCCAGCCTTCGGTGTCCCGTGTCATGGGCGGCGCCATGCCCCGATTGGTGCAGGTCAAGAGTGGCAACGACGATATTTCACGCTCCCATGTGGAAGTGCGCCTTGACGGCTGGGATGTGCTCTTGGTGGATCTGAAAGCCACCAACGGAACTGTCTTGGTGCGCGAAGGCCAGGCTCCGCGTCGTCTGAGCCAGGGCGAGCAAGCCATCTTGCTCAATGGGGATATCGCCGAACTGGGAGACGGTATCTCCCTCCTCTTTGACGGCCTGCTGTGAGCAATAGGCGAGCAGCCGCGGCGCCCCCGCAGCTCCCGGGCTACACCTTTATCTCCGGTCTGGGCTCCGGCGGCTTTTCCGAGGTGTACCTGTACGAACAGGAACGTCCTCGGCGCAAGGTCGCCGTGAAGGTCCTCACCGCCGACCTGAAGACAGCTGGTGCCAGGACCCGCTTCGAGTCCGAGGCGAACCTCATGGCGGAGCTGTCCGCGCACCCGTACATCGTCACGATCTACGAGGCCCAGATCACTGATTCCGGTCACTCCTACCTGGCCATGGAGTACTGCTCACGCCCCAGCCTGGACATACAGTTCAAGCAGGGCCGATTCAGTGCTGACAAGGCCATGGAAATTGGCATCCAGGTGGCCTCCGCCGTGGAAACCGCCCACCGTGCGGGCATTGCGCACAGGGATATCAAGCCGGCCAACATTCTGGTCACCGACTACAATCGGCCGGCCCTGACCGACTTCGGCATCTCCGGAACTACCGATCCCCAGCAGGACGACGGCGGCGGCATGTCTGTGCCGTGGTCGCCACCTGAGTCATTTGGCTCGGCCGCAACGGACGGCGTGAAGGTCGATATCTGGGCTCTGGGCGCCACTATTTATACATTGTTGGCCGGACACTCTCCGTTTGTCATTCCGGGTGCGGAGAATTCCTACCGCATCATCGGCGACCGGATCGCCTCCATGCCATTGCCCAAATTGGGCCGGGCGGACATTCCCGAAGCCTTGGAAATGGTCTTGGCAACGGCCATGGCCAAGCACCCGAGTTCGCGCTACAGCAGTGCCAAGGATTTTGCCCGGGCACTCATGCGCGTGCAGGCCGATTTGAACTATTCCGTGACGCCCTTTGAGGTGCAGGAAGACGTGGTTGTCCATGACGGTCGGCCCAGCAATTCTGATGACTATTCAGAGGCCACCCGGGTGCGCTCCATCGTCTCCATCGATCCAGATGCGAGTACCAGCAACCCGACGTTTCCGTCCCGGAACACCTCCGGGGGTCAGCACTCCACAGGTCCCGGAACTCCGGCCGGAGGGAACTCATTCACGGCGCCGCCGCACATTAACACTGTCCCCGGCGTAACGGGGTCCAGCACTGGCCTGACCCGCAATGGCCAGACCGTCCCATCACAGGACACCACCGGTGGTCCCACCGTCCGCAAAAGCTACTCGAACATCGCCTCGGCTACGTCCTGGAATGATACGGCCGTGCGCAGCCCGGCCCAGAGCCAGAACCAGAATCAGAGCCAGAGCCAGGGGCAAAACCAAGCTGCCCAGAGCCAGCTCGCCCAGCGGCACATGCTGGAACAGACGGTGGGGCGCAGCGAAGTGCTGGCCCCTGCCGCAGACGCTCACGTTCCCACGCTGGAACCGGCGAAGAAAAAAGGCAAGTGGCTGGGGCTGATCTCCGGGCTGGTACTGGTGGCCGGCGTCGTCATTGGAATTTTGGTGTTCCTCAATGTCGGGGCACCGGAAAAGAACGGCACGGTGACGGAACCCTCCACCTCGCCGCCCACGGCGTTGGTGGTGGGATCTGACGTCCCGCAGGTGACAGACTTGAGCGCTAAACCCATCAATGGCGGGGCCGAATGGACGTGGCAGAATCCGGAACCGCAGGAGGGTGACCAGTACATGTGGGCCGCCGTCAGCGTGGTGGATGCAGGCGAATTCAAGAGAATTACTGACAATAAGGTTTTTGTGGTCAACGACGTCAACGGCGCATCATGCGTTGCCGTAAAGCTGCTGCGCAAGAACGGGCAGGTCTCAGAAGAGATCCGGAAATGCTTTAGCAGTGATCACTGAGAAATTTGAACCAACTAGGGGGCTGCCGTCATGGCTGAACTAACCATCGATTTTTGTGGCGAATGGTATGAACCGTCGCCCGAGGACGTCTTTAGCATTGGCCGTGAAGGCGATATTGAGGTTGACGACAACCCGTATCTGCACCGGAAGTTCTTAGAAGTCAGCAAGTATGACGGCATCTGGTGGCTCACCAATGCAGGCACCATGCTCAGCGCCACGATCGCCGATGCTGCCGGTGGCATGCAGGCGTGGATGGCCCCCGGGGCGCGCATCCCACTGGTGTTCGCGCAGACGAACGTGATTTTTACGGCCGGACCTACCACGTACGAGTTCTCGGTCCATTTGGCGTCTCCGTCGTTCATGACGCAGAGCAGGGAAGACGATTCCGCCGGGTCCACCACCATTGGTCCGGTGGTCTTCACACCCTCGCAGAAGGCCCTCATTGTGGCGTTGGCTGAGCCCATGCTGCGCCGCGGCGGAACCGGTTTTAGTTCCATCCCGTCATCGGCTCAGGCTGCCAAACGGTTGGGCTGGGCACTGACCCGCTTCAACCGCAAGTTGGATAACGTGTGCGACAAACTGGACCGCGTGGGAGTGGTGGGGCTGCGCGGTGGTGGCGGGAAGCTTGCCACCAACCGGCGCGCCCGGCTTGTCGAACACGCTGTTACCTCCCACCTGGTCACCCCCGATGATCTCCCCTTGCTGGAAAGCCAACGCGGAATGGATGATGAATGAGGCTGCGACTGACACTCCGGCGTGAACCGCAAGCCGACACCAACCTGGCCGTGACGGTGGATGGTTTGGCCTCAGTGGGGGACATTGCCACGGAGCTGTTCCTGTCGGATCCTTCACGCAAGGGGGCCCAGGCGCCGCCGAATCTCTCCCTCTTAGTGGAGGAGTCCATGGTGGGCGGGGTCCAAGGGCGCACCTTGCCACCGGAGAGCAACCTGCTGGAATCCGGGCTCCGTCCGGGTGCCACGGTCTCGCTCACCCAGGTCAGTGATTCCTTTGCCCTGCCGAACCAAGACAGGGGACCGGCAGCGGCCACACTGCGCGTCATGGCTGGCCCGGATGTGGGCAAGGAATTCGCGCTGCCACAAGGCACCAGCTATGTGGGGCGTGACTTCGACGCCGACGTACGCCTCAGCGACCCCATGACCTCCAAACGCCATGCCCGCATCACGGTCGGTGAAACGATCGAGATTGTGGACACCGGCTCAGCCAACGGGCTGATGATGGAAGGAATCCAGATCTCCCGGGCCATGCTGGGTTCCTCCGATGAGGTGACGCTGGGGGAGACCACCATCTCAGTGGTCAGCTTGGGTCGCGGCTCACAGGCTGGCCCCACCAGCCCGCTGGTGGAATTCAACCGCTCACCGCGGGTGGTGCCACAGTTCAAGGTGGAGAAACAAACCGTTCCTGCTGGCCCCAAACGGCCCCGCAAGGAACGCTTCCCCGTGGTCATGCTGATCGCCCCCGTACTCATGGGTGGTGTCATGTTCGCGGTCACCCAGAACCTGTTTAGCATCATCTTCATAGTGATGATGCCGATGATGATCGTTGGTAGCTACCTGGACCAGAAATTCAACGCCAAACGTGAACTCCGGGAATCCATTGAGCAGTTCCGTGGGGCCGTCCAAGAGTTCCGCCGCCAAATGACCGCGCGGCAACAAAGAGAACGCGCCATCCGCCTCGCCGAAAGCCCGTCGACGGCGGAAACCGTTGACGCGATTTACAAACTTGGCCCCATGATGTGGACGCACCGTCCCGAGCACAAAGCGTTTCTGTCCCTGCGTCTGGGCATTGGCCGGCAGCCTTCCCGCACGCCCATCGAGGTGGGCGACAGCAACGACACACTCCCTGAATACATGGAAGAAGTTCAGGAGCTCAAGACTGAATTCTCCGATATTGACGCAGTCCCCGTCGTGGCACAGCTGCGCAATAGCGGCGCTGTGGGCGTGGCAGGTCCGCGCGGTGTCGTGGACGATGTGGCCCGCGCCTTGGTGCTGCAGGCCGTGGGACTGCACTCTCCGGCTGAACTGGCCGTGGCCGCCATGACCTCAGGGGATTCCAAGCAACGCTGGGAATGGTTGCAGTGGCTGCCTCATGTGGACTCCGTCCATTCACCTCTTGGTTCAGATCATTTGGCCTCCGGCAGCGGGGCGGCAAGTGTATTGCTGGCCGCGCTGGAAGATCTCATGGTCAACCGCGGCATCAACCTTGCCGCGCACGCCGCCGCTCACCGCGGCATCATGGACCCGAGTAAGGCCGAAACCCCTCCGCCGGCCACCCCCGTCATGCTGGTCATCATTGAAGATGACGTCAAGGTGGACCGGGCTCGGCTGACCCGTCTGACCGAATACGGCGCCGATGCCGGCATTCACATTCTGTGGGTTGCCGGTTCTGTGGAAGCACTGCCGGCTCCATGCCGCGACTTTGTCCATGTGGCCGAAACTGCCACCACCGGCCAGGTCCGGCTGGGACAGCTGACCTACCCCGTGAGCTGCGAGAGCGTCAGCGTGGAGCTCGCCTCCCAGCTGGCTCGCATGATGGCCCCCGTGGTTGACTCCGGCAAACCGGTCGACGACGACTCCGATCTTCCCCGCAGCGTGTCCTATGTGGCACTCGCCGGCCACGACATCGTGGAGAGCACAGCCGGAATCGCCGATCGCTGGTTGGAAAACAACTCTGTTGCCTCCCGCGCCGTGAAGAACCGCAAGTACCAGGGCTCCTTGCGTGCCCTGGTCGGTTCCAAGGGTGTGGAACCGATGTACCTGGACTTGAAGACCGAAGGCCCGCACGCCTTGGTGGGTGGCACCACCGGTGCCGGAAAATCCGAGTTCTTGCAGGCCTGGGTGCTGGGCATGGCGGCCGCCTACAGCCCTGATCGGCTCTCCTTCCTCTTTGTTGATTACAAGGGTGGGGCGGCTTTTGCTGACTGTGTGCAACTGCCACACACCGTGGGTTTGGTGACAGACCTATCCCCGCACTTGGTGCGCCGGGCCCTGACCTCGCTGCGTGCCGAACTGCATTACCGCGAGCATCTGCTCAACCGCAAGAAAGCCAAGGACCTGCTCGCCATGGAGCGTGAAGCGGATCCCGAGGCGCCGCCGTCGTTGATCATTGTGGTGGATGAGTTCGCCGCACTGGCCAAGGAAGTGCCGGAGTTCGTTGACGGCGTGGTGGATGTGGCTGCCCGTGGCCGCTCCCTAGGCTTGCACCTGATCCTGGCCACGCAGCGCCCCTCCGGTGTCATCAAGGACAGCCTGCGCGCCAACACGAATATGCGCATCGCCTTGCGCATGGCCGATGTGGACGACTCTCAGGACATTTTGGGCGAGCCCACCGCCGCCTACTTCAGCCCATCCATTCCCGGGCGCGGCGCTGCCAAGACCGGCCCTGGCCGGATTCAGGGTTTCCAAACCGGTTATGCCGGGGGCTGGACCACACGTACGCCGCAACGTCCCCGGATCGACATTGTGGAGATGGACTTTGGTGCCGGTGCCGCGTGGGAGCAGGAGCTTGCCGCGGCTCCCGTGGAAGAGTCGGCCGGTCCCAACGACATCGCCAAAGTGGTGGCCAATATTTCCTTGGCCGCCGTGGAACTGGGTGTCAAACCGCCCCGTAAGCCGTGGCTGAGTGAACTGCCGGAAATTTACGACTTCTCCAAACTGCCCAACCCGCGTACGGATGAGCAACTGGTGTTGGGTGTCATGGATGATCCCGAGCATCAGGCGCAGCCCACGGTGTTCTTTGAGCCCGATCGTGACGGCAATATGGCCATCCTGGGGGCCAGTGGCTCCGGTAAATCGGCGGCACTGCGCACCATTGCCATTGCCGCGGCCATCACCCCGCGCGGTGGTCCCGTGCAGGTCTACGGCATCGATGCGGCCTCCAACGGGTTGGCGATGCTCGAATCGCTCCCGCACGTAGGTGGCATTATCAATGCCGAGGACGCTGAGCGTGTGGGCCGGTTGCTGCGTTATGTGCGCGGCCTCATCGAGGAGCGGGCCGAGACATTTGCCGCCGTGAAAGCTGGCAGCATCGCCGAATACCGCCGCCTGGCCAATAAGCCCAACGAGCCGCGCATCATTGTCATGGTGGACGGGCTGGCCACCTTCCGCGAACTGTACGAGTTCCGGGTCGGCATGAACCAGTTCGAAACCTTGCAGCAGATCGCCACCGACGGCCGTCCCATGGGCGTGCACATTGTCATTGCCGGTGACAGCCCGAAGTCGCTGCCGGCGTCGTTGGCGTCCTCGGTGCAGCGCCTGCTGGTGTTCCGCCTGGCCACGGTGGACGACTATTCCAACCTGGGCCTGCCGCGCGACGTCCTCGACCCCGCCTCGCCTCCTGGCCGTGGCATGATCGACGGCGGCGAAATTCAGATGGCGATCTTCGGCGGGACCCCCAACCTGGCCCTGCAGGCGCGTCAGGTGGCCAGCCTGGGCGAGACCATGCGCCGTCAGGGTGTGCCACAGGCGCCGCGGATCGAATCATTGCCGGAAAACCTGGACCTCAACGTCCTCCCGGCGGCCACCTCCGGGAACGTCATCATCGGTGTGGACGATTACAACCTGGAGCCGGCCGGGCTGCAAGCCAGTGGCGCGCTCATGCTGACCGGGCCGCCGTCATCCGGGCGCACCACCGCCCTCGTCACCTTGGCTGAGGCTCTCAAACGGTCGACGCCGGGGACGCGCCGCGTGTACTTCGGCTCACGTCGTTCGGCGATCGCCAACCTGCCGGTATGGGATGAGGCGATTGTGACAGCGGCAGGGTTGGAACCGGAGCTACAGCGTTTCATCGACCTAGTGGAAAGCGAAACCACACCGGTGGCGTTCTTCATTGAAGGCGTCACCGAGTTTTCCGATTCCGAGGCCGAAATGGATCTGGTCACTCTGATCAAGTCGGCCATCAAGGCGAACTACTTTGTGGTGGGCGAGGCCGAAACCTCCACATGGGCGGCCGCCTGGAATCTGGCCGGACTGTTCAAATCCGGCCGCCGTGGGCTACTGCTGAACCCCAGCGACATTGAGGGCGACACCTTGATGAACACGTCCCTGGGCCGGTTGTACAACAATAAGTTCATCCCGGGCCGCGGCTTCGTCGTGGGCCGGGGCAAGGCGTTCCAATTGCAGGTGGCCACCACCATGGACCACGAACGGTAACTTTTGGGCGGGCACCAGAGTGCTTTGGTGGGCTTGGGTAGTTGTCCCCATCGCACTCTAGAAATGTAGTTGTTAGATTATTCATAGTCGCCCAGTTGGACAAGCCAACACCGGGTCTCTTCTTTTCGTAAAGGATGAACATCATGGCAATGCTAGGTAGCGATCCCCAGGACATGGCAGAACTGGTTTCGAAGTTGGCTTCAGCCATCGACCAGATCACCTCTGCAATGAGCACCCTTGACGGCAAGGCACAGTCCGTCCGGTGGGAAGGCCCCGACGCCAACCGCTTCAAGGGCACCACGTGGCCCACGTCCAAGAAGCAGCTCAACAGCGTCATCAACGATCTGACCCAGGTCAAGACCTTGGTGAACAAGCAGAAGATGGAACAGATCGCAGCTTCACGCTAGTCCCCACTCGCCGGCCACAGAAATCGCTGACGCGATTTATGTGGAACCTGGCGAGCGTGGGCCCAGACCGGCTCCCAATTGCGGGGGTCGGTCTGGTATTTAAGGGCCGCTTGAGCTGATTGGTGCGCTGGGGCGGCTTCGTGGGGCAAGATAGAAGCGTGAGCAGCGAGAACGTAGAAAATCAGCCCATTCCCACCGACGCAGACCGTGAGCGCTACGGCGTCTTGGTGGATGAGATTCAGAAATATCGGGCGGCGTATTACAACGATGACGCACCGCTGGTTTCTGACGCGGAGTTCGATCTTTTGTATAGCGAGCTGGAAAAGCTTGAGGCGTTGCACCCGGAATTGGTGACCAACGATTCCCCAACCCAGCTGGTAGGTGGGGATGTCTCGGTGGCGTTTGCCGCCGTCGACCATTTAGCCAGGATGTACTCGCTGGAAGATGTCTTCTCCCTTGCGGAGCTCGAGGCGTGGCTGGTGCGTGCCGCCGCTTCGGTTCAGAAGCAGGGCGGGCAGGCGCCGAAGTGGCTGACCGAGCTGAAGATTGACGGGTTGGCCGTGAATTTGTTGTACCGCGACGGTGTACTGGTGCGGGCGGCAACGCGCGGCGATGGCACCACGGGTGAGGACATCACGCACAATGTGGCCACCATCAAGGACATTCCGCAGAAGTTGCATGGCAATAACTTTCCTTCTGAGGTGGAGATTCGCGGCGAGGTTTTCATTGCCTCGAAGGATTTCGCGATTCTGAACGAACAGATGGTCGCAGCTGGGAAGGCTCCGTTTGCGAATCCGCGGAACTCGGCTGCTGGATCGCTGCGCCAGAAGGACCCGGCGGAGACGGCCAAACGCCCGCTGAGCATGTTTGTGCACGGGATCGGTGCGCGTGAGGGGCTATCCACCGCTACCCAGTCCGACACCTATGAGCTGCTGAAATCGTGGGGCATGCCCATCAGCCCCTACTACAAGGTGCTCGATACGCTGGATGCGGTCATGGACTTCATCGCCTACTACGGCGAGCACCGGCACGATCTGATCCACGAAATTGACGGCATTGTGGTTAAAGTGGATGACCTGGCCACACAGCGCGAGCTAGGCCATACTTCGCGTGTGCCGCGGTGGTCGGTTGCTTACAAGTACCCGCCGGAGGAAGTTCACACGAAACTTCTCGACATCCGGGTCCAGGTGGGGCGGACCGGGCGTGTGACTCCGTTCGGCATCATGGAACCGGTGTTGGTTGCGGGATCCACGGTAGAGCGGGCCACTTTGCACAACCAGGATGTGGTCAAGGCCAAGGGCGTCATGATTGGCGATATCGTGGTGCTGCGCAAAGCCGGGGACGTGATTCCGGAGATCGTTGGGCCTGTGATGGCGCTGCGCGAGGCACAAGATCCGCCCGTGCGCGAGTTCGTGATGCCCACACACTGCCCGTCTTGCGGCACCGAACTTGCTCCGGCTAAGGACGGCGACATCGACATCCGCTGCCCTAACACGCAGTCCTGTCCTATCCAGTTGACCGAGCGCGTGGCGCACCTTTCCGGGCGCGGTGGCTTTGACATTGAGGCGCTGGGCTATGAGGCCGCCATGGCGCTGACTTCCGGCCCCGGGCCAGACCCGGCGGAGAACGGCGGGGTTATTGCACCGGCCGGTCCCGGCCCCTTGACGAGTGAAGCGTACGTCTTCGATATAGCGGAACTGGACCTGTCCGGCGTCGTAGTCTGGCGTGAAATTCGCTCCAAGGGGGAGGGGACCGGGCGTTTTGCCCAGGTGCCGTACTTCTACACGAAGGCCACCGCAAAGAAGCCCTCGGTGCCCACCAAGACCACCGAAAAGCTATTCGAGGAGCTGGAAAAAGCCAAAAAGGCGCCGTTGTGGCGTGTGCTGGTGGCGCTGTCGATCAGGCATGTTGGGCCTACGGCGTCGCGCGCGCTGGCTACCCGGTATGGCTCCATGGAAGCGATCCGGGAAGCGTTGGCGGCTCCGGATGCGCGCGAGCAGTTGGCCAATGTTGACGGTGTGGGTGCCATTATTGCCGAGGCGCTGATCGAGTGGTTCGCTGTGGATTGGCACCAGGAAATCGTTGACGCCTGGGCTGCCTCCGGTGTCCTGATGGCCGACGCCGTGGATGAGTCTGTGCCGCGCACATTGGAAGGCTTGACCATTGTTGTGACCGGAACGCTGCCAACGCTTAGCCGGGATGAGGCTAAGGAAGCCATCATCACTCGAGGCGGTAAGGCGGCCGGATCGGTCTCTAAAAACACCTCCTACGTGGTGGCTGGCGAGGCCGCCGGTACCAAGCTGGATAAGGCCGAGGCGCTGGGAGTCCCCGTGTTGGACGAGGAAGCGTTCCTGCTGTTGCTGGCATCGGGGCCGCTTCCGGCTGATGGTGCCGCTGAGGCTGCAGCCGATCCTGCCGGTGAGATGACCGCTGACCTCCCAACCGAGACCAACTAACAAAGGAACCTCATGACCCCCTCCGCCGTGACCGTTGACGAACTTCTCGAAGTGGCCCTGCGCGCGGCTGCCGCCGGTGCCGCTGTCCTTGCCGCGCGGGATCCGGCGGGCTTTGGAGCTCAGGAGAAATCCTCCGACGCCGACTGGGTAACGGCTTTTGACGTGGCAGCCGAAAACGCGGTCCGGGCCGTCATTCAGGAAGCCCGCCCGCACGACGTCATCACGGGTGAGGAGCTGGCACCGGAGCTCCCGGCCGAGCCGTCCGGGTACAGGTGGAGCATCGACCCGCTCGATGGCACCATGAACTTCATCCGGAACATTGCTTACTACGGCACCTCGGTTGCCGTCATGGGGCCCGACGGCGCATGGCTGGCCGGGGTGGTTAACGCTCCGGCGTTGCGTCGGATCTACTTCGCCTCACAGGGCGGTGGCGCGTGGCTGGATGAAACACGGGCAGACGGTGCACAGCTTCTGCGCGAACTTCACGGTCCCGTGGAGCCCCGCGGCGGCACCCTGCTGTCGACGTCATTGACTTACGACGCCGATGTGCGGCGTCGGCTAGTCTCAGAACTCGACGGGCGGATGGACCACTTTGGCGATTTCCGTCGGCTAGGATCAGCTGCTCTGGAGTTGTGCGCTGTGGCCGAAGGGTCGGTAGATGCGTACTTGGAGTACGGCCTGTTCGAGCACGACTTCGCTGCCGGTGGACTCATTGCCGAAGAAGCCGGAGCATGGGTGCACCGGGCCGAGCTCAGCCCTGCGGTGAACGGTTTGCCTTCCCGCGAAGAGGTCCTCTCAGTCTGGACCGGTGCCTGCGTCCCGGGACTGAAAAGCGGCTTCGCCCCGGTGGAGTAAGTCTTTGCGGTTTTGGTAATTCGAAACAGCAGCTGATGCGATTATTTTCGGCTCTCCGGGTTGAGACTGCAGATCAGGCGATGATCCGGGCATTTTTATCGCATCAGCTGCAATTTGGAATCGCTGGTGTCGGGGTTGACCGCATGAGCTGCTGTTTCGATGCCGCGGCCGGGTTTCTGTGTATGGACGGAAGGGTTTCATCATGAAGATCCCGGGGGCGGTTACGGGTACGGGGGCGCTTCGTGCGGCGTTTGATGTCACCGGCTTTGCCGTCGCCGCAATGGCCCAGGCTGGACAGGCCGTGGCTGATCTGGCCCAGCGTTATGGTGCTGCGCCTCCGGAAGTATCCGTGGACCAGGACCTGGCCTCGCTGTGGTTCGGCATGTCGTTCACGCCCGCTGGTTGGGAACTGCCACCCGTTTGGGACTCCATTGCTGGTGATTATCGCTGCGCTGACGGCTGGATTCGGCTCCACACCAACGCCCCACACCACAAAGCCGCCGCCCTCAACGTGCTGGGGCTGGGCCCTGGTGCTGACCGTGCAACGGTGAGTGCCGCCGTCGAACTTTGGCAAGGGGAGGCGCTGGAGAATGCAGTAGTTACGGCGAACGGTTGCGCGGCTGTCATGCGATCGCCCACGGCGTGGATGGCGCATCCGCAGGGCCAGGCTGTTGCTAGTGAACCGCTGATCGTGTGGGGAGAGGCACGTCAGGGGGAACGGGGCTCGGCGCGCGGAAACGTCCGAGCCGCGGATGCGCAGCGACCGTTGGCAGGCGTTCGGGTGCTGGATCTGACCCGGATCATTGCCGGACCTGTTGCCACGCGTTTTCTGGCGTCGTACGGTGCGCAGGTGTTGCGGATTGACCCGCCGGAGTGGGAGGAACCAGTACTTGAGCCGGAGCTGACCGTGGGAAAACGCTGCGCCAGGCTGGATCTGAAAACGCCGGGTGGGCTGGCTGCGCTTCATGAGTTGCTGGCTGGGGCCGATATTATCATTCACGGTTACCGGGGCGATGCGCTGGATAAATTGGGTTTGTCGGCGGATGAGCTGGCCAGACGATACCCGCATCTGATTGATGTGGGGCTGAACGCTTATGGGTGGAGTGGACCGTGGGTGCATCGGCGCGGTTTTGATTCGCTCGTGCAAATGAGCTGTGGCATTGCTGACGCCGGAATGGGGCACTTTGGCTCGCAGACGCCGCATCCTTTGCCAGTCCAGGCGCTGGATCATGCCACAGGATATTTGTGTGCGGCGGCCGCTATCAATGCTTGGCGGGATAGCCTCGACGGGACGGTGCGCAGTGCGCGTCTCTCGCTGGCTCGGACGGCGGTGGAACTGATGCGCACAGCACCCTCGGACCCGGACGCACCTGTACCGGAACTGGATGCTTCCGTGTTGATCCCGGAAGACACCGCCTGGGGGCCAGGGCTAAGGCTGCCTCCGGCGATCCGAATCTCAGGCGTGGAACCGGCCTTTGAGGTCCCGGCCCGGGGCTTGGGTTGGGCCGAACCGCGCTGGATTGACGCAGATGAGGCTTGATACTGCAGCTGATGCGACAGAATTGGAGAATTTGTCGCGTCAGCTGCAGTTTGGAATCAGGTGGGGTGGGAAGTTCGCAGTAGCTGCAGTTTGGAATCGCAGCTGGCTCGAGATCCCCGGTCCAGGTGCCGCTTTGCCGCGGCAACCACCGCCGAATTTCTCTCGAGGCACCTAGGTACGAAAGACTAAGGGAGGCAAGTTCCGGAGTCGGACTTGCGCCAAGTATCCACCGGAAAGCCCTACGCATGAGCACCACAGTTCGTCCCATCATCGAAGCAGACTACGACGCCGTCGCACGCATCACCGCTGACGCCTACCTCGGCGCCGGGTACTTCGACAGCGCCGAGTATCCGTACATGCAAAAGATCATGCGGGTGGGGGAACGGGCTGCCGCAGCTCCGATGATCGTGGCGGAGCGGGACGGTGTGGTGATTGGCTCAGCGACGTTGGCCGTTTATGGCGATGAGTGGGCGGACATTGCGCTGCCGGATGAGCTTGAATTCAGGCTCCTTGTGGTGGACCCCGCCGTGCAGCGAAGCGGTGCCGGACGGGCAATGGTGGAGCACATCCTGGACCGCGCCCGCCACACCGAGGGTATCCGCGCCGTGAGCCTGACCACGGGCGATGATTGGCATACTGCCCACGCGCTGTACCAAAAGTTGGGCTTTACTCGCGCTCCGGAGCGGGACTGGCCCATTCCCGAAAACGGCAAGATGCTCAGGGTGTATCGGATGGCACTTTAGAGCCAGCAGTATGATGACCATATGTGTCATGTTGTGTACAAAGCTGCCTTGACGGGGTTCCGGCAGTGACCGCCACCTCGAAGCCCAAAGAGGCCGGTACTTCATGGCGGTCCCGGCGTCGATCCCTGAACTCGATGGTGGACTACGCGGCGTTCATTTTTGGCGCATTCGCAGCACTCTGGCTGGCCTACTTGGTGTTATCCGAAGGCCTCTTCAGTGGCTGGTACATGATCCCGTTCTTGTTCCTGTTCTGGATGGTGCTGGCGTATTTGGTGTTGCCGCGGCTCCACCGTATTTTGACCAAAATATATGTGCCCGACTACTTCATTGGCCGGGCACGGACCAGCGATGGCCTCCTGGGTGATCCGATCAACCTGGCCGTCGTAGGCAGCGAGGCACAACTGCATGAGGCGATGACTCGGGCCGGCTGGATCAGGGCGGATCCGGTTACCCTGCGTTCGAGCTGGCGCATCATCACCTCCACTCTCCTGAAGCAAAGTTACGACGAGGCTCCCGTCAGCCCGTTATTGCTCTTCGGCCACCCGCAGGATTTGGCCTATCAGCAGGAAGTGGCTGGCAATCCCGCCAAACGTCACCATGTCCGGTTCTGGCGTTGCCCCGACGGTTGGATGCTCCCCGGCGGGCACCGTGCCGATTGGATGGCGGCCGGCACCTTTGACCGGGCCGTAGGTTTCTCTATCTTCACCTTGCAGATCACGCACAAAATTGCCCCTGATACCGACCGGGAACGTGACCACATTGTGCGCTCGATCCAAGAGGGCGGCCCCGATATCGAGGTGCGCGTCATCAAGGATTTCTCCAGCGGCTATCACTCTCGTAACGGGGGAGGGGACACCATTGTCACCGATGGGGACCTGCCCATGGTCGACGTCGGACACCTCACCGTCCCGCCCGACGGCAACCCGCTGGGGCCTGACACCGATGCCCGGCGTGCGGCACAGGCGAACAGGCGCCCCATTCCCACAACGCTTGGTGTGCTGCTGATGGCCCTTCGTTTGGTGGTGGGGATCGTGACTATTGGCTTGATGGTCAAGGACTGGAACACGGCTGTGGCCAGCACCGCCTCCAGCTTGAACACAGCGGATCAGCAAACCATCAGTGCAGTACTGATGGTGGTCATTGGAATCTCCGCCATTGCCTTCCTTATCTACGGACTGCTGGCAGTGTTGATTCTCCGTGGCAGCAATTGGGCGAGAATTGCCACTTTGGCTTTTAGCGTTGGTTTCGTTATTCAGGCTGGCTTCACGCTTTTGCACGGCGAAAATATCTCTCTGTCCGAAGATCCACTGGGTCTGCCGCTGGACATTCTGGTACTGCTGGCACTTTCCGCCCGCAGCTCCCGCCTCTGGGCCCGGCGCCCCAAGGATGGCAGCCCCAAGACCGAACCCTCCCAAAAGCGCCAACCCTGAACCCGTAGCAGAGACAGGCATCTCATAGCAGGCGGGATTTGCGCTGCGCCATGCGAGATAAGCTAGTCTGGACAACTTTTTCTTTTTTGTAGGGGAGATCCATGGCTGCGATCAACCGTGACGATGTAGCGCATTTGGCGCAACTGGCTCACATCGAGATGAGCGACGAAGAACTGGACCGCATGGCCACTGAGCTGGCAGTAATTGTGGATTCAGTCAAGAGCGTCAGCGAGGCTGCAGGGCCCGATGTGCCCGCCACCTCGCACCCGATTCCGCTGACCAACGTCATGCGCGAAGACGTTGTGGGCCACGTGCTCACCGTTGAAGAAGCACTCTCGGGTGCCCCGGACGCATCTGACGGCCGTTTCAAGGTTCCCGCAATCCTGGAGGAGAGCTAATCCATGAGTGCTTCTGCATTGATCCGTTCCAGCGCCGCCGTCATGGCCGCCAAGCTGGCCACCGGCGAAATTACCTCCGTTGAGCTGGTCCAGGCTCACCTTGACCGCATTGCCGAGATCGACGGCGGTGAGCGCGGCATCCACGCGTTCCTGCACGTCAACGGTGAAGAGGCGCTCGCCGTCGCTGCCGATGTTGATGCGCGCCGCGCCGCTGGCGAGGAGCTCCACGAGCTCGCCGGTGTGCCGATCGCCATCAAGGACTTGATCGTGACCAAGGGCCAGCCCACCACGGCCGCCTCCAAGATCCTCGAGGGCTGGATGAGCCCCTACGACGCCACGGTGATCAAGAAGATCCGGGCCGCTCGCATGCCGATGCTGGGTAAGACCAACCTCGATGAGTTCGCCATGGGTTCCTCCACGGAGCACTCCGCCTACGGCCTGACCCGCAACCCCTGGGACCTGGACCGGATCCCCGGCGGTTCCGGCGGCGGTTCGGCAGCTGCTGTGGCCTCCTTCGAAGCTCCTCTGGCTCTGGGTACCGACACCGGTGGCTCCATCCGCCAGCCCGGCTCGGTCACCGGAACCGTTGGCGTGAAGCCCACCTATGGTGCGGTTTCGCGTTACGGTGCCATCGCCATGGCCTCCTCGCTGGATCAGATTGGCCCGGTTTCCCGGACCGTTTTGGACTCGGCGCTGCTGCAGGAAGTCATTGGCGGCTACGACCCCCAGGACTCCACCTCCCTGACCGATCCCTCCACCGGCCTCGCCGACGCCGCCCGCTTGGGCAACGTTGCGGGCATGAAGATTGGTGTCATCAAGGAACTGCACGGCGAAGGCTTCCAGGCCGGCGTCGAGAACCGTTTCAACGAATCCTTGGAGCTGCTGCGCGAAGCCGGTGCTGAAATCGTTGAGGTTTCCTGCCCCAACTTCGGCTACGCATTGGGTGCCTACTACCTGATCATGCCCAGTGAGGCATCTTCCAACCTCGCCAAGTTCGACGGCGTCCGCTTCGGCACGCGCACTTTGCCCACCGAAGGTCCGCTCACCATTGAGCGCGTCATGGGTGCCACTCGCGCCGCCGGTTTCGGTGCCGAGGTCAAGCGCCGCATCATCTTGGGTACCTACGCTTTGAGCGCCGGTTACTACGATGCTTACTACGGCTCGGCCCAGCGTGTGCGCACCTTGGTGCAGCGCGACTTCGAGGCAGCCTTCGAGCAGGTTGACGTGTTGATCTCCCCGACCACGCCCACCACGGCGTTCAAGTTGGGCGAGAAGCTTGATGACCCGCTGTCCATGTACCTGCAGGACGTTGCCACCATCCCGGCAAACCTGGCCGGTATCCCCGGGTTGACCTTGCCCGGTGGCTTGGCCGACGAAGACGGTCTGCCCGTAGGTATCCAGCTGCTGGCTCCGGCCCGCGAGGACGCCCGCGTCTACCGTGTTGGTGCTGTTCTGGAATCCCTGCTCGAGGCCAAGTGGGGCGGCCCCATGCTGAACCAGGCCCCGGACCTCGCATCTACAGCTGTTGCAGCCGAGGAGGCTAACTAATGAACACTGAAACCATTTTGAGCTTCGAAGAAGCCATGGAAAAGTACGAACCCGTTCTCGGGTTCGAGGTGCACGTTGAGCTGAACACCAAGACCAAGATGTTCTCCTCCGCCCCCAACGTGTTTGGCGACGAGCCCAACACCAACGTCAACGAAGTCTGCCTGGGCCTGCCCGGCGTACTGCCGGTGGTGAACAAGAGGGCTGTCGAGTCCTCGATTCTGATCGGCTTGGCCTTGAACTGCAAGATTGCCCCGCACAGCACCTTCGCGCGCAAGCAGTACTTCTACCCGGACACTCCGAAGAACTTCCAGACCTCGCAGTACGATGACCCCATCTGCTACGACGGCTGGATCGACATCGAGCTCGAGGACGGCACAGTCTTCCATGTCGAGATCGAACGCGCCCACATGGAAGAAGACGCCGGCAAGCTGACCCACATGGGTGGTTCCACGGGCCGCATCCAGGGTGCCGACTTCTCCTTGGTGGACTACAACCGTTCAGGTGTACCGCTAGTTGAAATCGTCACCAAGACCATTGAAGGCGCCGGTTCGCGTGCCCCCGAGCTGGCCAAGGCGTACGTTGCGGCCATCCGTGAAATCGTGAAAAACCTGGGCGTTTCCGAGGCCAAGATGGAGCACGGCAACGTCCGTTGCGACGCCAACGTCTCCCTGCGCCCGCACGGCCAGGAAAAGCTCGGCACCCGTACCGAGACGAAGAACGTGAACTCCCTGCGCGCCGTCGAAAATGCCGTGAAGTTCGAGATCCAGCGTCACGCTGCCGTCTTGGATTCCGGTGTGCCGATCACGCAGGAAACCCGTCACTGGCACGAAGACACCAAGTCCACCACCTCGGGCCGTCCCAAGTCCGACGCTGATGACTACCGCTACTTCCCGGAACCGGATCTGGTGCCCATCGTCACCAGCGCCGAATGGGTTGAAGAACTCCGCGCCACTTTGCCCGAGCCGCCGGCCGAGCGCCGCAAGCGCCTGCAGGCTGACTGGGGTTACAGCGATCTGGAGTTCCGCGACGTGGTCAACGCCGGCCTCATGGACGAAATCGAAGAAACCATTGCCGCCGGTGCCACCGCCGCAGCAGCGCGCAAGTGGTGGATGGGCGAGATCGCACGCCGTGCCAAGCTGGCCGACGTCGACCCCGCAGCGCTGGGTGTCACACCCGCCGTCGTGGTTGAGATCGAGAAGCTCATCGCCTCAGGCGCCATCAATGACAAGTTGGCCCGCAAGGTGCTCGACGGCGTCCTTGAGGGTGAGGGTACGCCCACCGAGGTTGTGGCCAAGCGTGGACTGGCTGTGGTTTCTGACGATGGCGCTCTGCAGACCGCGATCGATGAAGCACTGGCAGCCCAGCCTGACGTTGCGGATAAGATCCGTGGCGGCAAGGTCCAGGCCGTTGGTGCCATTGTTGGTGGCGTTATGAAGGTGACTCGCGGGCAGGCCGATGCCGGCCGCGTTCGCGAGCTGATCCTTAAGACTCTCGGCGTAGAGGGCTAAACACCCCACCCGAAACAGCGTTACCCCGAAACAGCATTACCAAGAGCCGTGACTTCTCTCAGGAAGTTGCGGCTCTTGGCGTCTGGGCTGCAGAAGCCTCGTGCACGCCAACTAGGGCTGGAGTTAGCCGCGAGATCGGTGGTTACACTGCGGTTCTGGTGGCTAACCCCAGCTCAAGTTGATATTCCAGTCCTCACGGAGCCCCCCTATGCAGCGGAGGCTACGAGCTCCGCCATGACTTCTTGCATCGCGTGGGCAGCCAGCTGGACCGAGGCCCGCCGCAGATTCTCCGGCCGAGCCAGCAGGTCAATTCGGCGCCGCGTATTGATGCCCGTCAACGGCCGCAGCACCACAGTAGGGTTGGTCCCGCCGCCAGGATTTAGCACCGGACCGGAGGTGTACCGCGGCAGCAATCCGATGACCTCACCCGTGGATACCAGCGCAGCGGCTGCCGAGTAGTCGTTGATCCGATGCAGCACCTCAACGGGATGGCTGGCCATGGCGCCCACGGCCACCAGCACGTCCGCGGGGGAGTAGCCGCTGCGGCTGCTCACCCATGGATAGCGCACGACGTCGGCCGCGGACACCGCCGCTTTGGCGGCCAGTGGGTGGTCAATCGCCACGGCAACGTCGAGTGGTTCGCGGGCCAGCGGGATGACGCGGAGTCCCGGCTGTGGCCACGGCGGGCTGTGATCCATACGGTGTGCCAACACCAGATCGTAACGGGCCGTCAAGGCCGCAAAGTCCTGCTGCGCCACGTCCTCATCAGAAAAGCGCAGCTGCGGCACAGTGGCAGTACCGCCCACCCCACCCGCGGCGCGGCGTGCCGCCAGCTTCCGGACCAGCGGCGCGAAGAGAGCCTGCCCGGCGCTGTGAAAACCACTGATGGTGACGGTTCCACTGGTGTCGTCCTGATAGGCGCCGATGGCGGCCTGCGCCGCGGCCATGGCGTCCATGACCTGCGCCCCGGCACTGGCGAGCACCTTGCCCGCCTCGGTCAGCACCAGATTCCGGCCATCGCGGCGAGTCAACGGAGTGTCTATATGGCGCTGTAGCAACGCAATTTGCTGAGACACAGCCGACGGCGTCACGGACAGGGTATCGGCCACGGCCTTGACGCTACCCAGCTCGCCCAGCTCACGCAGCATATGCAGTTGATGGAGTTCCATGCCACCAGCCTACAGTTTAGGTTTTACTTAATCGACGATGGAGAAATTATCGATTGTCCTAAACGGTTTTGCGGGTTCTAATGGACACTAAGCCTCCTGAAAATGACGCAATGAAGCACGTAATCCACCCAGCATCGGACATTGACGTCCGCACCACCGCACCACGAAAGAGCTGCCCATGAAAGCACTGTACAAATCCGGTCCACACGCTGGGTTCGAACTCGTTGAACGCCCAGAGCCGGAAGCCGGCGAGGGCGAAGTGAAGATCCGAGTGCACACCACGGGCCTGTGCGGCACCGACCTGCACATTCAGGCGTGGGACGCCTGGGCCGCAGAAACCATCAATGCCCCACTCATTGCCGGCCACGAATTCTACGGCGAAGTGGTAGCCGTGGGCGGCGGCGTGCACAGCACCAAAGTGGGGGACAAGGTCTCCGGCGAAGGTCACGTGGTGTGCGGTTTGTGCCGCAACTGCCGCGCCGGCCGCCGCCACATGTGCATCAATACGGTCTCCGTAGGCGTGCAGCGTGATGGCGCCTTCGCCGAATATGTGGTCATCCCCGAATCCAATGTTTGGGTGCACAAAGACCCCTCCATCACCCCTGAACTCGGCGCCATCTTCGATCCGCTGGGCAACGCCGTCCACACCGCCCTGAGCTTCGGCCTGGTCGGCGAAGACGTCCTCGTCACCGGCGCTGGACCGATTGGACTGATGGCTGTGGCCGTGGCTCGCCACGCCGGCGCCCGCAAGATTGCCATCACCGATGTCTCCGAACCGCGCCTGGCCATGGCCGCCGCGATGGGTGCCGACCTCGCCATCAACGTCGCCACCACCCGCGTGAAAGATGCGCAGCTGCAGTTAGACATGTGCGAGGGCTTTGACATCGGCCTGGAAATGTCCGGCCACCCCACGGCCCTGCAGGAAATGATCGACAACATGAACCACGGCGGCCGCATCGCCATGCTGGGCCTGCCCAGCTCAGCGATCGACATTAACTGGGGCAAAGTGGTCACCCACATGCTCACCCTCAAGGGCATCTACGGGCGCGAAATGTTTGAAACCTGGTACGCCATGTCCGCTATGCTCTCCTCCAACCCCGTGCTGCGCGCGGCCGTGGCTAGTGTTGTTACCGATGTCCTGCCCGCCACCGAATGGGAGCAAGCCTTCGAGATCGCCCGCTCCGGCCGCGGCGGCAAAGTGGTCCTCGACTGGACCGTTTTCGCCTAAAGTAGCTCCGTTTTCTTAAGCACGACGGCGTCAGGCGCCTCCCGCCGTCGTCCATCCCGCCACTGTACTCGCCACCACAGACCACTCGCACCAGACTAAGGAATCCCATGTACACCTCCATGAAAGATGAGCTCACCGCCGAACTGGCGCAGATCCGCACCGCCGGACTGTTCAAGACCGAGCGCAAGATCAGCTCCGCGCAGTCCAGCCACATCACAGCCGGAGCGCTGGACGGCGAGGGTGCGCCCGTGCTGAACTTCTGCGCCAACAACTACCTTGGCCTGGCCGATCATCCGGAGATCATCGGCGCCGCTAAGAACGCCATGGACAGCCACGGCTTCGGCATGGCCAGTGTCCGCTTCATCTGCGGCACTCAGGATCTGCACCTGGAGCTGGAAGCGGCCGTCTCGACGTTCTTGGGCACCGAGGACACCATCCTCTTCTCGTCCTGCTTTGACGCCAACGGTGGCGTTTTTGAATCGCTGTTCGGCGCAGAGGACGCCATCATCTCCGACTCCCTGAACCACGCTTCCATCATTGACGGCATCCGCCTGTCCAAGGCTGCGCGTTTCCGTTACGCCAACCAGGACATGGCAGATCTGGAAACCCAGCTGCAGGCCGCCGCAGCACTCCGTGATGGTGCAGGGGCCCGGCGCACCATCATCGTCACCGACGGCGTATTCTCCATGGACGGTTTCCTGGCCCCACTTGAAGCCATCTGCGACCTCGCCGAGCAGTACGGCGCCCTGGTCATGGTGGATGATTCCCACGCCGTGGGCTTCATGGGCGCCACCGGTGCCGGCACACCCGAGCACGCCGGCGTCTCCGACCGCGTGGACATTTACACGGGCACCTTCGGCAAGGCCCTGGGCGGCGCGTCGGGCGGCTACGTCGCCGGCCGCGGCGAAATTGTCGCGATGTTGCGTCAAAAGGCGCGCCCTTACCTGTTCTCCAACTCCTTGGCCCCCGCCATTGTGGCTGCCACGCTCAAGGCGCTGGAACTCGTGGCCGGCTCGGCCGAGCTGCGCACGAAGCTGTTTGAGAACGCCGCCCTGTTCCGACGCCGCATGAGCGAGGAGGGCTTTGAACTGCTCCCCGGCGAGCACGCCATTGTCCCGGTCATGTTCGGCGACGCCGTGGAAGCCGCTCGCGTGGCCGATGCCATGTTGGCGCACGGCGTGTTCGTCACGGCCTTCAGTTTCCCCGTGGTCCCGCGCGGTGCCGCCCGCATCCGGGTGCAGCTTTCGGCCGCGCATAGTGCGGACGACGTCGAAACGTGCGTACGCGCCTTTGTCGCCGCCCGCGGGGTGGTGGCTTAACCTGTATACGCACCATTCATTGTTACTGGTGCGTATGAGTGTTCATACGCACCAGTAACAATGAATGGTGCGTATGAGTGAGCCATTTTTGCGCACCAGGTCAGGCCCTGGCCGTCTGCGCCCCGGTGGCGTGGCAGGATGAAACCATGACCTTTATTTGGGATATCCGGGCCCGCGTCCAGTTTGAGGGCGATGCCCATGTCCTGGAAGACAGTTGCGGCTTCAACGGTCCCAATGCCTGGATCATTGACGGCGCCACGAGCCTGCTGGATCCCTTGAACCTGCCCGCAGCCTCCGATCCTCAGTGGTTGGCCCAGCAATTGTCCATGATTCTGGCGCAGGTTTCCAGCGATCCCAGCGTTTCCAGCGATCCCCGCAGTGCAACAACAAGTAGACACGGCGTGCGGGCTCTGCTGGCGGACTCTCTGGCCGCGATCGACTCCGCCGGAACAGTCTTAGTCGGCCCGGAAATGGTCCGCTTCCCCAGCGCCGCCATCTCCGTCGCCCAGCTCACGAGCCGTGGCGTCGAGATTGCTAGCTTGGCAGATTGCTCCGTGGTGGTGCGCACACAGGACGGCGCCACTCACCTCGTCCGCGCCGAGCTCGCCGACGCTCGCATTCCGGAGGGCACCCCGGAACAGCGGCTGGCCAAGCTGCGGCAGGACCGCGAACTCCGCAACACCCCCGACCGGCTGTGGGTGGCGCGGCGGGAACCCGAAGCGGCAGACCACGCCCACGTGGTGCAACTAAGCCGGCCCGAGATCATGGTGATGGCCAGCGACGGAGCCTGGCGCGCCGTCGACCTCGGCTTGGTCAGCGGCCCCGAAGAATTCCTGGCCCGCACCTCCACCACCGTGGACGCACTCGGCCTCATGCACGAGCTCCGCGTCCACCAGGGCCGGATCGGCGAAGTAGCCGACGACGCCACCGTGCTCACGCTCGCCCCGCACCCATGAATCAGCGCATCACGTGGTCCCAGCTGCCACAGACGGTTCGCGACGGTGTGGAGAACATCTTGGGTGAAGCGGTCACCGAAGCCGAGTCCCAGCCGGGTGGATTCTCGCCCGGCTCGGCGGACAGGGTGCAGCTGGCCTCGGGCCGGCGGGCGTTTGTGAAGGCCGCCAGTGCGCTGCACAACGCCACCACACCGGGGCTGCACCGCCGCGAGGCCGCCGTCACCGCGGCGCTCCCGCCTGGTGTGCTGGTGCCGGATTTCCTCGGGATGTACGACGACGGCACCTGGGTTGCGCTGGTCCTCGCCGATGTTGCGGGCCGGCACCCGCAGGAACCATGGGTGGCACACGAGGTGGTGCAGGTACTGGATGCTTTGGTCAGCGTGGGGCAGCTTGATCTGCCCGCTGAGCTGGAATTGCCACGGTACCAAGAATCCCTGCAAGGCGCTTTTCTGGGATGGGAAAGACTACGGTCGCGGCCTTTGGAAACAATGGGTTCGTGGGCTGCCAGTCATCTGGATCAGCTGGTGGAAGTGGCGCAACGGGGCACCTTGGAGCTGGCCGGGGATACGCTGGTTCATGGGGATCTGCGCGCGGACAATATCCTCTTGACCGGTCAGGATCCTGGCGCCGGTTCGTGGCACAGCCGGGGGCAGGATGCTGGCCGTTTTGGTAATGGTACTGGCCGTGGCGTGGTGTTTTTGGACTGGCCGTGGGCTGCCCGAGGAGCCGCCTGGGTGGATGGGCTCAGCGTGCTGATCAACGTGAAGACGCTCAATCCTTCAGCGCAGGTGGATCAGTTCTTTGAAACCCATCCTGTCTTTGCCGGAACCAACGCTCACGCCATCACCGCCGTCATGGCCGGATGGGCCGGCTATTTCCTGGACATGTCCCGGCGCCCGGCGCCCGCGGGCATTCCCACCCTGCGGCCGTTTCAGCGTCAGCAGGCCGATGCCTTGATCGACTGGATTCAAAGCCGCGGACTGTGAAGCCGGAGACTGTGAAGCAGCTGACAGTGAACTAGTGAACTGGTTTAGAGTGCGACGGTCCTGAAGCCAAGATTTCCACTCGCGGACTCGGGGGAGTTGGAGCTGCGTGCTGCCAAGCGGTAGCGGTTGCAGTAGGAGTCGTGGCAGAGGTAGGAGCCGCCGCGCATGACACGGCCGCGGCCAATCGTGGGGCCGGGAGGATTTTCCACGGTGCCTTTAGCTAGACAGCTCTTGTAGTACTTGGGCAGAAACCAGTCCGCGCACCATTCCCAGACATTGCCGCTGGTTTGGAACAGACCGTAGGCATTGGGCTTGAAACTGTCCACGGGGGCGGTGGTGAGGTATCCGTCGTCGCACGTGTTTTCGGTGGGGAAGGTGCCCTGCCAGATATTGCAGTGGTGCACGGCAACACCATCGGAATCCGCGCCGTGAAGTTCATTCCCCCACGGGTAACGCGAGGCAGCCAGCCCGCCGCGGGCAGCGTACTCCCACTGGGCCTCGGTGGGGAGGGTGCGGCCAGCCCAGGCACAATAGGCCAGTGCATCGGTGTGTGAAACCTGGGTGACAGGATGATTGGCGATCTCCTCCCAGTGGGAGCGCGGACCGGCCGGGTGTGCCCAATCGGCGCCGCGGACATTGAGCCACCAAGGAGTCCCGGCGGCTGTGCCCAGGATGTCGGCTTTGTCTGCCTGGACGGCCAGATGAAAAACGGCGGAGGTGCCGTAGGTCTCGGACTCGGTGCGGTATCCGGTGGCGTCGACAAAGGCGGCGAACTCGGTGTTGCTCACGGCCGTGGTGGAAACGCTGAAGGCGGAGATGGCAACCTCGTGGACGGGGGTTTCGCCGTCGGCCGGGTAGCCCTCGTCAAAGGGATCGCCCATGGAAAAGGTGCCGGCCGGAATGTGGGCGTCGCCGTGTAGGGGCTGTGCAAGCTGGGGCGGTGCATGCTCAGACAGTTCGCGAGCAGGAATTTGCGCAGACGGGACGCTCAGGGAAAAGATTTGAGGGGCGGCTGCGATGCCAGGGGTGTGGTTATCTCGGCCTCGAGGACTGCAACAGCTGGACATGGGCTCACCTTGACGCGGGAAATTGCGGACACTTCCACCATTCTATGCAGAGGTGAGCTATCGGCTTGCAGGGGTGGGTTGCTCCTGGCGCGGATTAGGATTGAGCCTTGGCTTTGGAATGAATAGGTGAATCATGAGCAGTTCAACGATCTATCCCTCCGGACCCCGACTGGGCTTGCGCGACTTTGATGTGAACGACATTGCCGACGTTCATGAGTACACCGCCGATCCGTTGGTGTCCCAGTTCTCTACGTGGGAGCCTAATGCTCTGAAGCAGACAACGGCCTTTGTTGAAGCCGCCGCGCAGGAGCACCTAGACCCGGACCGAACTGCTTTTTCCCTGGCGGCTGTTTTGGATGGCAAGGCCATTGGATCGGTAGCTATCTGGATCACCGATCCGCATGATCGCAACGGCGAGCTTGGCTACACGTTCCACCGAGACTACTGGGGCAAGGGGTACTCGAGTGAGGCCGTGTCCATGCTCCTGAGTTTCGGCTTCAACAGCCTTGAACTTGAACGCATCACAGCCACCTGCCATCCGGAAAACCAGGGGTCAGTTCGAGTCCTGGAAAAGAGTGGATTCGCCTTGGAGGGGCGGCTGCGTTCGCATCGACGGATCCGGGGGCAGCGGCGGGATTCCATGCTCTATTCCATCCTGCGAGGAGAATGGTCACTAGCGTAGGATGTGGATCCCTACGCTTTTACTCTAGTCTCAGGAGTTGGCAGCCATGCAGGAAACTCGAAACATACCCCGCTGGGCAATGATTTTTTCCTCGTGCGTGGCAGTCATAGCCGTGACGTTTGCGGTCATCGGAATCGTTGATCTACTGACAAGTGCCAGTGCAGACAAGCTCGCCCTCGAGATCCTAGCCGTGGCTGCATTCGCGTTTGCTGCGTGGGCCATCGCCGTCAAGGGGAACCCCGCCCTTTCGCGACGTCGAGATGAAGCGCCCAACCGTCGTAGTCCTCTGGAGTGGTGAATGCAGCACCGCCAGCCGACAGCCGGTACCCATGAGTGATGTTGCCAAGGCTGAACTGTGCCGATATTTGCAAGAGGGCCGCGATGCCATGGTGTGGAAGCTTGCCGGCCTCTCTGACTATGATCTGCGACGTCCGCTAACATCCACTGCTACAAACCTGCTCGGTCTGGTGAAGCATCTGGCAGGGATCGAAGCGGCGTATTTTGGTGCGGTCTTCGAGAGGCCCTTCCCAGAGAATCATTCATGGATGGCAACAGATGCTTCGGCGAATGCGGACATGTGGGCCACTCCCGAAGAGTCGAGTGTGGAGATCGTGGCACTCTACAAGCGCGTGTGGGCGCATGCAGACGCGACGATTTCCGAGCTCCCTATGGGTGCCGCCGGTCAGGTGCCTTGGTGGCGCGAGGCGAGTAATCCGGTGAGTCTGACCCGCATCTTGGTGCATGTCACAGCCGAAACAATGCGGCATGTTGGCCACGCGGACATCGTGCGTGAGTTAATTGACGGCAGCGTGGGACATCGGGACGACAACGACAACATGGCTGAGGGGAACCCGGCCTGGTGGCGCAGCTATCGCGAGACCTTGGAGACGGTTGCCCGCAGCTTCCGGGACTAAGTTAGCGTCGAATCCCAGCTGAGTTTCGGCAGCTGGGCCACTCGGTGGGGAGCTCTGCCTAGAGGAATAGTTTGAAGCCCACATGAGAGGCTGTGAAACCCAGCCGCTCGTAGAAGCGATGCGCATCCTCACGGGCCTTGTCACTGGTCAATTGGACCAAGGCGGCGCCACGCCGTCGTCCTTCTTTGACAGCCCACCCCATCATGGCCGATCCCAGCCCATTGCCACGCAATTTCTCATCAACTCGCACAGCTTCCACAAGCAACCGTGTGGCGCCCAGGCGGGCAAGGCCCGGAATAACTGTCAACTGCATCGTGGCAACCACCTTTTCCGCGTCATCAGCAACCACAATCAGCAACTGCGCCGGGTCGCGGTCAATCGCGCTGAACGCCGCCATATAGGGCGCGCGGTCTTGGGAAGCAGCAGAGTTCTCCGCTGCTCGAAGTGGATCGTTGTTCATGAGCTCAATGATGGGCACGACGTCGGACTCGACTGCCCTGCGTAGGCTGAAGTTTTTACCGGACAGGGTGAAGTGTTCCAGGACCATGGTTTTATCCTTTCATGGCCGGCAGCGAGACCAGGCCTACCAGGCCTACCAGGGCGAGAGAGATGTTGCCGCATCGAGCGGCCCTCGGCCTGCAAGCCAGGCCATGAAAGAACGGCGATCAGCCAGCGACCCCAGCCGTTGCGGGACAGTAGCGAGCAACTCTGAAAGGTCCCATGCCACGTAGTCTTCTGGCCAATCCGAGGGTGTGTAGCCCAGCCCGAGATCCACGTGGTGTATTTCCACTTCACGTAGCCTGTGCGCCGGGCATGCGGACGCACCATACTGCCCACCGCCCAGCAATTGGCCGTTGGGCCATCCGGCCGCCGAGCACAGACTGAAAATCTCTTCCAGATGAATCATGCTGGCATTGAGGTCCGCGAGGATTTCTGCGGCCGGACGCGTGGCACCAGCCTCGATTTCTTGCCGACGCTGCTCCTCACCACCGGCATATTTTGGAACGTCTACACCTTCCAAGGCGCCTGACAGACGGCGTGCATGGCCGTCGGCATTGCGTGCCAAATGGGTCAAGACGTGGCCAACACTCCAGCCGGGAAGGAGGCTGGGTGAGGCGATGTCTTGCTCGCTTAGCTGCGCAACGCGGCCAGCTAATCGCAGCTGCGCTTCGCGGCACAGTTGGGATGCGTGATCGGGATCTTTCTCAAGGTTCACAGGAGCATCAGCCTTTCTTGCCTAGTTCTATCGTGGGGAAGCGCTCATTGCTTAGCGTTCCATGATCTGCGTACGGACGGCAATTTCATGATTCGAGGAGGACCGGTGGGGGAGAAGCTCCAGAGAGGGGAATGCACTTACGTTCCGTGCAGGGATTTGTGAGGGGCTCTGGGTACAGCTCTATGCAAGACTCTGTTGATGACTGAGATTTCTATGGGCACGTTGCACCATATTGAACTGTGGGTTCCTGATTTCGCTCGGGCCACTGAGGAATGGGGATGGCTGCTGGCCAACCTTGGCTACGAGGCCTTTCAAAGCTGGCCCAAGGGAAGTAGCTGGAAGCAGGGCGCCACTTACATTGTTCTCGAATAGGCCCCGGCCCTGAGCGCTCGCAGCCCTCAGCGCACGGCACCGGGATTAAACCATCTGGCTTTCCATGCCGGCTCACCCGAGCATGTCGACGCGCTCTCCGCTGCCGGGGTGGGCCATGGCTGGAAAACACTGTTTGCGGACAAATATCCCTATGCTGGTGGCTCCGGGCACTACGCCGCGTACCTGGAAAATTCTGATGGGTTCGAAGTGGAACTCATTGCCAGCACGTGAAGCATTGCGGCCATGGCGCCAGCCGCCCGCCCTGGTTGGCGCAGGCGCCCCAGGGTGTGTAACCATAACGCCATGGATACGCATGTACTGATCATTGGCGGGGGAATTGCCGGGTTGTCTCTGGCTTGGCGTTTGGCCGCGGCCGTCCCCGTTGTCCTGGTGGAGGCCGAGCAATCACTGGCCTATCACACCTCCTCGCGCTCGGCGCGGCAGATGCAGCCCAGCTACGGGCCTGCTCCTATCCAGGAATTGACCCACCGGAGCATTGCCCGCGTGGAACAGATTTCTGCCAGCCTGCCCTCGCCCATTCTCATGCCCCGCCCCATGATGACCCTTGGCACGGTGGCGCAAGTTCAAGCTCTTGTGGACACTCACACGTCCTTGACCGCGCTCGATCATGCCCAGACGATGCGCCGCAGTCCTGATCTACGCCCGGCGGGTTTTGAGGCCGCAGCGCTCGATGAGACAGCCCGCGAAGTGGACGTCCCCGCCCTTCTGGACTTTTACCGCCGCGAGGCTGTGGCGGCAGGTGCTGTGGTCCTGACCGGGCACCCCGTCAGTGCGGCAGAAGCCACGGGTGCTGGCTTCAGCGTGACGGCCGGCGGCCAGATGATTACGGCCCGCATCGTGGTCAACGCGGCCGGCGCTTGGGCCGATGACGTGGCGGAGATAGTGGGTGCCCGGCGACGTGGCCTGACCCCGTACCGGCGCAGCGTGGCCATCGTTGCCACAGCGGCACCGGTGGATCCGGCCGGTCCCATGGTGGAGCCGGCGGACGAATCCTTCTATTACAGGCCCGACGCCGGACACCTCCTGATCTCCCCGTGCGAGAGTGTCCGTGCCGAGCCAGGCGACGCACAAGTAGTGGAGGCAGAGATCGCCGAGCTGATCCACCGCATTGAGGCCGTGACCGCTTTGGGGATCACCGGCGTCGTACGTGCGTGGACGGGGCTGCGCACCCAGCCGGCCGACGGTCTGCCCGTGGTGGGGTTCGATGCCGAGGTGCCGAACTTTTTCTGGCTGGCAGGGCAGGGCGGCTACGGTATTCAAACATCGGCGGCACTGGCAACTCTGGCCGCACAGCTGGTCACCGGGAATCTGCCTGAGCAGGACGAACCATTGGCCGCTGCGCTGAGTCCGCAGCGTGCGGGACTGAACTAGCGGGAGGCTCTAGCTGGCGGCGCCAGCTGCAAGAACTAGCTGGCGGCGCCGGAGGCCACGACGCCCACGCCCAACACGGCCAAGACGCCGCTGCTGATGCGTTCAATGAGGGTGTTGACCTTGGGCTTGCGCAGCCACTTCATGGCCCGGTAGGCGAGTACGGCAATCGTGGCCAAGTACAGAAAACCGATCACGGCAAGAGTAAGTCCCAAGATCATGGCCACGGCCAGAGTGTTGGCGCCGTGGGGGATGAACTGGGGTACTACAGCCAGGTAGAACAGGCCCACTTTGGGGTTGAGCAGGGTGGATACGACGCCGGCGGCATAGCCCGCGCGTTTGCTGTAGACCAACGGTTGATGACCGTCGCCACCGGCGGCAATCCCGGCCTTGGCAGCTTTGCGTGCCTTCAAAAATGAGGAGATGCCCAGGTAGAGCAGGTACAAACCACCGGCAATCTTGATCCAGCGGAAGACCTCTGCGGACTGTTCCAAAATGGCGGCCAAGCCAAAGCCCACCAAGGCAGCCCAGACCAAGGCGCCCGTGCCGGAGCCGGCTGCCGCGGAAATGCCCGCGCCTACCCGGCTCAGGGAAATGCGCAGCACCATGAAGGTGTCGGGCCCGGGGATGAGGGCCAGCATGAGGCACAGGCCAGCGAAGGCCAAGAGGGAAACAAAGGTCATGAAGTCCATTGTCCGGCCAACATTCCCACCCCCGCAAGCTGAGGAGGATCTCGGTGTCCGCTATCCCAGACTCAAGCTGCCGGTGAGGCGCCCAAACCAGCCCAACGACGTCGTACGCTAAGGGCATGAGCGAACTGATCAGCAACATTGGCGAACTGATGACTCAAGACGGCGAGCTAGGCACCATGAGCGATGCGGCCATGGTCCTTGAGGGCGAGCGGATTGCTTGGATTGGCCGCAGTAGTGACGCGCCGGCCGCCGATAAGCACACGGACGCGCAGGGTCGGGCGATCCTGCCGGGATGGGTGGATTCGCATTCGCACCTGATTTTTGCCGGGGACCGCACGGCCGAATTTGAGGCGCGCATGGCCGGGGAAAGCTATAGCGCGGGCGGAATTGCCGTCACTATGGAAGCCACGCGCGCCGCCACCGACTATGATCTCACCCGCTTAGGCTTGGGCCGCGTGGCAGAGGCGGTGGCGCAGGGAACCACTTATCTCGAGACAAAAACCGGCTACGGCCTAGACGTCGAGCACGAAGCCCGCAGTGCCAGAATCGCCTCCACCGTGGCCGATCAAGTCACCTATTTGGGCGCACATCTGGTCCCCAACGGCATGGACGCCGACGCCTACACCGAGCTGGTCTGTACCGACATGCTCGACGCCGTCCGCCCCTACGCTGACTGGGCCGACGTCTTTTGTGAGCGCGGCGCCTTCACCCCGGAACAGTCGCGCGCCGTGCTCACCGCCTGCCGCGACGCCGGGTTGGGACTGCGCGTGCACGGCAACCAGCTGGGCCACGGCGCCGGCGTTGAGCTCGCCGTGGAGTTCGGTGCGGCTAGCGTTGACCACGTCAATTTCCTGACCGAGCACGACGTTGCGCTCCTTGCGCAGTCCTGGTCCGGCTGGGATGGGGGAGCCCATGCGGCTCGCGGGGACGGGGTCCGAGGCACGGTCGCCACGGTGCTTCCCGCTTGCGATTTATCGACCCGAGCGCCCTTGGCTCCGGCCAGGACTCTGCTGGATGCTGGCGTGCAACTGGCCATTGCCTCCAACTGCAATCCCGGGACGTCGTATACCTCCTCGATGGCATTTTGCGTGGCCACTGCCGTGCTGCAAATGGGACTCAGTGTGCACGAGGCTGTTCGAGCTGCAACCTATGGGGGAGCGTTGGCGCTGGGGCGTGAATCCGGTCGCGACGCTGATGGGGAGCGGGCCGTCGGTTCGCTCGCTGTGGGACACCGGGCTGATTTGCACATGCTGCGGGCACCCTCGGCAACGCATTTGGCGTACCGTCCGGGTATGCCGCTGACTGCCGGTGTGTGGCGGGCAGGGGTTCGGAAGGCGTAGCCGCGGCGGCGGCCTTGCCGTTCTTGTCGGTGCCGGTGTCGGTGCCGGTGCCGGTGACAACCCGGGCAGCAGCGGTAGCCGAGGTTGTCGGCCTCGTACTCCAGCCTGCAGGTAGCTTCAACGTGACAGCCGCGTTGGAGATGGAAGTCGGCTCATTGGAGACCAGCGTAGTGGTGAACTCGTTATCAGCACCCTGCCCAATGATGGGTCCGGTCTGGCCACTCGAGAGCTGTGCACAAGCCCGGTGCGCAGCAGGCCCACGTCACGGATCAGTAGGCCCACGTAGCTGTCGCCGCAGGCGGAAGCCGTGAAGTTCTGCACCCAGCGGGTGCTTTCATGCTTGGCCGGGAACGGGGTGGACTGCGTTTGCACAGCACCTGCGGCACCGTCATAACCGCCAACCCACGCGTACTCATTCGCCTTGGTCGACTGGTAGTCGAAGGAGATCGCGTAGTCGTGACCCGGCTCAACTGCCATGGTCGCCGGAGTGGCCATTTCTGCGAACGAAATCTCAGCCAAATGATTGTTTATGATGTTTTCATCGTGGTTACAATCAGATTGTGTTAGGATTGGGCTAGAAAAATAACTTCTCCGGATGCCTTATTGCGCCCAGGGAAGCTCTTAGTCAAGGAGAATGCGCAGTATGAGCGAGAACACCCAGCTTGGTCCCTTCATGGATGCCGAACTCACCAGCCAGCCCGAGGTTTGGGCTCAGGCGATTGCCCAGGCTAAGAGTGAGAACCTGCTGCCCACCGATGGTCAGCGTGTTGCTGTCATTGGCTGTGGCACCTCGTGGTTCATGGCGCAGAGCTACGCCACTGCCCGCGAAGCTGCCGGCAAGGGAGTCACCGACGCCTTCGCAGCCTCGGAAGCTTTCCTCGGTGCCGAGCGCGGCTACGACGCCATCGTTGCCATCACCCGCTCAGGGACCACCACCGAAGTGCTAGAAATCTTGACAGCTATTAAGGGCACCGTGCACACCGTTGCATTGGTGGGCGATGTGAACTCGCCGATCATGACCTTGGCTGATGCCGTCGTCGAACTTCCCTACGCCGATGAGCAGTCAGTGGTCCAGACCCGCTTCGCCACCACCGCGCTGACGTACCTGCTGACCAGCGTTGGCATGGATTTGAGTGCGGCTGTTGAGGACGCCAAGACTGCCGTAGTTGCCCCCGTTGAGCAGGAGCTCATTGACGCCGAGCAGTTCACGTTCCTGGGCACCGGCTGGACAGTGGGCCTGGCGCACGAGGCCGGCCTGAAGATGCGTGAAGCCGTGCAGGGGTGGACCGAGTCTTACCCGGCTAAGGAATACCGCCACGGCCCGATCTCCATCGCCGCCCCGAACCGCGTCACCTGGATGTTCGGCGAGCAGCCCGAAGGCCTGGATCGCGATGTTGCCAAGACCGGTGCGCTGTACGTGAACACCACCACTCATCCGCTGGCAGAACTGGCCCGCATCCACCGCGTCACGCTGGAGCGCGCCCGCGCCCGCGGCATGAACCCGGACCTGCCGCGCAACCTCACCCGCTCGGTCATTCTGGAAGACTAGTCCGCACAACAGCCCGCTAAGGGCCTCGCTGCTGGCTAAAATGTTAGGCACCCCACTTTCTTGCCGGCTTTCTTGAGAAGTTACTTGAAAACGTGAGGTGCCTGCCGTTTGCTTCCGACCAGGCCCGCACAGCACAGATGCCCGCGGGTGCTGCACGCCGAAAGAGACTTTCATGAACACCTTGACCAACCGCGTTGGCGATACCGGCGCCCAGCCCACCCCCGAGCTGGAGGATGCCGTCCTGGCCTTCGACATTGGCGGCACTGACATGAAATCCGGGATCATTCTCGGCGACATCACCAGCGGTGACGTGGAGGTCTTGGATGTCCAACGCAACCCCACCCCGCTGGACGGTGCCGGCTCCGGTGAGAGCATCTGCGCCCGGATCGTGGAGCTGACGGCAGCGTACCGCGCGGCTCATCCCGAGCTGAATATTTCCGCCGTGGGCGTGACGGTGCCGGGCATTGTGGATGAGGCCGCCGGCGTGGGCGTCTTCTCCGCCAACCTGGGGTGGAAGGATTTCCCGTTCACGGCGACGTTGACGCAAGCGCTCGGTCTGCCTGTGGGATTCGGGCACGACGTCGGCATGGCCGGGGAAGCCGAATTCCGTATCGGCGCCGCTGTGGGCAAGAAGGATGTGCTCATCTTGGTCATTGGCACCGGCATTGCCGGAGCTGTTTTGTGCGACGGCGCCCGCGTAGTTGGCGGCGGATATGCAGGCGAGATTGGCCATGCTCTGGTTCCGGCGCCCGATGGCTCCTTGGTCATCATGGAATCGCTAGGCTCCGCCGGTGCCGTAGCCAGACGCTACACCGAGGCCACCGGCATAACGGTGGCGGGCGCCCGGAATGTGGTGGCTCTCGCCGCCGAAGGTGATGCCGCAGCCAGCGCAGTGTGGCGCGATGCCATCAACGCCCTGGCGTTCAGCATCGCCCAATGCGTCTCCATCCTGGGCACCGAAACCGTGGTTCTGGGAGGTGGACTCTCCATGGCCGGAGCGGCCCTGTTCGAGCCGCTGGCCGCCCGCGTGGATGAACTGCTCACCTTCCACCGCCGCCCCGAATACCTGCATGCGGCGCTGGGCGAAAACGCTGGACTCATCGGGTCGGCGCTCAAGGCACGGAGTCTGGTGGCGCAGGCATGAACGCGAACAACTCAGCCAACAACGTAGTCCTGACCGTCACGCCGAACCCGGCCGTCGACGTCACCTACACAGTTGCCGGTGTGCATCTTGGCTCCTCGCACCGGGTTTCCACACCGTTGAGCCGCGCTGGTGGCAAGGGCCTGAATGTCTCACGTGTGGCGCACCAGCTGGGTCACCCCACCCTCGCTATTGCCACCGCCGGGGGGCCCACGGGGGAGCAGTTGCGCGCGGATTTGGAAGCTGCCGGGATCTGGCACCGGCTGGTTCCCGTGTTGGCCCCCACCCGCCGCACCATCGCCTTGGTCGATACCGCTGCGAACAACACCACCAGCATTTTCAATGAGCTCGGCCCGGCCTTGGCCGCCGCTGAATGGGAAGCGCTGGCGGCCGCCGTGGTGGATAACCTTGCCGGTGTCCAGACGCGCGACGGCGTGCGCCGGCCAGGCGTCCTAGTGGGCTCAGGTTCCCTCCCGGACCAGGCGCCGGCTGATTTCTACCCTGCGTTGGTGGCTCTGGCCCACGCGGCAGGCGTGCCCGCCATCATTGACACATCCGGTGACGGTATTCTGGCCGCCGCCAAGGCTGGCGCGGACCTCCTCAAGCCCAATAATCACGAGCTGATGGAAGCTGTGGGGGAGAGCGATCTCGTTACCGCTGCCCGAACCCTCATACGCCTCGGCGCCAAACGCGTGCTGGTGAGCGTGGGCGAAGACGGCATGCTGGCCTTCAGCGCCGACGCCCCCGGCCGCTACCTCCAAGCAAGGCTCCCCGCACCGTTGAGCGGAAACCCCACCGGCGCGGGAGACGCGGCGGTGAGTGCGGCCGCCGTCGCTCTTGCCAACGGAGAAGAAGACCTGCGGGAAATCCTGCGCCACGCCACAGCCTGGAGTGCTGCGGCAGTCCTCATGCCTGGCGCCGGTGAAATTTCGCCCACGTACGCCGAGTTGGCCAGCCAGCTCATTTTCACTGACCACTAAGGAACACATTTCATGGCTTTGACCAACACGCGCGACATCATGTTTCTAGCGGCGAAGGCCGGCACGGGGCAGGGCGCGTTCAACGTGATCCACCTGGAGACCATCGAAGGTCTCATTGGCGGGGCGGAAGCCGCCGGTCGGCCTCTCATCTTGCAGATCTCCGAGAACTGCGCCAAATTCCACGGCGGCTTGGAGCCGGTTGCTTTGGCCACCTTGGCTGCTGCCCGCAAGGCCTCCGTGCCGGTGGCCGTGCATCTGGACCATGCCGAGGACGAGACGCTGGCATACCAAGCCGTTGACCTGGGCTTTGGCTCCATCATGTTCGACGGCGCGCACTTTGAGTATGCGCAAAATGTTGAGGTCACGGCCCGCGTTGCCGCTTATGCTCACGAGCGTGGTGTGTACGTTGAAGCTGAGCTGGGCAAGGTGGGAGGCAAGGACGGTGCGCATGCTCCCGGTGTGCTGACCGATCCGGTCGAGGCCGTTGCGTTTGTGGCTGCCACCGGTGTTGATGCCCTGGCCGTGGCGGTTGGTTCCTCGCACGCGATGACTGAGCGGTCCGCCGCACTTAACTTGGACCGCATTGCCGAGTTGAAGACTGCCCTGGAGGTGCCGTTGGTGCTGCACGGTTCATCCGGCGTGTCCGATGAAAACATCGTTGCAGCCATTTCCGCCGGCATGACGAAAATAAACGTCTCCACACACTTGAACGGGTTCTTCACGCGCGCTGTGCGCAGCTACCTAGATGAGAATCCGGCTGTGGTGGACTCCCGCAAGTACCTGGGTGCAGGCCGGGCAGCCCTGATTCCAGAAGTTGCACGTCTGCTGGAGCTTTTTGCCGGCGCGACCCACACCCACAACTGAACGCGGTGGCCGGTTCGCCGCCTAGGATTGAACAATGAACAGAAATGAACGGCTTACCGCCATCTTGGACATCCTGGCGGCGGACGGTCAAGTGGAAGTGGACGAGATCGTTGAGAAGCTGGGTGTCTCCCCGGCAACGGCTCGCCGCGACCTGGATTCACTGGCTAACGAGCGCCTGCTGACACGTACACGCGGTGGAGCCAGGAGCGGTTCTGTTTCTTACGATCTTCCCGGGCGGTACAACCGTGATGACCATGCCGAGGAAAAGCAGCAGATCGCCCACGCCGCGAGTGCGTTGATCCCCAAAGGCGCCGTGATTGGTTTGTGCGGTGGTACGACCAGTACCGCGTTGGCTCAGGTGTTATCCACCCGTGAGGACTTGATGGTCCAATCGAACCGGCCCACCTTGACCGTGGTTACCAACGCCATCAACATTGCCGCTCAGCTAGCCATCCGCCCCAACTTCAAGATTATGGTCACCGGTGGCATCGTGAACCCACGCTCCTACGAGCTGGTGGGACCGTATGCGGACACTATTTTGCAACGGGTGGCACTGGACTTCGCCTTCATTGGTGTCAATGGGATTGAACCCGGCGCAGGCCCCACCACCAATGATGAGGGAGAGGCCTCGGTGAATTCCAAGATGGCACGCCGCGCCTCGGAAGCCTATATTTTGGCCGACGCCTCCAAGATTGGCAAGCGCGCCTTCGCCACCATGCAAGAGCACGAATTCCGCAACCTCATCACGGATTCACGCATCACCGACGCTCAGATGGAGGCGTTTCGCGAGGCCGGTACCCACGTTATTGTGGCGCCTAAACTGGAGCACTGACCCCGAGCACTGACCTGGAGCACTGACCCCGAGCACTGACCCGGAGCACTGAACGGTGCTCTGCCTAGCGGGGGAGTGGCCAGTGGTATTCCAGTTCTGGCCGGCCGGGCGAACCATGCCGTGGGGCCTTTAGCGCTGAGCCGGTTTCCACCAAATAGTCCAGATAACGCCGCGCTGTCACACGGGACATGGCCAGTTCGGCAGCGGCCTCGGTGGCAGACGCCGGTTGCCCGTGAGCGCGTAGCCAATCGGCGACGGTGCGGAGGGTCTCCGGCAGCATGCCTTTAGGCAGCACCAATTTTCCGGTGGGCCGCAGTTGTGACAACGCCCGGTCAATGGCGTCCTGGGAGGTTTGCGCTCGGTCCGTCAACACTGCGTGGTAGTTGAGGTAGTTCTCCATCTTTTCCCGGAACGCAGCAAAGGTGAACGGCTTAATAAGATAGGCCGTAATGCCCAATGCAATGGCCGAACGCACCACCTGGACATCGCGCACCGCCGTGATCGCCACGACGTCCGGGACCAGCCCCAGCCCGTGAACGCGTCGGAGCAGATCCAGGCCGTGCCCGTCAGTGAGGTTCATGTCCAGCAGAATCAGCTGCACGGCAGGAGTGGCGGGATCGTTCAGTGCCGCCAACGCCGCCTGCATCCCGTGCGCTTCGGCCACCACCTCAAAACCGTTCAACCGGCGCACATAGTCCGCGTGCGCGGCCAAGGCGATGGGTTCATCGTCCACCACGAGCACCCGGATGGGAGAAGAATTGCTCATGATGCGCCTCCTGTTGATGGCGGTGGTGTTGATGGCGGTGGTGTTGATGGTACGTGGGCGGCTAGTGCGTCAACGGGGATCACCGCGGTCATGACGGCGCCGCCGTCGTTCTCGCCAGTGATGGTGCCACCGAGGGCGGCGGTTGCGCGGCGGATCAAAGCCATGCCGTAACCGCGTCCGCCGGGTGCCACGGAGGCTTTGTCCGTGGTGCCTATTCTGCCAAGGACATCCAGATCGGTGGTGGGCAGGCCGGGGCCGTTATCCGCGACGGTGAGGGTCAGGTCGCCGTCGGCCACTAAAAGATCCACCCACACGGTGGGTTGTTCCGCGCAGCTGGCCGAGGCTTCTATGGCGTTGTCCACGAGGTTGCCCAGCAGGGTTATGAGTTCGCGCGGATCCAAGGTGTTGGGCGGCAAGGTTCCGGCCGCTGTCAGCTCCAGGCTCACGCCGCGCTCATCGGCTTGGGCACGTTTGCCTAGCAGGAGTGCGGCGAGGAACGGTTCATCGAGGACTTCGACAAATTCGCCTCCCAACCGAATGCTCTCAGTATGTTCGGCTGTGGCGAAGTTCAAAGCATCGCGGGGTCGGTCCAGTTCAATGAGGGAAATGATGGCGTGCAGTCGATTTGCATGCTCGTGGGTCTGGGAACGCAGCGCTTCCACCAGGGTTTGGGTGCTGCTGAGACTGCTGGCCAAAGCCGTCAGCTCGGTGTGGTCTCGTAGGGTGGCTACCGTGCCGGCCGGAGTGTTGCTTCCGGGTGCCAGGGCGGGACGCTGGCTCACGACCAGCAGCCGGTCGCCGGCCAAGTGGACCTCGTCGGTCGCCGTGCGCCCGCTTTGCAACAGCTCCCGAAGCGAATCGGGCAGGCCCATCGCCTCCAGCCGCGGCGGCGCAGCAGTGGAAGCAGTGGAAGCCGCATCGCCGGAGCCGACGCCCAGCAGCAGGGCGGCGTGGTCGTTGTACAGGACCATGGAACCGCGGGTGTCGACCAGCACCAGGCCTTCACGCACCGAATGCAGCACGGATTCATAGTACGCAAACAGCTGTCCCAGTTCTTCAGGTCCCCAGCCCAACGTGACGCGTTTGAGGTAGCGGCCCACCAGCCAGGAAGCCAGCGAGCCGGCCAGCATGAGTGCCGCGGCCAACCCCAGCACCGCCGGGAGCCTGGCGGCAACCAGCACCTCAACGTTTTTCACAGTCACCCCGGTGGACACCATGCCGATGACGTTTCCGGCCGCATCCTTGATGGGCACAATGGCACGCACGGACGGGCCCAGCGTGCCGACCGTCGTCTCAAAATAGGGGTGCCCCGCCCTCGCTTCCGAGATGGAGCCGGTGTACTGGCCCCCAATTCGGGCCGGGTCGGGATGGGTCCAGCGCAAGCCGCTGGGGTTCATCATGGTGACAAAATCGACGCCCGCGTTGTCCATCACGGCCTTTGCATAGGGTTGGAGCGCAGCCGGCGGATCGGCGGCGGAGGCGCCCGCCACCACCAAGGGCGAAACTGCCATGGCCGTGCCGACGGAAAGCATGCGATGGCGGGTCTGCTCATAAGTGCGGGAGCCGGCGTCGGACACCATGGCTGCGGCAAACCCGGCCGTCAAAAGGACCGCCACAAGCAGGTTGGCAACGAAGAGCCTGCGGGCAATACTCCAACCGCGCCAAAACATACTGCACCTTTCGTGCGACCAATATGAACACAACGGTGAGATGAATCACTTTTGAGAGCAATCTTATGTGAGGCGAATCGCACGCCCACCTACCAATGCTAACCACCGAAACCACCAGCGAAAACCACAAGGAGTGACCATGACATCTCAACGGGGAGTGAAAGCCGTCAAGGCCAAGAACGCGCGCCGCAAAATGGACAAGACCCACTGGCTCTACGTGGCGGTGATTGTGGCCGTCATTGGCGGTGCGGCGATTGGCCTGATGGCCCCCGAGGTTGGCAAGTCACTGAAGCCGTTGGGCACCATGTTCATCGCGCTGATCAAGATGGTCATTGCCCCCATCATCTTCTGCACCCTGGTGGTCGGTGTCGGCTCGATCGCGAAGGCGGCCACTGTGGGCAAGGTGGGCGGTCTGGCCCTGTTGTACTTCATGACCATGTCCACCGTGGCCTTGGGTATCGGCCTGTTGGTGGGCAACATCATCCACCCCGGCGCCGGCCTGCAGCTGAAGCCGTACGAGGCATCCGGCGGCGCCGAGGAAAACTCCACGGTGAAGTTCTTGATGGACATGATCCCCGGTGACATCCCCGTACTGCCCACCTTGGTGCTGGCGCTGATGGTTGGCTTCGCCCTGCAGTCCCTGGGCAAGGCGGGCGAGCCGGTGCTCAACGGTGTCAAGGAGGTTCAAAAAGTTGTCTTCAAGCTGATGATGATGATCATGTGGCTGGCTCCGGTCGGTGCGTTTGGTGCCATTGCCGCCGTTGTTGGTGCCACGGGTTGGGCTGCGATTGGTTCCATGGCGATTCTCATGGGCGCCTTCTACCTCACATGTGCACTGTTCATCGTTGTCATCCTCGGCTCGATCCTGCGCCTAGTGACTGGTCTGAACATCTTCACCCTGATGCGTTACCTCGGCCGCGAATACCTGCTGATCTTCGCAACCTCCTCTTCCGAGTCTGCCCTGCCGCGACTGATGGCCAAGATGGAACACGCCGGTGTCTCCAAGCCTGTTGTTGGCATCACCGTCCCCACCGGCTACTCCTTCAACCTTGACGGCACGGCCATTTACCTGACCATG
This sequence comes from Specibacter sp. NPDC078692, assembly GCF_040686835.1. Classification (NCBI taxonomy): domain Bacteria; kingdom Bacillati; phylum Actinomycetota; class Actinomycetes; order Micrococcales; family Micrococcaceae; genus Specibacter; species Specibacter sp. NPDC078692. The sequence goes on from NZ_JBFBLV010000001.1 coordinate 101,542, forward strand.
AGCGCCCTGTTCATCTCCACCGCCATGGGCATGCCCATGAACCTGGGGGAGCAGATCGGCCTGCTGGTGTTCATGGTCATCGCCTCCAAGGGTGCAGCCGGTGTCACAGGCGCCGGGCTGGCAACGCTGGCCGCCGGCCTGGCCGCGCACAAGCCGGTGCTGCTCGATGGCATGGGCGTGATCGTGGGCATCGACAAGTTCATGTCCGAGTGCCGCGCCCTCACCAACTTCACCGGAAATGCCGTGGCCACGCTGCTGGTGGGCAAATGGACGCACGAACTGGATATTGATAAGGCACGGGAAGTTCTGGCCGGGCGTGACCCCTTCGATGAACTCAACATGGAAGAGGACGGCCACGGCTACGGTGCTTCCGCTGCTGCTGAGGGTACCGCTGAGGATGCTGCCGCCGGTACTGCTACCGGTGCTGAGGGTTCCGCCGTCCCCGCTCAGGACGACCGCGTCCCCGTAACCGTCTAGTTCCTGGTTGCACCACCCGTTCTGACACATCGACCCGTTAGATAATGCCGCTTAGAAGCTTCTAAGCGGCATTATCTAACGGGTCGATGTGGGAATAGCTGAGTCGGAGCGTCTTAGGCGAAGAACTCCTTGCCGTAGTAGCTGCCAGCGGCGGGCAGGCCGGCGGGAACGGCGAATACGCCAGAGCCCACGTGGCGGATGTACTCGTTGAGGCGATCCGATTTCCCCAGCTTTCGCTGCAGGGCAATAAATTGCTCCGGGCTGCGTTGGAAGCTCAGGAACATGAGGCCGGCATCGAGGCGTCCCACCGAATCCAGCCCATCCGTGAAGTTATAACCCCGGCGCAGGATCTTGGTGCCGTTGTTGTTTTCGTGAGCGGTCAAGGCCACGTGCGAGTTCGTTGCAATGACCGTCTGATCAGCCGTGCCACCTGCCACTGTCGCATGGAAGTCCGGGACGTCATGCTCCTTGGTGCCAGTGAGGGGAGCCCCCTCCTTCTTACTCCGGCCAAAAATGGTTTGCTGATCGCCAATGGGGTCTTCGTCCCACGTCTCGATCAGCATGTGGATCTTGCGGGCCACGAGGTAGCTGCCACCTACCATCCACGGCTGGCCGGCCTCCTCGCCAACCCATACCTGATCGGAAAAATCGGCCGGATCTTGGATATTGCGCGTGCCGTCCTTGAAACCCATGAGGTTTCGCGGCGTGGCCTGATGAGCTCCGGCCGAGGCGCGGCCAAAGCCCAGCACAGTCCACTTGGTCCGCACCGAGGTCCGGGCCATGCGGGCCAGGTTTCGCACAGCGTGATACGCCACCTGGGGATCGTTGGCACAAGCCTGAAGACAGAGATCGCCGCCGGTGAAGTCCGGATCCAACGACTCCCCAGCCATGGCAGGGAGGTCCGCAAAATCGGCTGGTTTGAACTTCTCGAGCCCAAATCTGCCGTCAAACAGCGACGGTCCAAAGCCCAGTGTCAGCGTCAAACCCTGAGGCCCCATGTCCGTGGCTTCACCAGTATCAACAGGAATGCCCTGCTCACGTTCGGGCTGCACCTTGCCTACCGGGGAACCGGACGTCAGCTCCGACATGGCTGCCGACCACTTGGCCAACACCAGCTGCAATTCCACGGCCGTCAGCGCAGTGACGTCAAAAGCGGTGAACACCAGATGGTCCTGCGGACGAGTGTCAATTCCGGCCTGATGCTCCCCATAAAAGGGGTACTTCAGTGAAGCCCGCTCAGCCAAACGGTCAGCTTCAGAGACTGACTCAGGCGCGGTCGCGGCGGCAACAGCCGCACCGCCGGCGGCGCCCAGAACCAACCCGCCGGCACCGGCCACGACAGCCGATCCGCTAAAGAAGGTGCGCCGGGAAAGCTTGTCCGCAGCGGGAGTGCTCTGCGTCATTTAGACCGTGGCTACTTTCTCAGCGATCTTTGCCAGCGGTGCCTGCAACGACTGAATCAGGGCGGTGAGCTTGGCGGCGTCGGACTTCTTCAACTCATCGGTGTACGCCTTGAATCCACCTAGCGCGTTAGCATCCTTGTAACCATTAAGTGCCGTGTTGACAGTCTCGAACTGGCCGGAAATCTGCTTGGTCAGGACGGGATCAATCTCGGTCAGAGCCGGCTTGAGGTACTCAAACGCCTGCTGTGAACCTTCGATATTGGCAGCAAAATCCACCAAATCCAGCTTGGAGTAGGCCTCTTCTTCACCGGTGATCTTGGAGGACTGAACCTCTTCAAGCAGACCGCTAGCACCGTTGGCCAGCTCCTCCGGCTTGTAGGAGGCGTTGGTCTCCAGCTCGGCCGTCAGCGTCTTCAGCGTGGCAACATTCTTCACAATGCCAGCGGCCAGAGCCTTGGCGGAAGCCGTGATGGCCTTGGCCTCGAACAGCTCCTTTTCCAACGGGTGGAAGCCGGTCCACTCTGTGTCAGGTTCGACGTCGGCCACGCGCAAGTCGAGCGCGGGGTCCAGATCGGGGAAGCTCTCCGCGACCGGTTCGATCCTCTCGAAGAACGGGCGAGCCTCGGCGTACGCCTTCTGGCTGGCCGCGACATCGCCGGAATCAACGGCACTCTGCAGTGCGGCCGCTGCCAGAACCAGGCTGTCCACCTGGCCGGAGACATACTTGGCGTAGCCTTCGGTGCCCTGTTTGAGTAGATCGCTCACACCGTTGGCGGCGGCCGATGCCGCTGCACCTGTCACAGTGAACGGCTGGTATTCCTTGCTAGCGCCGGGGCAGTACAGCTGGTACTCGCCACCGGTGAGCGTGACGGTGAAGCTCACCGACTTCAAGCCGGGGATCACGTTTTCACGCTCACCCAGGATGCGCTTATCGCTGAGCAGCTCGACTTCGCTGACACCGGAAGCGTCCTTGTTAGCGATGGTGAACGTGAGCGGACCTGCCGGGGCCGAGGCGAAATCGGGGACGCAAGAATCCTCGCCGTCGACCTTTTCAACGCTGAGCGCGATCTGGGCTGCGCCATTGCTCACTGATGCTGTGCCACCCTTGGCGGCGTCGGCGGCGTTCTCAGTGGGTGCTGCGCTGCCGCACGCTGACAAGGAAAGGGTGAGAACTGCCATGCCGGCCAGTACTGCCGGTGCCGCTGAGCGGAAGGAACGGGGGGCGAAGGTAATCATGAAAGTCCTTGAGGTAGGGATGAAAAGTAGGGATGAAAAGGAGGAGCAGAATAAATTTTGGGGAGCCCAAAGAGGCGTTTGGCGTAGGCCAAACGCGTCAATGATGCTTACGGGGAGGGTGCGGTAACCAGCAGCTGGCGCCGGTTGCGGCGGGCCGAGACGAGAAGAACCAAGGCAGCAATAATGAACGCGCAGGGAAGGTAACGGGACCACAGCACGTTTTCGGTGCTGGCCGATTCAAAGCTGTTGAGCTCGGTGACGGCGGCCGTGACGTCCTCTTCGGGCACCAGCCAACCGTCCTGTCCGGACATGGCGATGGTGCGCGGGGTATTCAAACCGCCGCCGCTCAGAGTCAGCGTGGCGCTTTGTGTGTTGGCGGCATCGATGATGGCGTCGTTGACGAGCCAGACGGAGATTTTGCCCTTGTGGGTCCATGCCGCTGTGAACGGCCCGGGGTTGCTGGAGCTGCTGATACCTACTGGCATCCGACCGCCGTTGAGCTCTGTCAGGGCATCCACACTCAGGCTGGCAGGTTCGCCCGCTCCAGCAGTGGTCGCGACGGCTGTGTAAGCCGAGACGGTGCGTCCGGCGTGGGATTCGGTGCCATGAGCGGTGAGTGGGTAGCTGCTCTGGGTGCCGTCGGCAGCTGTGACAATGAGTGTCTTCTCGGCGGTTGAGGCGGCAGCGCCGTGGTCAGCAGCGCCGGCAGCAAGGGCCGCGCTGGCGGCGTCGCCCGAGGTGAGTTGGAGCGTAACGCCCGCCTGACCGGAGGAGGTGATGGCCGGCGTCGTACTTGTGGGTGATAGGGGATTGGCGGGGATGGCAAGGGGTGCGGCGACGATCAACACAATCGCGGCTGCCCCGAGGGTGCCGGCCGCGATGATTTGCACGCGCGGCAGGGCTGCGGCGGACGGGCGCCAGGTGCGTGGCCACAGGATGAACGCCAGCATGGGGACAAGATAGAGCGCCCAGCCCAGGACTTCCACCACGCGCGGATCGCTGGGGATGCCCAGAACGCCGGTCAGGATTGCTGCCCGGGCGCTGCCGTTGGGGGCCAGCCACGCCAGGCTGACGGTGGGATCTTGGCCCACGTTGACCCAGCCGGCCTCGTGCGCTGTGCGCAGTGATTTCATGACCAGGCCAGCGGCGACGAACACCAAAAAGACGCCCGTGGCCTTGAAGAACTTGGCCAGGTTGAGTTTGATGGCGCCGCGAAACAGGAGGAAACCCACGCCCGCGGCGATGGCCAGGCCCACTACGGCGCCGGTTCCGGCAGCGATTGGGCTCAGTGAGGATTGGAACGCGGCCACCATGAAGACGGCGGTTTCCACGCCTTCGCGCAGGACCGCCAGGAAGGCCATGGTGGCCATGGCGACCACGGAGCCGCCCTTGATGGCCGATCCGGCGTGGGCTTCGAGCGTGGATTTCATGGAGCGGGCGTTCTTGCTCATCCACAGAATCATGAACGTCACGATCACCACAGCCACTACACCAATAATGGTTTCCATGGCTTCTTGCTGCTGCTGGGGGAGTGCGGCGGAGACGATCTCCAAGATGATGCCCACCACTGCGCTAAGCACTACGGCTGCGCCAATGCCGAACCACATGGGCTTGAGCGAGACGGAATTGCGGCGCAGGAAAGCGGCGATCATGCCGACGATCAATGCGGCTTCGAGCCCTTCTCGCAGGCCGATAACAAGTGTTGCAAGCACCCAAGTACTCCGGGATTCCATTGACGCTAAAAACTGGGGTGTGCCTCAGCTCTCAGGCAAGGCTACCCTTAGATTCCCCAAAATTTATAATTAGGCCAGCCAAGTGTTGCCTATTGAGAACTGTCGGTGCGTGGCTGGAAAGTGCGCGGCTGGGACGTCCACGGCGTGGTTCACCAGATGCGGGTGGGGGCATCCAGCACGGTGGTCCCGGGGTCCGCCTGGGTCCACTGTGCGAACGGGGTGTCCAAAACGTACCGATCCCCGGTCTTGATCAAGGTCCGTGTCGCGGCGTTCTCCGGGTTATTCAGCGATTCGAAGTACTCCACCGACCAGTGGAACCAGCGCATACAAAACAGTCGCATCGTCAGGCCATGTGTCACGAACAAGGCGTTGGGAGCGGCGTCGGGCTTGGCCCATTGACGGAACAGAGTCTCCATGAAAGAGGACACCCTGTCATACACATCGGAGCCCGATTCGCCCTCGCGGAACCGGTAGAAAAAATGTCCGTAGGCGTTGCGCAACTCCTTCTGATCGGCGATCTCCGCCGGATTCTGGAAGTTCGCCCAGTCTTGCTCGCGCAACCGCGGTTCCTCCATGGTGGAGTCAATTAGATCGCCCAGGTCCATGGCTTCCAAGGTCTGGTAGGCGCGCAAATAAGGGGAAACATAGACGCGCACCTTTTTGCCGTTGAGCTGGCGCCGAACCTTTTCGCCGGCCGCCTTCGCCTGCAGCACGCCGAGCTCCGTGAGCGGGATCCGATAATCCGGAATTCGGTTATAAATGGTCTGGTCAACGTTGGCGGCCGACTGCCCATGCCGCACCATGATGATCTGTTCAGGGGCTCCCATTCCCCGAGTTTACCGATCCCGCATGCACAATCGCGTCAAGGGCGGCATGATTGCGTGTATGACTGAACCTGTGCCTGCTATTTCCAAGCACTCCAAGCACTCCAAACATTCCAAGCACGACGGCGTTGCTCCCGGCCGCGCGGGCGTCGCCGCAGCTGCGAAAGGTGCCGGATCCGGCGTCGAGCATCAAGGATGGGGGACTAAGTCCCGGAAGCGGCTGATCAGTGAAGTGCTGCTGGTGCTGGGGCTTTCGATCGGTCAGTCGGCCGTGTATTCGGTGGTGTCGCTGCTGGACAAGCTGAGCCGAGCGCCCATTTCCCAGGGGACTTCCACGCTCAACGCTGTGCGAAACAACCGTGAATTCTTTGATTTCACGTACCAAATTCTGGACATCTTCTTTGCGCTGGTGCCGGTCATGTTGGTGTTTTATCTGCTGGCTGAGCCCGGGAAATCCGTGTTCCGCAGCATCGGGCTGGACTGGCGGCATCCGTTGCGCGACTCTCTAGCTGCGCTGGGGCTGTTGGTGGTTATTGGGGTGCCGTCGCTGGGGCTTTATGCGGCTGGACGGGCTATGGGGATCACGACCGAGATCATTCCCAGCGCGCTGAACCAGTATTGGTGGACGGTGCCGGTGTTGGTGCTTTCGGCCATTCGGGCGGGCGTGCTGGAGGAAGTGATCCTCAACGGTTACCTGCTGGGGCGGCTGGCGAAGATTGGGCTGGGCCCGTGGGCGGCGATTGTTCTGGTGGCACTGCTGCGTGGCAGTTACCACCTCTATCAGGGGTTCGGGCCGTTCATTGGAAACTTCGTCATGGGGTTGTTGTTCGGCTGGGTGTACAAGAAGTGGGGGCGGGTGGCCCCGCTAGTGGTGGCGCACGCGCTGGTGGATATTGCGGCGTTCACGCTGGGTCCGGCGCTGGGCTTCGGCGGCTGAGCCCGCACATCACCGTCCGTTCGGCACTTCCTCCGTTCGGCGCATTCTCGGTCAGCCCGCCGTTAACGCAAGCGAGGGGGTAGCTGTTCTCTTTCGCCCCCGGCATGCCACGGGCGAAAGAGAACAGCTACCCCCTCAACTCAAAACTAGATCGTCACCTGGCCGTTAGCCGTTTCAAAAGTGACGCTCATGATCCCGGGGGTACCGCGCGGTGCGATCCACTCCACGGCGACATCGTTCAGCGGCGCCTCGACGGGCTCGCCTAACCATTCAGTGACGCGCTCAGCGCTGCCGGCGATGGTCAGCGAGGAGAGGCGCACCGTGGACGGGCGGGCTTGTGAGGGATGCAGCGTGGGATCGCCCTCCCACTTGAGCATGTAGGGGACCTGCGGATCCGCGATCAGGCCCTTGATGCCGATCTGCTGCCAGATCAGCTCCTGGCCATCGGGAAACTTGCGGTTTCCGGGGACCGCACTGCGGCCGAGGCGTTCCTCGAAGGGGGCCAGGTCGTCAACCGCAACGCACCAACCCATCCAGCCGCCACCGGCAGCGGAGCGGGCCTGGACGGCCTGACCGAACGGTGCTTTGTCGGAGGCCGGGTGGTTGAGGCACTCCACAATTTCCACATAGTGGTGGTCCGTGAGGGGGATGATCATATTGCGGGTACCGAAGCGCGGATGCACTCCGCCCTTGACCGCCTTGACCCCAAGGGCTGTTGCGATTCGCTCCGAAGTGGCAGCCAATCCGTCTGATTCACTGGCGTAAGAAACATGATCCATTCGCATAGCTTCATCTTGGCACTTTGTGATCAGGCTCTCGACTTAGTGTTACCTAAGGCACATGGGACGTGTGATGTGAGCGGGTCCGCGGGAGGCCGTGCAGTGGGGCAGAATTGAAGGGTGAATGAGAGAGCCGTGCCCCTGAATCTGCCCACCGTTGCCGCCCAGAACGAGCGCATCATCAACACCATCGCTGCCGAGTTGGGTGTGCGCCCGGCTCAGGTCCGTGCCGCGATTGGACTGATGGACGACGGCGCCAGTGTCCCCTTTATTGCCCGGTACAGAAAAGAAGCCACCGGTACCCTCGACGACACCCAGTTGCGTGAGCTCGAAGAGCGCCTGCGGTACCTGCGCGAATTGGAAGCCCGCCGGGTGGTGGTGTTGGAAACCATCCACGGCCTAGGGAAACTCAGCGATACCCTCCGCCGCTCAGTGGAAGCCGCCACCACGAAGTCCGAGCTGGAAGATCTGTACCTGCCGTATAAGTCCACGCGAAAGACCAAAGCCGACGCTGCACGCGAAGCCGGACTGGAGCCGTTGCTGGACGCGTTGCTAGCGGATCCTTCGAAATTCCCCGGCGTTGCAGCCGACGCCTTCCTCAGCTCGGAGCGCGATGTTGCTACTGCGGATGATGCCTTGGCCGGGGCCCGGGCCATCTTGATTGAACGTGCGGGCCAAGACGCGGCATTGGTCGGCGAGTTGCGTGAGCGGTTGTGGAAGACCGGCCGTCTCCGTTCCGCTGTTAAAACCGGCAAGGACAATGAAGGGGAGAAGTTTAAGGACTACTTTGACTTCGCTCAGCCGCCACATACCCTGCCCAGTCACCGGGTCCTGGCCTTGTTGCGCGGTGAAAAGGAAGGTGTGCTGTCGCTGGATCTGGCCGAGGCTGACCCCCGTGACAAGGAAGCGGCGGTCCAGGCCCGGACGGTGTACGAAAATGCTGTGGCTCGCTCCTTGGGCATCTCCGATTCCGGCCGTGCCGCCGATACTTGGCTCATGACCGGAGCCCGTTTGGCGTGGCGGACACGTATTCTGACCCGGTTGTCAGTGGATCTGCGCGTCCGGTTGTTCCAGAGTGCCGAAGAGGAGTCCGTGCGCGTATTTGCCGCCAATCTGCGCGATGTTCTGCTGGCCGCTCCGGCCGGAAACCGCTCCACCCTAGGTCTGGATCCGGGGTTGCGCACGGGCACCAAGGTAGCGGTGGTGGACGGCACCGGAAAGGTTGCAGCCACTGAGACCATCTATCCGCATGCACCGGCAAAACGCTGGAATGAAGCCCTCGCCACCTTGGTCTCGCTGTGCCAGCGGCATGACGTTGAGCTGATCGCCATTGGCAACGGGACTGCCAGTCGCGAAACAGACAAGCTGGCTGCTGAACTGGTGGCCGAACTCAAGCGGTTGAACCCTGACCGTTTGGTCACCAAGCTGGTGGTCTCCGAGGCGGGCGCATCCGTATATTCCGCCTCGGCCTTGGCGAGTGCCGAACTTCCCGGCATGGACGTATCCCTGCGCGGTGCCGTATCGATTGCGCGCCGCCTCCAGGACCCGCTGGCCGAGTTGGTCAAGATTGAGCCCAAGTCCATTGGCGTGGGCCAATATCAGCACGATCTCACCCCCGCCAAACTGGACCGTTCTCTTGACGCTGTCGTGGAAGACTGCGTCAACGCGGTGGGTGTGGATCTGAACACGGCCTCGCCCGCGCTCTTGGCGAGGGTGGCCGGCGTCGGGCCTCTATTGAGTGAGAACATTGTGGCTCACCGCAACGAGAATGGCCCCTTCAACAAGCGCCGGGAACTGCTCAAGGTGGCGCGGCTGGGCCCGAAGGCGTTCGAGCAGTGTGCCGGATTCCTGCGGATCACCGGGGGATCGGAACCGCTGGATGCCTCCAGTGTGCACCCTGAGGCGTATGGTGTGGCCCGCAAGATCCTCGTCGCGGCCGGTGCGGGCACTCATGAGCTTGCCGGTGGTCTCGGCGCGGTGGCATCCGTGAACCCGGCCGATTTCATCGAGGGTGAGTTTGGTTTACCCACTGTCAAAGACATCATTGCCGAGCTGCAAAAGCCTGGGCGTGACCCCCGTCCGCGCTTTGAAACCGCCACGTTTACCGACGGCATCGAGAAAATCACCGATCTGCGCCCCGGCATGATTTTGGAAGGGACCGTCTCCAATGTGGCCGCGTTTGGCGCCTTCGTGGATATTGGCGTGCACCAAGACGGGCTGGTCCACGTCTCGGCCATGAGCAACAGCTTCGTGTCCGATCCGCACGCTGTAGTTAAGTCCGGCCAAGTGGTGCGCGTGAAGGTTCTGGAAGTAGAGCCCGAACGCAAACGTATTTCGCTCACCCTGCGCCTGGACGATGAGGTGGGTGCCGGTGCCGGTGCTGGTGCGCGTGCCGGTGCGGGCGCCGGCGCTAACTCGCGTGCCCGCAGCAAAGGCGCCAACCCCGGCCAGGGTTCTACCCAAGGTTCCGGCCAAGGCTCAAGTCAGGGCCGCCGGCCGGGTGGGCAGGGTCCCAGGGCTGCAGACGTGCAGAGCCCACGGGGTGCCGGCGCGCAGAGCCCCCGGGGTGCCGGCGCGCAGGGTCGTCCCAATACCGCGGCACCGTCGGCCAATACAGCCTTGGCCGAGGCGCTGCGCCGGGCAGGGCTGGGCAAGTAGCGCCACAAAGCAGTCCGGCGACGTTGCAGCTGCGCTTGGTTGCGACGTAACCACGCGCCCGTCCAAAGGACTGGCGGCCACTGCGTGAACTCATACGCACGACTGAACGTTACTGGCGCGTATAGACACTCATGCGCACCACTTGCGGCCAGTGGTGCGTATGAGTTTGCTACTCCTACGCAACCCAGGCGGCCCAACCCAATCAGCCCAATGGAAGGGGGAGTGTCCGGCGTCGTTCATCAGTCAGAAATTTGGACAAGGGCACCTTTGTCGCGAAAATTCAAGGACATCTTCGGCCAAAGTCATAAACTCGTCACAATCTTGCAAGCGCGCGGAGATTCTTTCACACTGGATGCAGGTCATGAGTGTCAGCGCACAGCCCCGGCTTGCTGACCGGCAACCCTCCTTCCGCGGTGGGGTGCCCCGGGTGAGGACCTGGCATCGAGCCATCCGGCTCCGGTGCAAGCGCGGGCCATCAGCAACGCAACCCTCCACGCATTGTGCGCAGGAGGCTTCGCAGGTGCAGGCCTCTAGTGTTAAAGGAAACAGCCATGAGCAACGGTTGGTCATTTGAAACCCGTCAGATCCACGTAGGCCAGGAGCCCGACGCCACCACCGGCGCCCGTGCATTGCCGATCTACCAGACAACTTCGTTTGTGTTCCCGTCGGCAGAAAGTGCCGCGGCACGGTTCGCCTTGGCCGAACTGGAACCCATCTACACCCGCATCGGCAACCCCACCACGGATGCCGTGGAGCAGCGCGTCGCCAACCTCGAAGGCGGCGTCGGCGCACTCCTGCTGGCATCGGGGCAGGCGGCAACCACCTTCGCCATTTTGAACATTGCAGAAGCCGGCGACCACATTGTCTCCAGCCCCAGCGTGTACGGCGGCACGTTCAACCTGCTGGCCCACTCGCTGAAGAAGCTCGGCATCGAGACCACCTTTGTTTCGGACCCCGACAACCTGGACGAATGGCGTGCGGCCGTCAAGCCGAACACCAAGGCGTTCTTCGGCGAGACGGTCTCCAACCCGCGCCAGGACGTGCTGGACCTGGAAAACATCAGCGCCATCGCCCACGAAGCCGGCGTGCCGCTGATCGTGGACAACACCCTCGCAACGCCGTACCTGCTCCGCCCGATTGAGTGGGGTGCCGATATCGTCATCCATTCGGCCACCAAGTACCTGGGCGGTCACGGCACAGCCATCGGCGGCGTGATTGTTGACAGTGGAAACTTCGACTTCGCGGCAAACCCGGAGAAGTTCCCCGGCTTCAACACCCCCGACGAGACGTACAACGGCCTGGTCTATGCCCGTGACCTCGGCGTGGGCAGCGCACTCGGTGCCAACCTGGCCTACATCCTCAAGGCCCGCGTCCAGCTGCTGCGCGACCTCGGATCCGCCATCTCCCCGTTCAACGCCTTCCTGATTGCCCAGGGCATCGAGACGCTGAGCCTGCGCGTGGAACGCCACGTCAGCAACGCCGTCACGGTCGCCGAATGGCTCGAAGCCAACGAGAACGTTGAAGCCGTTGCCTACGCCGGCATCCCTTCAAGCCCCTGGTTTGAGCGTGGCCGCAAGTACGGTCCCAACGGTGTTGGCGCCATCATCTCCTTCGACATCAAGGGCGGCATCGAGGCTGGCAAGCGCTTTGTGGACGGCCTCGAGCTGCACTCGCACGTGGCCAACCTGGGCGACGTCCGATCCCTCGTGATCCACCCGGCCTCCACCACCCATGCCCAGCTCTCACCCGAGCAGCAGCTTGCCGCGGGTGTGCGGCCCGGAGCCGTTCGGCTGTCCGTCGGCCTGGAAAACGTCGCCGACATCATCGCAGACCTGGAAGCCGGATTCCGCGCCGCAAAATCGGCGTGATCCCAGTGGGACACACGGTGGACAAGGGCTTGTTTTCCTCCGGGTTCGCACCAGCTGCAGCTGAACCCGTTGGTGCGGACTTCTGCGCGGCTGTAGGACGGGGCGGTGGTGTGTTGCGCTCCATCCAGATTGGCGCACTCCCGCTGGAAGCCGGGGGCGAGCTGCCGTCGGTGACCATGGCCTTTGAATGCTGGGGCACCCTGAACGCAGCCGGCGACAACGCTGTACTCATCCAGCACGCACTGACCGGCAGCACGCACGTTAGCCGCGGCGATTCCGAAGAAGATGGCTGGTGGGAAGGCTTGGTGGGTCCCGGCGAAGTCATCGACACCAACAAGTACTTTGTGGTGTGCGCCAACATGATTGGTGGTTGCTATGGCACCACCGGGCCCTCCAGTATTGCCGCGGATGGCAAGCCCTACGGTTCTCGCTTCCCGTTCATCACCATCCGCGATTCTGTCGAGGCCGAGGCGCTCTTGGCCGAGAAACTGGGCATCGCCTCCTGGTTCGCTGTCATTGGCGGATCCATGGGCGGCGCGCGGGCCTTGGAATGGGCGCTCATGTACCCGGACCGTGTGCGGCGCTGCGCCGTGGTGGCCTCCTGCGCCGCCAGTACCGCTGAGCAAATTGCCTTTGCCCAGGCGCAGGTGCTCGCCATCCGGCAGGATCCCCACTTCGCTGGCGGGGATTATTACGACGGCGCCGCTCCCACCACCGGGCTGGGGCTGGCCCGGCGCATCGCCCACATCACCTACCGCTCTGAGGCTGACATGGGTCAGCGTTTTGGTCGCAAGGCCCAGGACGACGGCGGCACCATCAGCCATGCGCGTCTCGGCCCCGACTCCGGGGGTAGGTTCGCGATCGAAAGCTATCTGGACCACCAAGCACACAAATTGGTGGGCCGTTTCGACGCCAACAGTTACATTGTCATCACCGAGGCGCTCATGAGCCATGACGTCACGCGTGGCCGTGGCACGTTGGAAGAGGCGCTGGCGGTGACAGAAAAGGTCCAGTTCCTGGTGGCTGCCGTCAACAGTGACCGCTTGTATTTCCCTGTTCAGTCGCAGGAGTTGGCAGCGGCGCTTCCGGCTGATGTTGTCGTGGGAACCATTGATTCCGACATCGGCCATGACGGCTTCTTGACCGAGGTTGCCGCAGTGGGCGCACTCTTGAAGGATGCCTTCTTCTCGGAATAGGTATTCACAGATTAAATAGTTGATGGTCCCGTTCTTGCGGGATCATCAACTATTTAAGGAGCTGCTGAGCTATGGATTCTAGAAGTTCCTGAAGGATTTTAGAAGTTCTTGAAGATTGCCTCGCGGTGCACAGCGTACTGCTCGGCGGTCACCTGGCCATTGCGGCGGGCAACGTCCAGTGCGTCGAGCTGACGCTTGAGCTCGGCCTCGGCGCGCATCCGCTCGTTGGCGAAACCAGTGGTCTGGTGACCGTGAGAGGTGTCGTAGTTAGCCAGCGGAACACCATTGAGCAGCGTTCCTACGTAGGGGACATTTGTGGGCTGGTGGGCAACGCCTGTCCGGCCTGATGGTTTCGCCTGTGTGTAGGGGTTGGCGCGTTGTTCACGCTTCTTGCGTGTTGCTGCCTTAATGAAGGAAGTGAAGAGCACCACGCCAATGATGATCAGCACCAAAAATGGTTGGATGCTAAAGCTGCTGCTGGACGATGCGGCAACAGTGCCAGTAGCTAGTGGCTCGAATATGAGCGTCACAATGCACCTCTTCTTGATAGGGCGCAATTGCACACCGCGCCATACTTCATCCTAGTCGTGAAAGCTACGAACTAGTCGTGAAAGCTACGAAGGTACCGAAGGTGCCCAAGGCGCCGACGGGATCGCAGCTAGATCGTCGCTAGTCTGACTCCAGTGGTTGGTCGAATGTAGGCGCGTCGAATGCAGGCGCGTCAAACAGCGGCTGGCTGAACACAGGTCCTGGCGTGGGGCGCTTGGCGGTGATCCCGTCACCCGACGACTGGTGCCGCAAACGCCGCAGCACCCAAGGGAACAAGAACTCTCTGGCCCAGACCAAGTCCTCCGCACGGGCTGCCTGCCACTTTTGCGCCGGCAGGGGAGTGGGCTCCGATGGCACCAGCGAGTGCTTCACATTGAGGGCATCGAGGGCCATCATGGCAATGGTGTGATGGCCCAGCGGGGAGAAATGCAGCCTGTCCACATCCCACATTTGGGTGCCAGCGGGCTGCCGCAGCGACCACATGTCGGCAACAATGGCGTCATGCCGTGCGGCGATGGTGCGCAGATTCTCATTGAAGATGGCGACCCGCCCGCGTACGATTCCCAGAACCGGGGTGTCACGGATGTCTGGACCGTTGAAGAGCAGCACAGTCGCCCCGGTCCCCGCCATTTTGGCCACGGCAGCATCGAGCTGTTCGGCCAAGGCGTCGGGGTCAGAGCCGGGCCGGATCAAGTCATTTCCGCCGGCGGAGATACTGATCAGATCCGGCTTCAGTGCCAGTGCCGGGTCCAACTGCTCGTAGAGAATCTGGCCCAGCAGACGTCCGCGGATGGCCAAGTTAGCGTATTTGAAGTCGTCTGTGCCGTGGCTCAGTTCTTCTGCCACACGGTCTGCCCACCCGCGGTAACCGCCGGGGCTGGAAGGCTCTGGATCTCCGATTCCTTCGGTAAAAGAGTCGCCCAAGGCGACGTAGCGGGTCCAAGGATGCGCAAGGGTTGAATCATTCACCTCTCCATACTGCCCGGTAACAAGACATTTCCGCTACCCCGCTTTCTGTTCTTCCTATTTTGACGAGCTATTGGGACAGTCTTTGGGGCAGCTCACCTGCCATGGAAAGATGGAATCATGAATGCAACCCCCACAGTCCTTTGGTCACGTCCGGAAAATGAGCGCGCCGGAACTCCTCTTCTGGTCATTTTCCACGGCTATGGCGCCGATGAAGCCGACTTGTTTTCGCTGGCCGACCAGCTCCCTGCAGAGTTCACGGTCGCCTCGGTCCGGGCACCGCTGCAGGCAGGTCCGGGCTACTCGTGGTTCCCGTTGCGCAACGATCTGAGCTACTCGGTGACGGCTGTGACCGAGTCCGCGGCCGCCGTCGAACTATGGATTGATACGCTCCGGGAGAATCACGCCTCGGTGAGTTTGCTGGGATTCTCCCAAGGCATGTGCCTGGCCACCACATTGCTGCGCCACCGCCCGACCGATTATGCCGCCGTCGTAGGGCTCTCAGGTTTCGTGGTGGAGGCCGAGGGCGATCCATACTTCGACGATGCCGCAGTTGCCGCCGTGAAGCCGGAGATTTTCTGGGGCCGTGACCAGGCCGATCCGGTCATTCCGCAGGCGGCTGTCGAGGCCACGAACACGTGGATGCACGGCCACGTCAAGCTCACCAAAGTTCTCTACACGGGCATTTGGCACGGTATCAATGCCCAGGAAATCTCCCATGTGGGTGAGTTCCTGCAGTACAAGGTCCTCAACACGCAGGCCGCCAAGTAACCTGTTCTTAAAGTACGACGGCGGCACCCGCGTTGGGTGCCGCCTCGTTCGGTTAACCTGTGGTGCCGTCAGGGACGTCAGCCGCCGGTGGCGATGCGAACCGTTTCGCCGTTAACCGTGACGGTGTCGCCGGGGTGAAGCTGGCGGCCGCGGCGGTCATCGATCTCGCCGTTGACCTTGACTAGACCGTTTTTGATGAGCTCGGTGGCCTCAACGCCGTCCTCGACCAGGCTGGCTAGCTTGAGCAGCTGGCCCAGGCGGATCATGTCGTCGCGGATGGGGATGTCAATGATCTCGTGTGCACTCATGTAGTTAATTGTGCCGCATGGGATGGCTTTCCGTTTACCCACTGCCGCGCGCTGCCCCTTTACGGTTGTTTGGTGCCGCGGCGCAGGCCGACCACCAGGAGATAGAGCGCCACGGCGATGGGGATGCACGTCACGGCGATGGTCCAGCCCAAAGGCAAACCAGGGAAGAAGGGGCCAACGACGATGGGGTTCTCTGACGTGGGTGCACGTGGGGGCAGGGTGATAAGTCGTGACAGGATTTGAGCTCCCACAATCCCGCCGGGAAGCAGCACCGTGCCCATTACCTTTTCCCACACCTTCCACCGGGTGCCCATCCACAGACCGGCCACGCCGAAGAGCCAGCCCACTCCGGCCAGCAGAATGCCGAAGGGGAGCAGGATGGTTGTCGCGACCACCCAGAGGGTTGAGGTTTGGTGGCGCGGTGCCGGGGCGGCTTGCGGTATCTGCTGGAATTGGTAAGGGGGCAGTTGCTGCACTGGGCCGGGGGCCTGCACGTCCGGAGCAGCCACACCGGCGGCGATGTCGTCCGGAGAGCCCAATCCGGCCAAGATTTCGGAGGTGGACTGCCCGCCCCGCTCCGTGGCCTCGGCAATGTGCTCGCGAACGCCGAACATGATCTCCTCGGACTGCTCGGTGGGCAGCTGTGCCAGCCGGGCCTCGATGGCGGCCAGGTAATTGCGAACCTCGGGTGCCTCAATGTCGTGATTCATGGTGTTCCCCCGGTTGTTGAGTTGAGTGTGTCGGTAACGGAAGCGCTGAAGGTTTCCCAGACTTCGGCAAAAGCGGCCAGTGACTGCTGCCCTGATTCCGTCAAGGTGTAATAGCGGCGCGGGGCGCCCTGGCTGGATTCGCGCCAGCTGGTTTCCACCAGTCCGTTGCGGCGCAGCCGGGCCAAGAGCGGATACAGCGTGCCCTCGCTGGTGAGCAGCCCGCGGCTCTGGAGGCCGTTGGCTATGTCCAGCCCGTACATTTCTCCATCGCCAATCGTGGCGAGGACGCAGTACTCCAGAACCCCCTTCCGGAGGTTGGTGCTGACAGTGTCATTGAGTACCATGCAATGCACAGTACCTTGTGTTGCGCAGTCATGCAACGGTTTTTGGGTGGTGGGCGCGGTAGCGTAGACGCAGAATTCCAGCGTGAGAAGACACAACGATCAGGAGAGCCAGCTATGCCCACCACCCCCGAACTGATTGTCAGCGGCTACACCAGGGAAGGTTATGGTGCGGGGCCTGGGATGGTGCGCTACGCGTTGTTGGCTGATGGCACCGTGGGGCAGCAACTGGCACAAGGCACAGCTGTAACCAATCCATCGTTCATGGCCGCCGGCGGCGCCGTTCTGTTCGTTGTTGAGGAGCTGGAACAAGGCAACGTGGTCGCAGTGGATCCATGGTCACTCGAGGTGCTCGGTAGGGTTTCCAGCGGTGGCGCCGACAGCTGCCATGTGGCACTCGTGGACGGTGCGGTGTGGGTTGCCAACTACTCAACGGGAACGGCGACAGTCCTCCCCGCTGAAGATGTTGTGGGTGTGAGCATTAATGCCGGTTCGCACGGAGCACCCGTCCAGCCCATAGTTCTGGCACATCCGGGCAGCGGTCCCGTGTCGGATCGCCAAGGCGAATCCCATGCGCATCAGGTCACGGCCACGGAGTGGGGTACCGTTCTGGTCGCGGACCTTGGCGCGGACAGAGTGGATGAATACTCCGCGGAGTCCCACGTTCGCCTGGGCTCAGCAGAATTACCGCCGGGGACCGGTCCGCGTCATGTTGCCATCAAAGGCGAGTTTCTCCTGGTGGCCGGTGAACTCGATGGCTACCTGCACGTCATGAGGCGGACTGTGCGTGACGCACGCGGCGAATACTTTTGGCACTGGCTGTTCAAAGTCCCCTTGGCGGAAAATAGTCAGGACATAGCGGATGCGGATCAGTTCTTCCCCTCGCACATTCAGCTCTCCGATGATGGCAGTAAACTCTATGCCGCAGTTCGCGGGCCCGACACAGTGGTGGTGTTGGACGTGAGCGGATTGAACGTGCCGGAGAATGCTGATGCGGCTCCCACTCCGCCGCGGCTCCTGCAGCAGCTGTCCAGCGGCGGGACGTGGCCACGACACTTTGCCGTGGCCCACAACAAAATGTACGTTGCCAATCAAAACTCCAACAATGTGGCCGTTTTCGAGGTGGACAGCCAGGGGGTGCTCGGCCAGGAACCCCTCCAATCCGTGGAATTTGGCAGCCCCACCTGCGTTTTGCCGCGCTAACAGCGCAGCGGTGAGCCAACGGCGCACGTCTGGAGTCCGGCGTCGTGCTTCACATAGTCCTTATGCGCTGAACCTGCAATCGAGTTTGGTGCACAAGGCACACGGTGTTCCCTTATACGCTGAACTGGCAAGCGCGTTTGGCGCATAAAACAACTGGCGTGCTTATATGCGTCAGACTGACCGCGAGTTTGGTGCATGAGGCACCCGGCGCCGAATTCATGCCGGGTTCAGCGCATGCAGGGAACAATTCCCCCGGAATGCTCGCCGAACTGTAAGCTGGAGCGCGGGACGGACCGCACCCAGCGGCCTCGTAAGTAATAGGAGTAATACAGTGGCGCCTCAGTCCAAGCTAGACCAGGTCATTTCACTCGCGAAACGTCGCGGCTTTGTTTTTCAGGCCGGTGAGATTTACGGCGGTTCGCGGTCGGCCTGGGATTACGGCCCCCTCGGTGTTGAGCTGAAGGAAAACATCAAACGCGAATGGTGGCAGTCATTCGTGCGCGGCCGCGAGGACATGGTGGGACTGGATTCCTCCATCATCCTGCCCAAGGCCGTGTGGGAAGCATCTGGCCACGTCGCCACGTTCACCGACCCGCTGGTCGAGTGTACTCAGTGCCACAAGCGCCACCGCCAGGACCACCTCATCGAGGGGTTCGTCGCGAAGAAGAAGCGCCAGCCCGAAGATGGCATGTCCGAGATTGTGTGCCCCGACTGCGGCACCAAGGGTCAGTTCACCGAGCCGCAGCTGTTCTCCGGCCTGATGAAGACGTTCCTTGGCCCGGTCGAAAGCGAGGCCGGCATGGCCTACATGCGTCCGGAAACCGCGCAGGGCATCTTTGTGAACTTCAACAACGTGCTCACCACGTCCCGCAAGAAGCCCCCGTTCGGCATCGGCCAGATTGGCAAGGCGTTCCGCAACGAGATCACACCCGGAAACTTCATCTTCCGCACCCGCGAATTCGAGCAGATGGAAATCGAGTTCTTTGTGCCCGGCGAGGACGCCGAGAAGTGGTTCAAGGAATGGGTCGAGCTGTGCTGGGACTGGTTCATCGATTTGGGCATCGACCCGGAGAACATGCGCCGCTTTGACGTCCCCGAGGACGAGCGCGCCCACTACTCTGCCGGCACCATCGACTTCGAGTACAACTTCGGCTTCCAGGGTTCCAAGTGGGGCGAGCTCATGGGCGTCGCCAACCGCACCGACTACGACCTGGGCTCGCACACCAAGGGCTCCGGCACGGATTTGAGCTACTTCAACCAGGCCACGGGCGAGCGCTTCACCCCTTACGTGATCGAGCCGTCCTTCGGCCTGACCCGTTCCATGATGGCGTTCCTGGTGGACGCATTCGTCGAGGACGAGGCCCCCAACGCCAAGGGCGGCGTGGACAAGCGCACCGTCCTGAAGCTGGACCCGCGCCTGGCCCCCGTCAAGGCTGCGGTCCTGCCGCTCTCCCGCAATGAGGACCTGTCCCCGAAGGCCAAGGAGCTCGCCAACACGCTGCGCAAGCACTGGAACATCGAGTTCGACGACGCCGGTGCCATCGGCCGCCGTTACCGCCGCCAGGATGAGATCGGCACCCCGTTCTGCATCACTGTTGACTTCGACACCCTCGAGGACAACGCCGTGACCATCCGCGAACGCGACACCATGAGTCAGGAGCGCGTGCCCTTGGATCAGGTTCAGGCGTACCTCGCCACCCGCCTTTTGGGTGCCTAGGAATGGCTGAACTTTCCTACCGGCCGTGGCGCGACGGCGATGACCTGACCCTCCTGGAAATCTGGGGAGACGCCGAGTCTGCCCCGGCCGGAGCGTTCCGCGCCGCGCTGGCACCGGAATCTGACAGTGGCCCGTGGCGACGCACCATCGTCGCCGAAGACCAGGGCATCCCGGTCGCGGCCGGCACCGTCTATTCGACCAAATTGCACCCGGCGCGCCTGTGGGCTTTCGTGGAAGTTGCCAAGGACCACCGGCGCGCAGGCGTCGGCGCCACCTTGCTGACCATGTTGCGTCGCGAAGCTGACGGTGCGCTTGCCGCCGGCTTGGTAAGTACGACGGCGTTGCGCACCAAGGTGGCCCCCGGCACCTCGGGCGCGGGGTTTGCTGAGGCAATGGGGTTGGCTGTGCTACAGCGCAACCGCGTGGTTGAGGTGGGCCCCGGCGCACTGAAGCTTCCCATGTTCGGTGAAGGCACCGAGGAGGAAGCCAGCGCACGCGTGCAGGATTTGGCTACCGGCTCGGTGGAACTAACAGATATTGTGGGCCGCTACTACGAGTCCGTGAACCTGTGGGACCCGACCGGTCCGCTGAGCCCCGGGCTTGTTCAGCGCATGTTCCTGGACGAGCTCACCGGCGCCCACGGTGCCTTGGTGCTGCGGGCCGAGCCCGCCAGCGCCTTCGGTGCCGGCGTTGCGCCGAGCAAAAAGGGCAAGATTCAAGCCTTTGCGCTCAGCTACTCACAGGGGCACATCGAGGCGTCGGAAGACGTTGCCGCGGCAGCCTCTGAGGTGTTCCTCGGCGTTGAACCGGCACTGGAGAACGATGAGGCGGTGCAGGCCGTCTACGATCTGTTGGCCCTCATTACTCACCAGTACCCGGTGCTGCTGGAATTGGACGACTCCATGGAAGCACTTTCCGCCGTGGTCAACCCGATGATCGCCGTCGGAGCAGCCAAGGTTCGCGGCACCGAAACCCTGGTGCTCGGCGAATAAGTAGCAGCGGACCGGCATTTTTCCGGCGACTATCCGACTCCTCGGCGCGGGCGGCCTGCGAGTCTCCTTTACGTCGCCTACAAAAAATGCCGGCTCCGCCGCTTCGCCGTTGCCGACGTGACTGGCGACGGAGGGCAAGCCCAGCCCCCGGAGCGAGGATGGATTTCTGAAGGCCGCCCGCGGCCGAGGAAATCTTACTGCTCGCGAGGGGGCCGGGTTTGCCCGGAGCCATCCGCCGCACTGAGACCAACCGATACGAAGGACCAACCACAGCCCATGGGCCATTCACATTCGCACGTTGATGAGTCGACCCTGAGCCGTCCGGAGTTGCGACGCCTGAGGGCGATGCGGCGGCGTGCGGTGGTGCTGTTGAGCTGGATTCTGGTGCCCTTAGCCGTGGTGACCATTGTGGCCATGGCGCTCCTGTGGCCTAGCGCCGACAACACGGACAGTGGGCCGGGACAAGCTGGCAACCCTTATGCAGCGGCGCCCGGTGCCAGCATCGATTCCGGAAAAGTACAGCGCACAGCCACGGAAGATTGCTCCTTGAACACCGGGGGCAGCCCGGGGACCAGCTGCTTTGTCGCTTTCATTGCGGGGCAGGGCCAAACAGAAGTTCCGGTGCTGATCAGCCCTGACATCGTGCAAACCCGCGGCGTCCATGTTGGCGACACCATCCGGTATCTGAACCTCTCCGGTTTGTCAGCCGTCACGGGTGTCCAAGCCAATGGCCCCCAGTACGTCTTCATGGACTTCGTGAGGACCTTCCCCATGGGGTTGCTAGCCGTGGTGTACGCCGTCGTGGTGGTGGCTGTGGCGCGCTGGCGTGGATTCCGTGCCATCGTGGGGCTGGCGGGGGCATTCGGACTGCTGGCCTGGTTCATTCTGCCGGCGCTGGCGCAGGGCCAGCCGCCCATGCTGGTGGCCCTGGTGGGCTCATCGGCCATCATGTTTGGCGTGTTGTATTTTGCCCACGGCTTCTCCGCCCGAACCTCCACGGCCCTCCTGGGCACCTTGTTCGGACTTGGCGTCACGGCAGGACTCGCCTGGTGGGCGGTCGATGCCGCAGCCTTGGCCGGAAACTCGGGCGAATACGGCTACCAACTACTGAATATGACGCAGGGCATGTCTCTGTCCGGCATGATCCTGTGCGGCCTGGTGATCTCGGGCCTGGGCGTGCTCAACGACGTCACCATCACCCAGTCCTCGGCCGTCTGGGAACTCTACGAACTCGCCCCCAACACCAGCACACGGGAACTGTTCACCTCGGCCATGCGCATTGGCCGCGACCACATCGCCTCCACGGTCTACACCATCGCCTTTGCCTACGCCGGAAGCGCCATCCCCGTGCTCCTCATGGTCTCCCTCTTTGATCAGGAACTACTCCTGGCCCTCACCGGATCTGAGCTCGCCGAGGAGATCGTGCGCATCCTGGTCGGTTCCATCGGCCTGGTCCTAGCCATTCCGGTCACTACTGCGGTGGCGGTCGCCGTGGTCAAGGCCACCGGGCGGCCCGCGGCTCGATCGGCCCAGGATTCACCGGAGGCTGTGCATAGTGAAGCGGCGGGCCACAAGGTTATGGACGGCGTCTAGCCGCACCAACCGACCCAGCACCGCATTGCGCCTCTGAAGGTACGACGCCGGGACCTTGCGTCCCAGCACCATGTTCAGCTGCGCTTGCCGGGCCGCCGTGCGGGCGGCTC
Organism: Specibacter sp. NPDC078692; assembly: GCF_040686835.1. Lineage (NCBI taxonomy): Bacteria > Bacillati > Actinomycetota > Actinomycetes > Micrococcales > Micrococcaceae > Specibacter > Specibacter sp. NPDC078692. The sequence continues at coordinate 123,913 of NZ_JBFBLV010000001.1, forward strand.
GCATGCGTTTCTTCTCAAACGCGGCCAGCTTTGTCCCGGTTGGTTTTCCTGCCAAAGCAGCCACCACAATGGGCGCCAACTCGGCGGCATCGAGCCAGCCCAGATTCATGCCTTGACCGCCAATGGGGCTGATTTCATGCGCGGCGTCGCCCACCAAAGCTACTCTGCCAGCAATCATGTGCCGGGCCAGCCGTGTCCGGACAGCAAAGGCGCTGAGCATTCTGTTGGCTTGCGGCTCCAGGGATACTCCGCTGCGTTCGCTGACAATGCGGGCTAGATCAGCTGCCGTCGCATCCAGAAGCAGTGAATCCGTATGTGCCACCCAGCGGCGTAGCCCGCCCGGCAGCGGAAAGGACTCGAGGATCCCGCCAGGTTCCAGATACAGAATGGCGGCCGAACCATCCGGGCCCGTGTCTGGAAAATCGCCCATCAGATAGGTGTCCGGGTAGTCCCGGCCGCTCGTGGGGATGCCCAGCAATCTGCGAACGGCTGAACGTGCACCGTCGGCACCCACCACCAGACGGGCCTGAAAATGCGTGCCAGCTTCCACATCGGAAGAAGAGCCGGACAGCGTGAGGAAAGTCCCGGCGTCGTGCATGGAAGAAACGCAGAAGCCGCGCACCAAGGCTGCCGGATCCAGAGCGTGAAGCCGCGCCTCCAGCAGCGCTTCCGTGCGGGCTTGGGGGAGGGTCAGCACGTACGGATAGTGGGAAGCAAGGGTTGCGAAGGACAGCCGGGCCACCTCGGTGCCGGCGCTGCGGGCGATGCCGAGACCGATCTGCACAGCTTCGGCCACCATCTGGGCTGCGACGCACGCCTGCTCCAGCGCCGCCAGTGCCGGCGGGTGGATGCCAATGGCGCGCGAATGCGGGCTCGGACCGGTGCGCTGTTCCAAAATCCGGACGGAGAGGCCCTCTTGCAACAGGAGCGCGCCGAGGAACAATCCCACCGGCCCGGCGCCGACCACGACCACGTCAAACATGCTGCTGCTCGGGCGTATAAAGCAGCAGATTCCGGTACGGTCGCGCAGACTCGACGCGCCACCCCGCAGGCAGAACAGCTTGAAGTTCGGCGGGCGTGTAGCTGCGGCGAATGGATGTCAGGCCGTCGCGCCGAATAAAGGAACCGCCTATGAGCGGGAGCGTTGCCACGGAGAATAGCGCGTAGCCGAGGCGGCTGCGAGCAATATCGCTGTGAATGACGGCGCGCCGTGCCAGCTGGGCCGAATCCTGAAGCAGAGCCTGCAATTCGGTCTGGGCGAGGTGGTGCAGCATGTGGTTGGAAAGCACGACGTCGAACCTCTCACCTGCCGCCGTGAGGGCGGCGCTGTGGGCTTGGCGAAACTGGACGCCAGCGCCTGCGAAATGTGTGCTGGCGTAGGTGATCGCCCGGGGATCGGGGTCGATCGCAGTGACTTTTAGGTGCAGGTGGTCGCGAGCAGCCCAGCGGGCCAAAGCGGCGGGGATGTCTCCGCCGCCGCAGCCAATGTCCAACAAGGTGCTGCTGCGTGTTGAGGATAGCAGCGGGCGGATGCGTTGTTTGTAGACGCTGTGCCAACGAGCAACCACGCTATTGATCAGCGGAAACTGGGCGTAGGTGCGGGCTAGCATGGCAGGATCGCAATCGGCCCTGTCCATCTCCTCTATGGCGTGCTCGTCGCGAACGGCTAAGAACCCGCCGGTGCCGACAGGGCCAGGATTCTCAGTCATGGACATCCGCGGCAGATGCGGTGGAGACCCACTGTGTGACCTTGGTGAATAGCCCGGTTTCCACGGTGAGGCCGGGCCCAAAAGCCATGGCGCAGATGCTCTCACGCTCGGATTCCACGGGCTGTTCCAGGATATGTTTGAGCACAAACATGACGGTTGCGCTGCTCATGTTGCCAAAGTTACGTAGTGTTTCCCGGGCCGGAATGAGTTGTTCGTCGCTGAGTTCCAACTTGCTCTGAACCTTGTCGAGAATGCTGCGCCCGCCGGGGTGAATGGCCCAGTGACGGATGCTGGAGAATGGCACGCCTTGTCGTTCTGGAGCCAAGGCCAGTAGCGGTTCCAGAGCGCCCACAATGTGCTCGTCGATGATCTTGGGAACGTAGCTGTCGAGCACCATTTCAAAGCCGTGATCGCCAATGTTCCACGCCATGGAATCTTCGCCCACCGGGGTGAGTACCGTTTCAAAATGATCCAATTCAAGAACCGGCCCACCGCCTGGCAAGCCCCGCGCCGTGACAACCGCAGCCGCTGCGCCGTCGGCAAAGAGGGAGGATCCCATGATGGTGTCGGGATTATTGGAGGTGCGCACATGCAGCGAACACAGTTCCACACTCACCACCAACACGACAGCTTCGGGGTCTGCCTCGCAGAAGGATTTGGCTGCCCGCAGCGCCGGAAAAGCGGCATAGCAGCCCATAAATCCGAGGTGGTAACGCTGCACTGACGGGTTGAGCCCGAGGGCACGGACAATCTTGTAGTCGGGCCCCGGGTTGAAGAATCCGGTGCAGGATACGGTGATGACATGCGTGATATCTGCTGGAAGCAGCCCCGGGCAGGCGGCTACCGCCTTACTGGCCGACTCGATGAACAGCGCCGTTGCGGCCGTGGCAAAGAGATCGTTGCGATCTTTGGTGGTGGGGTTGAGCAATAGTCCGGCGATGCCGTCGTAAAACAGGGGATCGGGACCCCGGAAGTCTAAGCTCATCTCCGTGACGGCGGTGTGGCGGGTATCGATCGCGGCCGAATCGAAGCAGGTGCGCACCAGCCGCTGGCCCAGTCGGGTGAGGCCAGGTTGGGCGGCAAACACGTCGCGGGCTTGTTCCTGGATCAAGATGGTGGGTGGAACAGCTGTTTCGAGAGACCTCAAGGTGACCGTCATAGTCCATTCTTAGAGGCTCCAGAGACATAACACAATACATAGAACACATTGGTGTGGGCACCTGGGGAGCGCCGGCAGAGCGCCGTGGAGCATCCGAGAAACCCGGGCGGAGCGCCTGATTGGTGGTTCACGCTGCGGTTGGCCTAGGATGAGAGGGACGCCCGGATTCCTCAGGAATCCCTTGTAAGGGCAGTACATACGCCCGGGATGGGCCTTGGAATGACGGAGGTGAGCCGCACATGGAAGACGGACTTAGTCGATCTACGTCACCGCGCGAGCCTCGCCTGCGCCACCGGAATTCACTCTCCTCGTAGTCTGCCCGTTCTGCGTAGTCTGCACGATCTGCAGAGTCTGCCTCAGTTCATTACCCCACACGCGTAGCCTTTTCTGCGCCGTGGTGATGGCTGCCTTGACACAGCTGCCGTGACACAGATGAATCGCCTGCCACTGTTCAGGCGGTGATGGAGTATTTCACCGGCATCGGGTTCGTGCGGTAGACACTTCGAGCACAGCACTGCGCCACACACCCAATTTCTGCACACGCCCACGGCTAGCGCCGCGTCATACCCGCGTGTGTTTTTACCGGAGGGATTCGGATCATGATCAAGTACCCAGTTCAAACTTTTGAGGACAGCGCAGAGCTGCTCGGGCGCGCCTTGAGCCAGCACGATCTGGCCGCCATTTCCAGCGCCCTCTTGCCCTTGAACACGGCCGAAACATTGGAACAGCTGGAACGGCTGAACACCATTGAGCGGGCTCTGGCCTACCGCACGCTGTCCAAGGGCCGCGCCATTGAGGTCTTTGAGCGCCTCGATGCCGCATTGCAGGCCGATCTTGTGGCAGGTCTTCAAGACGTCGAAGTTGCCGATGTTTTTGCCCAGCTGAGCCCGGATGACCGGGTGGCGCTGCTGGACGAGCTGCCAGCATCAGTTGCGAACAGGCTGATTTCTGGGCTGGATGAGAAGGAACGGGCGCTCACCAGCACGGTGCTGGGCTACCCGCAAGGTGCCGTGGGCCGTTACATGAGTCCCGAATTTGTCACCACCCATCCGCACTTGACCGTGGCGCAGACGTTTGCTCGTGTACGGTCCCAGCTCGATGATGCCGAGAGCGTTTACACCATTCCGGTGACGGATGCTGGCCGCCACTTAGTGGGTGTAGTCTCACTGCGCGATGTGCTGCGGGCCGATGATGCGGTTCTGGTTGGCGAGATCATGAAGGCCCCGCTAAGCTTTCCCGCCACCGAAGATGTGGAGGAAGCTGCCCGTTACTGTGCCGACGCCAAAATTCTGGTGCTGCCCATCGTTGACGCCGAGGACCGCTTGGTAGGTATCCTGACCGTGGACGACGCCCTGCAGATCCTTGAGGATGCCGAAACCGAGGACGCCGCCCGCTCCGGCGGCACCGAACCGTTGCGCAGGCCGTATCTGGCCACGCCCGTGGGCACGATTGTCCGCGCCCGGGTGGTCTGGTTGCTGGTCCTGGCAGTGGGTGCCACGTTGACGGTCCAGGTCATTGGCGCGTTTGAAGCCACGCTGGCCGAACAAGTGGTGCTTTCGCTATTCATCCCCCTACTGATCGGCACCGGCGGCAACACCGGCAACCAAGCAGCCACCACCATCACCCGTGCCCTGGCCCTAGGCGATGTCCGCCCGCGCGACTTCCTTAAAGTCTTCGCCCGCGAGGTACGCGTCGGCGCATTCCTAGGTCTGCTGCTGGGCACCTTGGGCTTCGTGATCGCCTCCCTCGCCTTCACGGTGCCGTTGGGCTGGGTCATTGGGCTGACGCTGCTGGGTGTGTGCACCATGGCGGCCAGCATCGGCGGGCTCATGCCGTTGCTAGGTAAAGCTGTTAAGGCGGATCCGGCCGTGTTCTCCAATCCGTTCATCTCCACCTTTGTGGACGCGGCCGGGCTGATCATCTATTTCCTGATCGCCACCAGCATTCTGGGCCTCTAACCCGAAGGAAGTACGACGCCGGGAGGTCACCTTTGTGCGCGACGGTGACCTCCCGGCGTCGTTCTCTAGCCCAGTCAGGCTATGTAGTTCGACTCTAAGAAGCGAGCTTTCCCGAGAACGTGAACAAGATCGCGGCGGACACCTCTGCCGCCGGCGTTTCGGGGCTAAAGAGCAACCATTCCAGCCCACCTACCAGGGTGGCTCCGAAGATCCCGCCGGCCATCAACAGCCGGCTACTCTCGGACGTTCCGGCCGGAACCAGAGGCAGCAAAGCTGCGCCGATCTCGGTGACGGCCTCCCGGCGCAGCGCAGAAACAGCTGTTTGCCACGCCCTGTCGGTGCGGAAAATCTCTGCCGCCATGAGCTTGGCCAGCGCCCGGTTATCGGCGATCAAGATCAACATGTCAGAAACCATCGCCTCAACGGCGGCAAACCCAGAGGCACGACCACGTGCCGCCGCCAGATTTTCGGCCAGCGAGCTGACGCCCGTGGTCAGCAGCTCTTCAAACAGCTTGTCCTTCGAGGAAAAGTTGTAATAGACGCTGCCCTTGGCCACGCCAGCGCGCTCCGCCACCTCGTCCATGGTGGTCCCGGAAATCCCGTGCAGCGCACCGAGCTCCAGCGCGGCGGCCAGGATGGCCTTCTTAGTGGGGGAGATGCGAGGCACTTAGATTCCTTGGGTGTTGGGGGAGGGCTGGCTTCTGGTGGACAAAGACATGGACGACGGCGGATGGGGCGCCTTGCGCTATTGGCGGCGCCCCAGTTGGCTACATCTCCAGTTCCGGATGCAGCCGCTTGATGGAGAACACCCTCTGGCGGCCGGCGCAGAATGCGCTAACTGCCACGGAGCCCGCCGCAAGCACGGCGAGGAAAGTGATGGAGATCCACAGTCGGGAGTCTATTCCACCAGTCATCAGCTGCCGAAGTCCATTCACCACATAGGTGGCTGGCATATACGGGTGCAGGGCCTGGAAGAAACCGGGTGTGGTCTCCACCGGGTAGGTGCCACCGGAGGAGCTCAGCTGCAACATCAGCAGTACCAGGCTTACGACCCGGCCCGCAGCGGTGCCGAAGACGATGATGAACATTTGCTGCAGTGCCAGGAACGCCACGGTGGTCAGGTAGATGAACGCGGCAGTGGCCACGGGGTAGACAGGTTTCATATCCAGACCCCACAACAGGACGGCCACCATGATCAGCACCTGACCCAGACCAATGGCCAGAGCAGGGAGCAGACCAGTCAGCACGCTGCGCAGACCGCTCGCACCGGCAGCCAGTGCGCGGGTGGGAAGTGCTCGCAGCAGCAGCCAGGAAATCAGGGCGCCAACAAAGGTCGCCAAGGCGATGAAGAACGGGGCAAAACCTTCGCCGAAGCCACCCGACTCATTGGACCACTGCTGATTCACGGCCACGGGATTGGCCAGCACCTGTGACTTTTCACTAAGCAAAGTGGAGGAGTCGTTCGGGATTGCCGCTCCGCCGTCGTGGAGCTTGTCGGTCAAGGTGTGGCTGCCGGTGGAGAGTTTCTGAGCCCCGTCAGCCAGTGTGGTGCCGCCGTCAAGGAGCTTGCCGCTGCCCTCGGCCAGATCCGAGCTGCCCGTGCTCAGAGATCCGGCGCCCGTGGCCAGTGCCGCGGCACCGTCCTTCGCCGTTCCAGCACCGTCGGCCAGCGCAGATGCGCCACCAGCCAATTTGGAGGCGCCGGCGGCAACGCTTGAGGACCCTGCGGCGGCGCTCTGGGCGCCCTTGGACAAGGTGGCTGCGCCCGTATTCAACGTAGCGGCACCCTGGGAGAGTTTCCCGGCACCGGTAGCTGCCTCGCCCACGCCAGCGGAAAGCTTCGTGACGCCCGTGGCGACCGAGTCGGCGCCAGCGGCGAGTTTCGCAGCACCGTCGGACAGCGGAGTGATGGCCTCAGTGGAGAGCTGGTTTGCGCCAGCTGCCAACTTGCCGGCACCTGCTGCCAGGGGTGTGGCTGCCTCACTTTGTAGTTGCTTCAAGTTCCCCAGGATGGAGCTGGCAGGGGTGTCGGCCGGCAGGGACTCCACCGCGCTGATCAGGGCGGTTAGTTGCCTAGCTGTTTCGCTGGCGCCCGCGGCTACGTCATCGGCGCTGCCAGCCAGGGCTGATGCGGACGTGGAAACCTTGGCGGCGCTCGCCGACAACGTGCCAGCACTGGCGGAGACCGAGGCGGCACCCTGCTCCAGTGCCTTGGCATCCGGGACCGCATTGGCCAGCGATGTTGCCAGCTCGGAGGTCCCGACGGCGAGGGTGTTGCTGCCCTTGGCCAGTGAGGCGGCACCGGTGTTCAGTTCCGATACGCCGGTTGCGAGGGAACCGGCTCCCGTGGCGAGAGAAGCTGCGCCTGTATTCAAGGTGGCGGCTCCACCGGCGAGGGTGGTGACCCCATCGGAGAGGGTGGTAGCGCCGTCGGCCAGCTGGAACGCGCCATCTTTCAAGGTCACCGAGCCGGCCGTCAGGTCTTTCATGCCGACAACCAGTTTGCCAGCACCGTCCTTGGCGCTGTCGATGCCCTTGGTGACCTCAGCGGAACCTGACGCTGCGGCGCGTAGTCCTTCTCCGGCGTCGTGCAATCCCACGAGGAGGGCGGAAGAGGTTTGCTCACCCAACTGCTCGGCGACAGCATCGCGCACCTGTGCCATGGCCTGCTTGCCAAGGACGCTGGAGAGGAAGTTATTGGAGTCGTTGAACTCGACGTCGATCATGGTCTGGGCCGGGGAATCCGTGCCCACCGAAACGGCGTTCTTGGAGAAGTCCGCAGGGATGCTCATGGCAAAGTAGTACGTGCCGTCGGCGACACCCTGGGCGGCGGTGGCGGCATCGGTCTGCTCCCACGAAAGCTTCATGCCATCGATGAGTTCGGCGGCGAGGTCATCACCGGCATGCACGGCTTCGCCGTCCTTCGTGGCGCCGGTGTCCTGGTTGACAAGGGCCACGGGCAGGTTGTTCATGTGCTGGTCCGGGGCCTGGAAAGCCCACAGGTAAAGGGCGCCGTAAATTAGCGGAATGAACAGCATGACAGCGACGGCAATCTTGGGAAGCTTGCCGCGCTTGAACCGGCCCAGCTCCGTTCCGGAGGATAAAAAGGCAAACATTTAGTGGGACTCCTTGATCAGTTCATGCTGGGCAATCAGTTCATGCTGGGCTGCCGGGATTTCTTCGGTGCGCAGAGAATCGGTGGGTGCGTCAGCGTCAGTCTTTGGCTCGATCGGCAGGTTCATGTCGATCACCTGCGGGGTGAGGTCCAGTTCATCCCAGAGCAGTTCATCCAGGGACGACGCCGAGACCACCACGTCGGTGCCGCGCGCCGCCAAATGCCCCAGCCGGGCCCAAACGACGCGACGGGCGTCGGTGCTGCGCAACTGCTCAATGTCATCCACGAAGAGCACGTCCGGGTTGCTCATGGTGGCCAGTGCCAAGCGGAGCAGGAACTGCGCGGTGTCATCCAGATCCCAGATGACGGTGTCGGCGTGGGGGATGGATTCGCTGCCGAAGGCGGGTGCGCAGAGCCTAGCGACCTCCACGTCGTTGGGCCGGCGCACCATGGACCACCAGGGTGCCAGCCAGGCGCGGCGTTCACGCAAGGCGGCGCCTACGGTTACGGATTCCTCAAGGCTGTCGATGCCGGCGAATCCGGCCACGGAGCTGATCTTCTGGACGGCGCGCAGATTGCGGGGGAGCTCATGTCCGCCCACGGTGAGAGTGCCGGCGTCGGGCTTCATGCGCCCGCTCAAGGTGAGCAGCAATGAGGTTCGGCCGCTGCCGGGATCCCCGCGGAGTACCGTGAGCCCGCCGCTGCTTTCAAAGGTGAGGGGGCCGTAAACAGGGCCGCGGCCTGCTGACAGCGCGAGGTTGTGGGCGGTGATCTGCACAGGGGTTCCTTTGCTGGTGGTGATTCAGGAGCTGAGGGAGCGGCCGCCGAATCGTGTGAAACGACGGGACCGCCACGCTCTAGCTGCCTTCTCAATTCTTTGTACTGACCAGTCAGTTTAGCAGGATGTTCGGGACGGAAAAGTCCGCTCCGGGTGAGGAGATTCTGTGAGCTTGTTCACGGCCGGGTTTGATTGAGTGCCCGGGGTTTTGGTGGGTTTAGCCGTGTTTCGGCGGTGACGCGCCGCTTTTTCACAGTCGGGGACAGTGGGGCGGGAGAAGGGCGGGATATGAGATTGGCCGGGGATGCCGCGCAGAATTTGGCAGGATTTGAGAGAATTGATTTGTGACTGTTACAGACATCCCCAGCAGCTATACAAAACTGGACCTCCCGCCCCTGAAACTCGGCAACATTACGGTGGACACCCCCGTGATCCTTGCCCCGATGGCCGGGATCACCAACACCGCGTTCCGCCGCCTGTGCCGCGAGCACGGTGGCGGCGTTTTCGTGTCCGAAATGGTGACCTCCCGCGCCCTCGTGGAGCGCACCCCGGAGTCCATGCGGCTCATCAGCCACGACGACGATGAGCAGATCCGCTCCGTCCAGCTGTACGGCGTCGATCCCGAAACCGTTGGCAAGGCCGTGCGCATGCTGGTCGAAGAAGACCACGCGGACCACATTGACCTGAACTTTGGTTGCCCCGTCGCCAAGGTGACCCGCCGCGGAGGAGGCGCCGCGCTGCCGTGGAAGCTGGACCTGTTCACCTCGATTGTTCAGACCGCTGTCCGTGAAGCCTCCAAGGGTGGGCTGCCGCTGACCATCAAGATGCGTAAAGGCATCGACGAGGACCACCTCACCTACCTTGAAGCTGGCCGCATTGCGCGCGACGCCGGTGTTGCTGCGGTAGCGCTGCACGGACGCACAGCCAACCAGTTCTACTCCGGCCAGGCCGATTGGGACGCCATCGCCCGCCTGCGCGAAGCTCTCCCGGATGTTCCCGTTCTGGGTAACGGCGATATCTGGAGTGCCGAAGACGCGATCGCCATGGTGCGTCAGACCGGCGTCGACGGCGTAGTAGTGGGCCGAGGCTGCCAGGGCCGCCCGTGGTTGTTCGGTGACCTGATGAACGCTTTCGAGGGCAGCGATGCCCGCCATAAGCCCGGAATGGCTGAAGTTTCCGCTGCCGTGTACCGTCATGCCGAGTTGCTGGTGGACACCTTCGATGACGAAAATAAGGCCCTCCGCGATATCCGCAAGCACATGGCCTGGTACTTCAAGGGCTATGTGGTGGGCGGAGATTTGCGCGCCAAGTTGTCCTGCGTGCCCACTCTTGAGGTGCTCCGCGAACTGCTGGATCAGTTGGACATGTCAGGGGAGTACCCCGGCGTTGACGCTGAGGGCCCCCGCGGCCGTGCAGGCACGCCCAAGCGCACAGCACTTCCGGCCGGTTGGCTGGATGAGCGCACCTTGAGTGGATCGCAAAAAGTGGAGCTCGTCGGCGCTGAGTTGGACGTCTCCGGCGGCTAATCCCCAGCCGTATCACCCAACATCGATCCGTTAGATAATGTCGCTTAGAAGCTTCTAAGCGACATTATCTAACGGATCGATGTTGGCTGGCGGGGTGGAGGACTGGCCATCCTGTGGAGAACGTCCCCGGACCGGGTTGCATTGGCCCTAAACTGGGTTTTATGTCCAATGAATTGCAGTCCGTGTACCTTCCCCGCGATCAGCAACGCTGGGTGCCGGAAGCTCCGAAAACAAGTTTCCGCACAGTGTTTGAACGGGACCGGGCGCGAGTGCTGCACTCCTCGGCGCTGCGCCGGCTGGGCGCCAAAACTCAGGTTGTGGCACCTGATACCGACGACTTTGTCCGCACCCGCCTGACCCACAGCCTTGAAGTGGCCCAGATTGGTCGGGAGCTCGGCGGCACGCTGGGCTGCGATCGTGACGTTGTGGACACGGCGTGCTTGGCCCATGACCTCGGCCACCCGCCCTTTGGGCACAATGGAGAATCGGTTCTCAATGACCTAGCCCATTCCATCGGCGGCTTCGAAGGCAACGCCCAAACTTTGCGCCTATTGACCCGCCTCGAGTCCAAGGTCTTCACGTCCGACGGCGGTTCGGCCGGCTTAAACCTGACCCGCGCCTCCCTCGACGCCTCAGCGAAATACCCATGGCTGGCCGTGGATGCACCCCTGATCAATGGCCTCCGCACGGGGAAGTTCGGCGCCTACACCGACGATCTTCCCGTGTTCAACTGGCTGCGCGAAGGCGCCCCAGCCGGTAGAACCTGCATCGAGGCACAGGTCATGGACCTCGCCGACGACATCTCCTACTCGGTCCACGACGTCGAAGATGCCATTGTTGCAGGGCATGTGCAGCTCAAATGGCTCGCCAACCAAGACCAGCGCAACCGGGTCCTGGGCTACACCCAACAGTGGTACCTGCCCAACGTGGACGTGGCCGAAATCGATGCCGCACTCAAACGTCTGGAAGCCACGGATGTGTGGGTGCGCCGCGCCGACGGCAGCCGCCGCTCCATGGCTGCGCTGAAGGACATGACCAGCCAACTCATTGGCCGCTTCTGCCAGAGCGCCGTCGCCGCGACCCGTGCCGTGCATGGCACTGGAGCCTTGGCGCGCTACGCCGGCGAGGTAGTGGTGCCGCACGAAACTCTGCTGGAAATCGCCGTCATGAAGGGCCTGGCCACCACCTTCGTCATGACCACCGATCACCGCCAGCCCATCTACCAGCGCCAGCAGGACATCCTCAGTGAATTGGTCGCTGTCCTCAGTGTCACCGGCGACGCGCATCTGGAAACCATGTTTGCCGCCGATTGGCGTGACGCGCACGACGACGCGTCCCGGCTTCGGGTGGTCATCGACCAGATCGCTTCACTGACTGACGTATCGGCGCTTGCGCTGCACGAGCGGCTCGTGGGCACCGAACGGACACTCCTCTAGGCGGGGCCGGGGACGCCTGCGAGTTCTCCACAGGGACGCCTGCTGAGGGAAACTGGGCGCAGGAAACTCACGTAAACTGGCCCAGTGGCTGGCCTGATTAAACGTGAAGATATTGATGAGGTGCGGACTCGCACCGACCTCAAGGAAATTGTTGACTCTTACGTCACCTTGAAATCGGCGGGGATCGGTTCCTTCAAGGGTCTGTGCCCCTTTCATGACGAGCGCAGCCCCTCCTTCCATGTCCGCCCGCAAATGGGTTATTTCCATTGCTTCGGTTGCCAGGAGAGTGGCGATGTCATCTCCTTCATTCAGAAAATGGATCACATTTCATTTTCTGAGGCAGTGGAAAAACTGGCCGGCCGTATTGGCTACGAGCTGCGCTACGAGGACGGCGGAACCGGACCGCGCCGCGAAGATGTAGGTAAGCGGCAGCGCCTGCTGGACGCCCACAAAATCGCCGGTGAATTCTTCCGCGCCCAACTTCTCACCCCCGCCGCAGCCGCAGGACGGCAGTTTCTGGATGAGCGCGGCTTTGACCGCGAAGCCGCTGAACGTTTCGGTGTGGGCTTTGCCCCGCAGGGTTGGGACGCCCTCCTCAAGCACCTGTCCGGGAAGGGTTTCACCCAGGATGAGTTGAAGTTGACCGGCATGTTCTCCGAAGGTCAACGCGGCATTTACGACAGATTCCGCGGCCGCCTGATCTGGCCCATCCGCGACATTGCCGGGGACACTGTGGGCTTTGGTGCCCGTAAACTTTTTGACGATGACCAAGGCCCTAAGTATCTGAACACCCCGGAGACCAGCCTCTACAAGAAGTCGCAGGTGCTGTACGGCATCGATTTGGCGAAGAAGTCCATCGCCTCCAAACGCCAGCTGGTAGTGGTGGAAGGCTACACGGACGTCATGGCCTGTCACCTGGCCGGCGTGGACACCGCCGTGGCCACCTGTGGCACCGCCTTCGGTACCGATCACATCAAGGTCGCCAGGCGACTGCTCTCCGACGACGGGACCGGCGGGGAAGTGGTGTTCACCTTCGACGGCGACGCGGCCGGCCAGAAGGCTGCGCTGAAGGCCTTCGATGAGGACCAACGTTTCACCGCACAGACGTTTGTAGCCGTTGAGCCCTCCGGCGCCGATCCCTGTGAGTTGCGTCAACGAAAGGGCGATGAAGCTGTCCACGCCCTGATCCGCTCACGGCGACCACTCTTTGAATTCGCCATCCGCACCACCTTGGCCAAGTTCGATCTGAGTACGGTTGAGGGCAGGGTCAGTGGCCTACGCGCCTCGGCCCCCGTGGTGGCCTCAATCCGCGACGCCTCCACCCGGATGGGTTACAGCCAGGAACTTGCTGGCTGGCTCGGCATGGCAGATCCCAACGAGGTGCTGCGGGCGGTCAAGGGTGCCGAGCGTCGTGCCCACGCCCAGCCCGGCAGTCAAGGTGCGGGGCAGGGGAACTTCAGGAACGACGTCGCCCGTCATCAGCAGATGCCGGCAGCCGAGGTGGAGCAGGCGCCGCCTACAGTAGCTAGGCCGGATCCGCGAGATCCGCAGGGGCGCATGGAGCGGGAGGCGTTGGAGGTTGTTTTGCAGCATCCTGGGTTCTTGTCCGCGGGGAACTGGCAGCATTTCGCCGCGACGGAATTTGTGGTGCCGGCGTACAAGGCTGTGCAGCAGGGGATTTATCAGGCAGGGGAGTCGCAGGTGGCGTCCTCGCAGTGGCTGGAGGCGGTTCGGGAGCATGTTCCGCCTGAGCTGGGATCGCTGGTGGCTGAGCTGGCGCTGAGCCCGTTGCCGGCCACTCGTGAAGAGACGTTGATGCGATATTGCCGGGATATTTTGCGCCGGCTTTTTGAGCTGCAAATCACACGGCTCAAAGAGGAGCGCTTGGGGGCCCTGCAGCGCATGGATCCGGCTGTTGATCCGGAGAGCTATAACCTGCTCCAGCGCGAGTTAATGGAGCTGGAAACGGCGCGTAGACAGCTTCGTGGGGACGGTTAGGGAGCCTAGAGCGGCCCGATTTCACAACTGGGCAACCCTTTGTTATTGTTGTTCCTGCACGATCCCCTATAGCTCAATTGGCAGAGCGTTCGACTGTTAATCGAAAGGTTCCTGGTTCAAGTCCAGGTGGGGGAGCCAAGACAAAATTGTCTCCGGTCCTATCTGTGGGCCGGAGACAATTATTGTGTTGAGTGTGCGGAAATGATCGGTTTTGATCTAATTTGATTTCAACTGTGAGTTACTGCTAAGATTTACTTGCCGCATTCCCCTATAGCTCAATTGGCAGAGCGTTCGACTGTTAATCGAAAGGTTCCTGGTTCAAGTCCAGGTGGGGGAGCAATTCACAAAAAATCCCCGTACTCCATGTGAGTGCGGGGATTTTTTATTAGCCGCTAGCGCTAACCCCTAACACCTTCTTCCGATCGCCATCTTCGAGTCGCCATATCTGGCCCCGAAAATGCGATTAAACGGGCCGTATGTGGCGACTCGAGCGGGGTTAGCGGGTTAGCGGCCAAAATGTGTGTACAGCCCCGGCGTTTCAGTGGCTCGTTTCAGGGGCTTCTGCGTCGAAACTGCAGATGATGCGCCGAACCTGGTCGAGACTGCAGAAGACGCGACAAATTCACGATTTTCATCGCATTATCTGCGTTTTCGAATCCGGGTGGCGTTCTCTTCCGGGTGCCGTGCTCTTATGTGGTGTTCGCCACGCCATGGCCGGCACGGCAAAAAAGAACCGCAGTCCTCGCCCCAGCAGGGACTGCGGTTCTTTTCGTGGGACTAGATCGCCGGGACCATTCGCGGACGCACAATCACCCAGAGCGCGGTCATCGCCAGCAAGATGGAGCCGCCCATGATGATCGCCATGGGGGTGGCGGTGGCGACGCCGATGAAACCCACGACCGGAGTGATCAGGCCGGCGAAACCAAAGGTTACGGCGCCCAAAAGCGACGCGGCCGTGCCAGCTTGCTTGCTATTGCGCGCCAGACCCATGACCTGGACTGAGGGGAACATGAACCCGGTGGCGCATATGAAGAACCACAGGGGAACAATGACGCCCCACAGACCAAGACCGAGCTGGTCGCCAATAATCATGGCTAAAGCCGCCGCAACTTGAGCCACCGTGGCCCACGCAATGACCCACTGGGGGCCTGTGTGGCGCATGATCCTGGATGCGATTTGGACACCAAGCACCACTCCAACTGAGTTCACCGCGAAGAGGTAGCCATATTGTTGCGGGGTGAAACCGAAGGTGTTTTGGAAAAGGAACGTTGAGGCAGACAGATAGGTGAACAGTGCAGCGAAATTAAACCCGCCCACAAAGAGTGTGCCGACAAAGATTCTGTCGCTGAACACGGCCTTGTAGCGGTCGGCGACAGTCACGCCGTCGGACTTCCGCCTTTCAGGTGGCAGGGTCTCAATGATGAAGACGGAGGCTGCCACAACCACGAGCGCGCCGTACGCGGCCAAGAACCAGAAGATGCCCGGCCAGTCCATGATGCCCAAGAGCTGGGAACCAACCACGGGAGCCAAGATCGGGGCCATGCCGTTGACCAGGGCCATGCGGGAGAGCATGCGTACCAGCTGGTAGCCGCCGAAGAGGTCGCGGACCATGGCCATTGCCACAACACCGCCACCGGCGGCGCCGATGCCCTGGAGGACACGGAAAACGCCCAACATGGTGATGTCGGTGGACATGGCCGCGCCAACAGACGCACCGACATGCAACGCTGTGGCCAGGATCAACGGCATCCGGCGTCCGAATTTGTCGCTGAAAGGGCCCACGACCAGCTGGCCAGCTGCAAAGCCGATCGTCGTTGCGGTCAGGGTCAGCTGGACGGCGGTGGCGCTGACTCCGAACTCCTCGCCGATGATGGGAAATGCGGGGAGATAGAGATCAATGGTGAACGGGCCAAGAGCGGTCAGTAGCCCCAGCACGAGAATATAGATTAGTTTTTGCCTGCGTGACAGGGAGTCGCCGGGGTGAACAGTGCTGGTCAAGTAGAGAATCCTCAAAAATGTGGTGTGCGCGTTGGGTGGGAGAGCGGTGAGAAAGTGCCACCCCCTGAATTATGTTATGCGCTTGTGAAACGGTGCAACTGTCGTCCACTCGGGGCAGATTCGGCCACCTGGGCGGCAGGAAAATCGAGAGCTTTTCCAATCCGTAACGTTGCCGCGGCAGGTGGGCGCCCGCTGCTGGGGTGATGGATGGTAATTTTGTCATTACGGTAGTGCCACCGCGGAGGAGGCGCTACAAAGATTTCGGGTTCGTGACGGTCTTTACCCTTCGACACGAACACACACGATGGAGGCGGACTCAGTGACGGTTGTGGATAAGGATCTGCATATCGCGGCGGACGAAAACTCAAAGGACCACGGTTCTGCCCTGATTGAAGCAGCGAAGACGGCTTCCCGGCTGCTGCCGCGGCAAATAAACGATGAAATTGCTTTGGCCAAGCTGGAGTTGGAACACAAGAAGGCCAAGGTGGGGGGTGTGGCAGTCTTTGCCGCACTGGCTCTGGTGTTCACGGTGTTGCTGGTTATTGCCCTCGTGGTGGCCGCCATCGCTGGCCTGGCTACCGTGGTGCCGCTGTGGCTCTCAGCGCTGATCGTCTGCGGAGCCCTACTGGTGGTTCTCGGTATCAGTGCACTCATTGGCTACCTGAAGTTCAAGTCGCTACTGCCGTTGCTCCCCAAGCAGGCTTGGCATGGAATTCGTCACGATATCGGCATCATCAAGGAAGGCCGCGAGTTTGACCCGGCTACTTTGGACCCGGCTGAGCTGAGCAAGGAAGAGAAGAAGGCCGCCGCCGCAGAAGCTGACGCAGCTGCAGCCAAGGAGAAGGCTGAACGCGCTGCCAAGGAAGCCGAACACGGGCCCAAGGCCAGCGAGAACGAGCTCGTGGCCCGCACTGCCGCCCGACGCGAACACCTCTTGGGACTGCGTGAAGAACTCGTCTCCGAGGCCGATGTGAAGAAGCAGGCCACATACTTGGTGGATACCGCCAAGAATCGTGCGCGGGAGACCATCAATCAGGCCGCCGCCGGTGCGGCCGGCCAGGTAGTCGAAACGGCGAAAGAGCGGTGGAAGCCCTTGGCTGTCTTTGCCGTCTCTGCCACTATTTGTGGGTTGCTGCTGCGAAAGTTGTTGAAGAAATAATCCGCGCCCATAGTATGGCGATTCACGGGAGAGGCAGATTCGGTGCTGCGCAAGCAGCCCGGGGTGCTTGTTCCGGGGGAGGTGAGCGACATGGCCGACAGCTCAACAACGCATATTGACACCTCCAACGCCATTGTCACCATCCCCAACATCATCACAGTAGTCAGGTTCCTTGGCACTCCCTTGTTTGTCTGGTTGGTCTTGGCCAGGCAGGAATATGGCTGGGGAGTCTTTGTGCTGGCCATGATGGGTTGCACCGACTGGATTGATGGCTTTGTTGCCCGCAAACTCAACCAGACCTCGCAGCTGGGCCGGATCATGGATCCGCTGGCCGACAGGGTCGCCCTCGTGGCCGTCACCATCACCTTGGTGCTGGCTAAGATTCTGCCATTGTGGCTGCTATTGCTCTTGGTGATTCCCGACGTCGTTCTGCTGGCGGCAACGCTGTACTTCTTCCGCGGAGACGCGGACCTCAAGGTCACCATGTTGGGGAAGACACGCACGGCTGCGCTCATGGTGGGTACGCCCATGCTGCTGCTGGCCAAAGCCTTGGACTCCGATTTCACGTTTGTGATGGCTTGGGTGATCCTTGCCTCCGGAATGGTCATGCACGTGATTGCCTTCAGCCAGTACATGGTGGCAGTTTTCGCCAAACACCGGGCACTGCATCTGCCCGCTGGCTCGGTTGGCTCGGACGGTTCTGATGGTTCAGATGGTTCAGACGGTTCTGGCAGTGATGGCTCTGTTGAGGGCCGCCCATGATGTGGGTTGCCGTCTTGTGCGCCGTGGCGGGTGCTTTCTTCCTCGCGTTTGGCGCGCAACGCCAGGGTAGCGCAGTGAAAAACAACACGGGCGGGCTCGCACTGGGCGGGTCCGGTTTTGTGCGCCTGCTGACCAACCCCCGCTGGGTATTGGGTCTGACGCTGCTGGGTATTGGCACAGCCTTGAACGTTGTGGCCCTGACGCTGGGGACCTTGACGGTGGTGCAGCCGATCGGTGCGATAGCTCTAGTGATTACCACCATTGTGAATTCGCGCGATGAAGGGATCCGACTCAACCGGGCCACGGTGGTTTCTATCACCGCCTG
This sequence comes from Specibacter sp. NPDC078692, assembly GCF_040686835.1. Classification (NCBI taxonomy): domain Bacteria; kingdom Bacillati; phylum Actinomycetota; class Actinomycetes; order Micrococcales; family Micrococcaceae; genus Specibacter; species Specibacter sp. NPDC078692. Next base: position 141,836 of record NZ_JBFBLV010000001.1, read on the forward strand.
TGTTGCCGGGAGCGCCCTGTTCGTGCTTCTGGCCGTCAATGCGGTCAAGGAGAATACCCACGTCACGACCACTGAAGAACTGACTGTGGTGATGTTGCTAGCTGTGGTTGTCACCATTTTCGGTGGCGCCTTCATCCTGTTCAAGCGGCGCCTGAAATCATTTTTCTACATTGTTGGCTCCGGCATGCTCTTCGGATTTGTCGCCGTCTTGACACGTATCATCTCCAAGCAGATCTTCGATCCCAACGGACTGTACCTTCTCAACGTGCAGTGGTATTCGGTGATCGCCATCGCCGCCGCTGGGGGATTGGGCAGCTGGTTCGTGCAGAGCGCGTACGCCAGCGGACCACCTGATTTGGTGATTGCCGGGTTGACGGTCATTGACCCCATCGTGGGAATTGCCATCGGAATTGCCATTTTGGGTGAGCTTCATGACGATGTACCCGCCGTGCTGGCGATTGCCATGGCTGGGGCGGCGATCCTTGCTATCGTTGGGGTTATCGCGTTGTCCAGACATCATCCGGATGTGGTGAAGCGGCGTCGAGCTGCAAAGAAATAGCAACGTAAATAATTGAGCCGGCCCGCTGGCCAGTGAAGAATCCACCAGGAGTTTTATCCGTGTCATCAACCCCGAGTGAAAGCGCCCAAAAACCGCTTACCATTTTGATTGCGGCAGATACCTATCCGCCCCACATCAACGGGGCAGCACAGTTCTGTTTCCGCCTAGCGACAGGGATGAAGGCCAGAGGCCATAATGTGCATGTGATGGCATGCCGCGCCGACAGTGGCCCCATGTTTACCGAACAGCGTGCCGAGGCTACTGTGCACAGGCTCCGCTCTCGGTCTGTTCCCACCCATGAGTACTTCCGGATTAGCCTTCCCTGGGAAATCAAGCGAGACATCAAAGCACTCTTTGATGTGATCAAGCCTGATGTGGTGCATGTCCAGAGTCACTACATGATCGGTGAGCACGTTGTGTACGAAGCTGCCCGACGCGGCATCCGAATTGTTGCCACCAATCACTTCATGCCGGAAAACCTCAATCCGTTCCTACCGTTCCCGCAGTGGTTCAAGAACATTGTTGGCAGGGTTTCCTGGCGGGACATGGGCAAGGTCATGAGCCGTGCCGATGTTGTCACAACTCCGACGCCGCTGGCCGCCAAAGCCATGCATGAGCACGCGTTCCTGCGTAAGGTGCTGCCATTGTCCAATGGTATTGAATCGGGCAACTATGAATTGGCCGAGGGCGAAACCATTCCCCGCAACCCCTACCCGACCATCGCCTTCGTCGGTCGCCTGGCTGAGGAAAAACACATCGACGTGCTCATCGATGCCTTGGCCAAGACACCTGCCGATCTGAACCTGCACCTCGTGGTTGTGGGTGGCGGCGAAGTCAAGAACGCGCTCAAGGCTCAGACCGAAAGGCTGGGACTGTCTTCGCGGGTCACCTTTACAGGACTGATCAGCGACGAAGAATTGCGAGAGGTTTACCTCAAAGCCGATCTCTTCGTCATGCCCGGGACCGCAGAACTACAGTCGCTCGTGACGCTGGAAGCCATGAGCGCCTCCACGCCGGTGGTCTTGGCCAACGCCATGGCACTGCCGCACCTAGTGGACGACGGCGTCAACGGCTACTTGTTCACGCCGAACGACAGTGATGACCTGAAAGAAAAGATCACCACCATCATGCGGCTGTCACCGGAAGACCGGGCAGCCATGGGTGCGGCGAGCCACTCGATGGTGGCCCGCCACGGGCTCACCAAGACGCTGGACACCTTCGAAGACATTTATCGTGGCGGAACTTACGAGGATCACGCGGTTTAGCTTCTCATCCTCTAAGATCGTAAGAGTGCTTTTCCCTTGGACCAGATGGTCAACGGGCGAGGCACCTTGCATGGGGCCATAGCTCAGCTGGTTAGAGCGCGGGACTCATAATCCTAAGGTCCTCGGTTCAAGTCCGAGTGGCCCTACATGTAAAGCCGCAGGTCAGAGACCCTTTCGAGGGGATCTGGCCTGCGGCTTTTTTAGTTTTGGTGGTCGTTTTGGTGGTCGTTACCGAGTTTGACGGGCGCGCGCGGCCCGTCGTGCAGCCAGGTCAACCACCTGGGCGTCCTCCGTGGGTGCCGTCCAGAGCGCTTCAGTCACCTTGTTGCTGGCGTCCCGCTTCATCTCATCCAAGACGTGCTGGTAGCGCTTGAGCATGGAGGACTGGGACCACCCCATCATCTCCATGACGATGCGCCCGTCAACTCCCATGAGCAACAGGAGTGTGGCGGCTGTGTGCCGGGCGTCGTGGACTCGTACGGCGGGGACGCCAGCCGACTTCAGGAAAGCTTGCCAGTCACCCCAGTCCTTCCGGGAATCGGTAGGGCGGCCGTTGGTCTGGCTGAACACCAGGTCTACGCGCTCGCCGTTGGCGGATGTCCAGGTGGTCTCTCCTAGGCCTGCCTGCAGGCGCTCAAGGTCCTGCCTCTTCTTTAGCTGGGTGAATGCGTCCACCAGTGGAGAGGGGAGAGGCAGGTGCCGTTTGCCGGCCTCTGACTTGGGCAGCTTGATGAACAGCCCGCCGTTGACCTTCTCCGGACACCAATGCGCCCGGCGCTCGCAGCTGGGTTTGTTGTTCACTGTGGGGCATCCGTGTTCCCAGGGCAGTCTGTAGAGTTCGCGGGTGACTCGGATGTCTTTGGCATTGAGGTCGATTTGATCCCAGCCAATGCCGAGACGTTCGCCTTGCCGCAGACCTAGGGACAGGGCGACGATCCAGCGGGCTCCATGCGGGTCCTTGGTTGCAGCTCTGATGAGTCGGCGGGCGTCGTCGATGGTCAGGATGTCCGGCGTAAATTCGTTCGGCACAGGGGCGTCTAGGCGACGGGCTGGGTTGATGCCGATCTTGCCGCGTCTTTCTGCGATGGTGAGGGCGCGGGAGACGATGCGGTGCAGCTGCGTGACGGACGTTTCTGCCAGTCCGCCTGCCCGAGCATTGATGTGGATGGCCTCGATGTGTTCGGCGCTGAGTTTGTCCAGGCGGACGCGGGCCACGTTGGTATCGGCTACCCACTTGCGGACGTAGGTGCGGTACCCCACGAGGGTGCGGGGGATGACCTTGACGCTGGCCACGTTGTCCAACCAGTACTCCATCCATTCGATTAGGGTGGGGACCTTGCCGGTGACGAGGATGCCGGTGTCCTTGGCGCCGAGGGCGGCGCGTAGCTTGGTGGCGCACTCGGCGCGGGTTGCTGCGTAGATTGTCTTCCGGTTGCGTTTGCCGTCCGCGGTCCAGCCGACGGTGATTTCTGCTCGCCAGCGGCCGTCTTTGATTTGGTAGGGCTTGACGCCTTCGCCCTTGCTGTTGGTCTTGGCCACGGTGTCTCGCTTCTCGGAAGCCCCGGAGGGCTATCGGTTTTGGTGCTCAACGAGAGACAGCTGTGCCGTCTCGTTGGGGGTGAGTGATGTCAGCCTGTGAGTGAGGACTTCAGGAGTAACCCAAAGATCCTCGGCATGTTCCTGGTGGCTGCGTGCCCATGCTGCAGAGCTGCAGAGATCCTCGATGAGGATTAGCCGGCGCGCGGTTTCCACACAGACTTGATACTCAATGCCTGGGCTCTGACAACCGTCATGGCCACGCTCCATGTGGACGAGCTCGTGCGCCAGGGCACAGCGTCTCTCGTCCTGCTGAAGTCTCTTGTCGAGCCAGATGACACGGAGCCCGTCAGTGCGCCCGGGGACGCCGTCCGGCATGCGGATGAAGCTGATGTGGATGTGCGTCAGCCGCCGAAGCGCCCCCCAAGGATCGAACATTCATCTGACCTTAGATGGGACCACTGACATTGTGGCCAGGGCTAGTCGTCGTGGCCGCTGTCTTGAGTTTCTTCACCGCGGGCGCTGGCCCTGAGTTCTTCTTCGGCGCCGTAGTTCCTCGCGGTGTTGGCGGCAAGCTCGTAGTAGTTAGCCGGCAGTGGGACGTTGCCTGCTGAGTCTGCGTCTGGGTGGGCGTGTGGATCCACGTATGGGACTTTCTTCGCCTTGGGGCTGGCAGGGCTTTCCCCTGCCTGGTTCATATGGGTGGGATGGTTTCTTCCATTGCCCACCACCTCCTCTTGCGTCGTCGCGTCAAGAGTTCGAATCGTGTCCACGAGACCTTGGATGATCTGCCGGTCGCGTGCACTGAACTCCTGTGAGTCGCGGACAACATCCTCTAGAGCAGGTTGAGTCACCGGCACTTCCACGCCCATGCTAGCCATAGCTGCTTGGGCGACTCGGTGTACAGGTACCTGGAGCACGTCAGCAAGGGCGTGGATTACCGTGCCCTTGATTGAGACGAGCTCCTGATTCTTCAGTCGCGAGAAGTTCGAATGCTTCATGTCTAGCCCAAGACTCTCAGCGCGTCGCTGCAAGTCTCGGGTGGACCAACCATTCTTGTCCTGCGCTGACTGGATCAGCTCTCCTAGTGGATGTGTTGCGTTCACAGCGTCAGTCTTTCGGATGGCTGGGCAAGGGCAAAATGATGCGGACACCGCCAAGAGTCAGCAGGTGGACACTAAAAGAATACAAGTTCCGTATGGATTGCGCCCGGATTGGCGCGGTTCCCGACTCTGTTGGATTAAATGAGTGGACACTAGGCGCAGAGTTGTGTAACAATAAACTGGACACAACGGAACGGAAAGGGATACAGTGATTTCTACCAACAACGGCCTACTAGTGATTGGAGATCTCTGGATGGAACTCAGAGACCGAAAGATGCTGCAGCGGCTCATGATTGTCCAGGGTGTTTCCAATCGCAGTCTCGCCAAGATTGCTGGATGGAAATCGCACAGCTATATGAACCGCTTGGTTGCGGGTGACGTGAAGACTCTGGAGCCGGAGCCAGCTCTGCGAATAGCAAAGTTCCTGGGCGTCGGAGTCGAGGATCTTTTTTTGACCAGAGTGGAACACAATTCTGTACGCGGCGGAACGGCTCACGCTCCGCATGCGTCATCAGTACGGAAGAAGGTGGCGTGATGAGTCCTTGGGTTGAGGTAGATGAGAAGTCGCTGTGCACGCAGGAGGTAGACACGCAGCGTGTGTGGGTGCCGGAGTTCAGCCGGGGGACCGGCGGCATTGACGCCGAGACCAATGAGTTGTTCGACGCTCACTTCGAGTGCCACGACTGCGGCACGTTTTACTCGTGGCCAGTCACTCCCGGCCTCGCTGCGATCGACGACCCGAAGCAGACAGAGATGCTTGCCCTGGTCAACGGGCACACCCCGGAGACATGCCAAGCGATCCTCGAGGCAGCGGCCGAGGCAACCAAGGCCGAGAAGTACGCCGTCTTCGAGAAGGAGGTCTACGCCCATGCCGACATCGCCTCCAACTTCACCGTGGATGATGCCGTTCTTGCAGAGCTCCGCGGGATGCCTATGCCCTTCAGCGGTGACCGTACAGTCACCCTGCAGGAAGCGATCGACCGCGGCGCAGTAACCATCACCAAGGGCCTGCCACCCAACGTCCTATTCCGGCGGAGCAACCCGAGCCTCACCGGAACCCTGGTTCCTTTCCAATGGGTGGCCAGCGACACCAGTCCGACCAGCCCGGCTAGAACGATGCTCGGCATGTGGCCAACTCCGTCCCACGAAGCACTCACTGAATCCATCACAGCGCTCGCAGGCAATCACCGGCAGACAGCCTTCACCGGCTGGTTACGCCGCCATGGTGGTCCCGCGCTCGCGGACTGACGGTGTTGCTCATGAAAAAACCGGCCAACTGCTGTAACAGGCGGCCGGTTCGTAATTCTCAAGAACCTCAAGAGTTAGGAAGAAGTTCAATGTCAATCATAACAATGGCGCCCAAGTCAGCTCACAGGACGGAAGAGACTGTCCGCCTGTACACAGCTGTGGAAGCCGCCGGCCGCCTCGGCGTCTCGGATGACTACATCTACGCCCGGCAGAAGGACCACTCACTCCGTGTGGTGGACATCGGTACTAATGGCCGGAAGAAGCTCCGCGTTCGCGCCGATGATCTTCAGGCCTACATCGATGCCAGGACGGCATAGCAGGGAACGTCAGCGCTTCGGCGCGGCGATAAGCGATGACGCCTCCTGGGGAGGCGCACGCAGATCTAGCAGTTCATAACTCAATCCAAAAGGAATGGTCTCATGAGTGGTTCCCCTAAGCCCAGCGCGCCCGCTGGCACACAGTCCGCAGCTGTCGAGGTAGAGATACCGGACGGCATGTTCTTTGACGCGGCTGATTACAACGAGGCGAACACGCCTCTTACCCATCTGGAAATGACGCGGCGCAAGGTGTCGAAGCACCGCTCCGCACTCAAGTCTCGTGTCACCTTGTTGCTCGAGGACTTGGCCCGGATCAGTTCGAGCTTGCATGCTGCTGATCGCCAGGGCAACGCTGCCCCGCATTGGGACTCCGCTCATGTGTTGGCTGGCAAGTTGGAGGCCGCTGTCTCTCACTTGGCGGATCAGATCGGCAAGGCTGAGCGCCGGTATGAAGAGTCCTTCTCGCTGCCTTTGGTGGATGTCCAGTGAGTAGTTACCGGACGAAGAAGCAGGCGGTGGTCCATGCGCCGAGGTCAGCGAAGGCGATTGTTCCTTATTGCCAGTTGGATTTCCGCACCACTGCGGAGATGAAGAATCAGCTGGCTCTGTATATGCGGCCGATTTGCCCGGGCCAGAGGGTCGAGATTGACACTGCTGCCAATCAGATCCTGGTCAATGGTGAGCACCGCTATAACTTCGAGCTGATTGATCCTCGGCGCCCGTCCCTTTCTAAAGGGGTGATGTTCTGATGGCCGCCATTGTGCGCCCGTCCGAGCGTGTAGCTGCTCGCCGTCGTCAGGCATTCCTTTACGCACCGCTGCTGGTTTTTGGCGCTGTGATCGGGTTGGCCGGCGGCTCGATGATCGACGTATTCAATGGGCTCGACGTCATTGGCTTGGCGTGCACTGTGGTCGGGCTCTTGGGCTTCGTCCGAGAGATGGACAAGCGATGACGGGCCTCGCTGCTCCTGGCTTCAAGCGGGTCGTGGAGATCCCGAAGGGTACGAGTGAGCTGGCGTGGGAGGTCGCGGCTGCCTGGTCCGATGTTCCTGTGGCCACGCTGCTGGCTGACACAGCGCCGGTGAAGTCCGCTCACTACATGGCCGCTCTCAAGGTCGTGCACGTGGTCGAGTGCTGGCTGCTGGACCAGAACGCGGAAGGCGACGAGGACAGCGCTGCGGCGCTGAGAGCCGAGCGACTATCGGCCGAGGATGACCCTCTTGCGGAGGTCATCATTCGGGACGACGAGGAAGACCACTTTGCCAGGGCCTTGCGTCTGGCGGAGGACGTGGCTGCTTTGACGGCCGGGGCCCGTGACAGCGGCGATGCGATCACCGCTGCGAAGTACTCCAGTTTTGAGAATTCCCTGCTGCAAGCAGCTGCGGGGCTGCAGGCACTAAACGACATAGAGATAGAGGAAAAGTAATGAGTGAGTTGATTGAGGTCTCCGTTGCAAAGCTTGAGGCGCATCCGAATAACATCCGCAAGGAGATAGCCCGGGATGCTGCGTTTGACGATCTGGTGGCCGGCATCAAGGCCGTTGGATTGATCCACCCGCCCGTGGTGATCCCGCACCCGACGGCGAAGACGAAGTACAGGATCGTCACAGGACACCGCCGTCATGCCGCCGCGCAGGTGGCTGGGCTCAAGAAGATATCCGTGGACTTGCATATGGATCTCTCGGAGCAGCAGCAGCGGGATATGCAGTACCAGGAGAACAAGCACCGCGTGGGTAACACGGTGATGGAGCGTGCCCAGTACGTTGCGAACGAGCTGGACTTGGGCGGGCGCACGATTGCTGACCTAGCCAAGGGCATGGGCGTCACTCAGGACCAGGTGCGGACATCAAAGAAGCTGTCTAGTGCGCCGGGGAAGATGCACACGAAGATCAATGACGGGCAGATGACCCTTGAGGATGCCCTGATTCTGGCGGAGTTCAATGGTGACGTCGAGGCGCAGGACGAGCTGCTGCAGGCGTGGAATACGTGGAGCTGGGCTACGACGTTGCGTCGCTGGCGCAATCTCCGTCAGGCGCAGAAGCAGGCGCCGAAGACGAAGCGAGAACTGACAGTCGCCGGAGCCACGATTGCGGCCAGCAGGGATGAGGTCGGGGAGCACAGGTGGGCTCAAGATGGTTTGTCTACGGAGGAGCATGTGGCGGCAGGGCACGTGGCCGTCATCAATGAGACGGAGACGGGGCAGGCCACTTGGTTTGAGCTGGTGGTCGAATCTGAGGAACCGGAGAAGACCCCGGAGGAGCGCCAGGCGCAGGCCGCTGCGGAGAAGGCTGCGGAGGACCTGAAGGCGGAGCTGGTGCTGGCGGGTCAAGTCCGTGAGGAAGCTTTGAAGGCTCTGATCAAGACACCCCCGGCAGGGCTGGCATGGACGCTCACAATGGCGGCGGTCGCCCGACGCGTCGTGATTGCCAAGGCGTGGGACTGGGCGGGGGTCCCGTCGAAGTCGAGCCCGGAAGAGGTAGAAGCAGCATTCGCTAAGTGGACGCTTGAGCAGTTACTCATGCTGGATGACGTCATTCAGAAAACGGATGAGCAGCGCTTGGTGGAGTCCCTCGCCGGGTGGGGCCCGTCCCGGTGGGGCAGCGACTATGGCATGGGCTGGCGTGACCGCCTATCTGAGGTATATGGCTACCAGTGGAGCGACCTAGAGCGCGGCTTCATGAAGCAGCAAGAAGACCTAGTGAACGGCTCCTGCCAGGAGTGCGACGAGCCGCTGGACAGCGACCAGCGCGAAGGCAAGCTCTGCACTGACTGCTTGGGAGACCTGTGCTCCCAGTGCCAAGGCGACTTGGACGACGGCGAAGGCTACGACGGCAAGTGCGGCGACTGCGCTGACCGAGCCGAAGAGATCGCCAATGACGACGACGTCGAGGTAGCGCAGTGAGCCCGGGCGCCAAGCACAAGGAGCTACTGGCCCAGATGCCCGCACCGCTGCGGCACGCTGCGGCACCGTTCTCGATCAGCACTAGGACCGCAATCGCCAGAGATCTCGCTTACCCGAGGGCCGGGGTCCGAATGCAGCCGGATGGCAAATGGCTGATGCAGGTCTGGTTCGGACCGGACCTGGTCCGTGTGGACCCGCGGCCACTGACCCACACCACCCGCCTGGGCGCGCTGATGGACGGAAAGCGGCAGGTCTATGCGGCCCGGGCTAGGGCGCACCCAGCCGGGCAGATCCACCTCCGCGGCGTAGGCATCGAGGCCACAGCATGAGCACCGACAACCCAGACATCAGCATGCTCAAGCGCGACCGCCCCACATCACCCATCCGCTGCGAATCCTGCAACGGACCTATCAACCCACTCACGGCCGAGTGCCGCTGCAGCGACTAAGGAAGGACACGTTATGACTATGACCATCGACGTCGAGACCAGCGACTTCCGTGCCGCTCTGCAGGCCGTCACGCCTCATGCGGAAAAGGAAGCGGAGATCGTATCGATCCACCGCGTTCACTTCGCGGTCACACCCAACATGCTTTACGTCTCAGCGACGAACCGGCACAGCGTGGGCTGTGCCATTGCCAACATCTTTGAAGCAGACGGACTCACTGGCTCCTACGAAGACGATCAATTCGACCTCACCCCGGCTCTGATCAAAGAAGTCCTCTTGCTCTTCAAGGGCAAAGCCAACCCAAACGGTGACATCGGCGACGCGCTCCGGATCGAAGTCAAAGAAGAGGAACTCATCTTCACCGACATATCCGGCCTGTTCCCTGGCAAGAAATACGCCATCCCCCGTATCAAGATCGACGCACCCTTCCCCAACATCCCGCGCCTAATCCGCCAAACCATCATCGGCGAACGCAAGACAGCACCACGACTCGCAGCAGCTGGCATGCTCCTGGGCCTATTCGTCACTGCAACCAAGGTCTACGGCGACGCCCTCATCATCGAACCAACCGGGGCCCGATCAGCACTCCTAGTCTCATGCGGAGAGTCCTTCATCGGCCTCCTCATGCCAAGAGACATAGGCGACGACACAGAAGAAGCCAGCCAAGCCAAACAATGGCGCGATGGCTGGTACGACCGCCTTCACAACCTCGCCCGAGGCCACGAATACCAAGACGAAGCCCGCGCCCGCCGCCAAGGCAAAACAACCATGACCGTAGTCAGCGGCGACACCGAAGCCACCATCGAAACAGACGTCCTCGACGCCCTGGCACAAGCCATCGCAGAAATCGGCGGAGACAAAGTACTCCAGGCCCAAGCCGTCGAACTCATCATCACCACCCAATTCGGCTCCCTGTCCATGCTGCAGCGCAAACTCCGCATCGGATACGCCAAAGCAGGCCAAATCATGGACCGCCTCGAAACAGCCGGCATCGTAGGCCCCGCCGACGGCTCCAAAGCCCGAGACGTCCACTACCCCGCAAACCAACTCACCGAAGCGCTCGCAGCCTTGGAAGGAGCCAGCTCATGATCACCATTGAAGAAGTACTCGAAGCACACAAGCCGGTCCCCAACAGAGGCGTGGCGTTCAACTGTTCCTGCGGCTGGACCGGAATGCCCATGACCCGTGACTGGAACGGACACATCGCCCAGGCAATCACTGACGCAGGTTTCGGCCCACCCCCGTCGTCCCTATCGTCCATCGGCCCGGACTGCCGGGATGCGAACCACCACAAATGCCGCGGCGATGCATGGGACGAAGCCCACGACCACATCACAGAGTGCCAGTGCAGCTGCCACGCCAAGCAGCAGGCGGACCCTAGGATCGCAGCTGCAGTCCAGGCCATGAGTGGCCGCGACCTTGGGCGCATGGACCGCGAGTACTACCAAGGTCACGCCGCCGCCGCCATTGCCGCTGCTGATGCGGTGGACCCGCTCCGGCAGCCCGGGCACCGTGTGGAGATTGCAGGCTTCAGCTGGACGCTGCAGCACCCGGCCGAGTGCCGACCTGATCTGCTGGACTGCCCGGTGACTCGGGCGTTCATACGGCTTGGCGTCAGTGACATCCCGGACGGGATTCACGCCGTCGAACTTACCGAGGACGGTTCGCTGTTCCTCCCTGATGAGGTAACCCTGTGACGGCCCCGCAGCGGATTCAGCGTAAGCGCACGCAGGGCTGGCGGGCACCAGCCGGTGCCATGTACGTCGGCCGCGGCAGCAAGTGGGGCAATCCCTGTCACATCGTCCCGATGCATCGCAGTGGCCCCTTCGATCTTGAGCGTGATGACGTCGGATTCGTCGGCCAGCACACCAGCCTGGAAGGAGCCAGAGCAAGCGCAGCAAGCCGATACCGCGACTACGTCGACAACGGCCTCGCCCCATCAGCACATGAGATCCGTTCAGCGCTCGCGGGCAAGGATCTCATGTGCTGGTGCCCCCTTGACCAGCCGTGCCACGCGGACGTGCTGCTTGAGATTGCCAACCAGGAGGTCAAGCCATGACCAACCAGCTCTTCCTTGAAGTACTCGAAGGCCGAATCCCACTGCCGGTCAAGCCCAATCTGCATTTGCCAGTCCTCCTCGATGAGTGGCAAATGCAGGCACTCCGCAACATCTTTGGTTCGGACGCATTCCAAGACTTCATAAAACCACTGGTAGCCGCCGGCATCGTCACACTCCCACTGCCCACCGAGCCAAGGGCTCGGGCGCTCGCGGCCAAGCAGCGGCTGGGGCAAGGTCCGCCGTCGGCCGGGGGCTGGCGGGGCAGGGAACGCACTACGAAATTTAGGTCTCAATAATGAAAGCAGGTCTCATCCGGTGTCTTGGCTCAAACAGTCTGATGTCTCGGCCAACCACCCGATCACGTTGCGTGCGTTGGAGATGGAAGAAGCTGATGACCGAATACTCAACGAGGTGTACGGCTGGGTAAACCGATGCGCTACACAGTCCGCGGCCCATGACCAGGACTACATAGTGACCAAAGGTACGGCCGTGGCCATGGCTGGCAGCTTCAGCAGGTTCGAGGCTCTGGCGGCGGCCGCCATATTCTGTGGCTACTTCACCGAGGTCATGATCACCGTGGAAGGTGAGAAGCGCAAAGCCTTCAAGCTCGTGGAAGAGGAAGACCTCTTCCACATGATCCTGAAGGCTGACAAGGACTGGACCCAGCAGCGCCAGGCAGACAACCGCGACCTCGCCAAGACTGGCCCTGTGCGGCTCCGTGACGGGGACGCCTGCAGGTACTGCGGCCGAGTGGTCGGCTGGGGTGCTGATAGGAAGTCTGTGCGCTGGGGAAGCATAGATCACGTTGTGCCTGGTGAGCCGGGCACGGTGGCCACGATGGTGGTCTGCTGCGGTCAATGCAACTCCAAACGCAAGAACGACCCGAACAGCATATGGAAGACCCTGCCCGTACCGACTGAGCCGCACATAGGACCGACCACCGCAGCGTGGCTGACCGAGAAGTGCGGCACACCGACCAAACCGACCTACACACGAATACCCACCGAATCTGTATCTCCTGCACCGGTCAACGGCCAGCAGGCAACTGAGGAACCTCCCACCGTCGAGCAGCCCATTGTGGCAGCTCCGGTTGAGGACGAGGCAACGGAAGCAACACCCGGCCTCTCCAGCGACTCAGTAGCCAGCACCCCGGATCACGCAGTCGAGAACCTGGGAACAACGGAGCAACAGCCGGACCCAGAAATCAAATCAGAAATCAAAACGGATCACAGGTTAATCAGTGATGAGGAGTCTGGCAGATCTGGATATGCCGGGTCGGGTCGGGACGGGTCAGGTCAGGTTGGGCTGGGCAGGGCTGGGTTGGGAGCACAGCTCCCCGCCCATCCTGACCCTGCCGCTCATCTCAAGAGACCGCCCAAGCCTGCAGCCAATCCTCAACCATCCACCAGACGTAAGAGACCACGGAGAAGGAAGTGAGCTCCCTGATGAATGATTCCAAGATCTCAATTCGGCCGGCGGCTCCGCTGTGGGTCCCTACCGTCCAGCAGTACGCATCCATGTCCTGGCATCAGCGGCAGCAGTTCGTCCTGTCCCGGCGCGTGGTCGAAACGGTTCAGCTGTTGATCCCGTGCGAGAAGTCCCATGTCGAGGATCGGGCAGAGACGCAGGTGTCGGGTCCGTGGGACGAGGTAAGGATGCATCACGAGATGACGTTGATGCGCCGTCGGCAGGCCGCCCAGCTGGCTGCCGAGATTGTCAGCCCCGAGGAAGGGGACCGGAACTGGAACACCCTCGCCGAGTCGATGGGGTTCAGAACGGATGTGCGACGTGTCTGGTCGCCATGATGTTCGCCCGTTGCCGGCGGCTGAGTATCGGCTGCAGCAGTTCGGGTTGATGAGCGAGAAAGTGTTCCAGGTTCATGTGGAGCGGCTGGCCCGTTCGTTGGGCTGGTCGATCTATCACACCCATGACAGCCGGCGGTCTCAGCCTGGCTACCCGGATCTGCACTTGTGGCATCCGGGGCATGGGCAGTTGTTCAGGGAGTTGAAGACGATGAAGGGCAAGCAGTCCGTGGAGCAGCTCGCAGTAGAGAAGACGCTCAGGGCTGCTGGCGCTGATGTCGATGTGTGGCGGCCGTCTGATTTGGATGGCCGGATTCTGGATGAGTTGAGGGGGAAGCTTGGTGCGTGAAGTGAATGGCAGTCTGGAATTGAGGGAGGCTGTGAACACGTTGACTCGGGTGACGGCACATCGCATCGTGGTTGTGGGGCCGGACGGGGGAGAGGTAGGCAAGTTCGTACACCAGGCTCCGTTGATTGGTCAGCTGCGTGTGGCGTTGCGGCCGAGCTTGGAGGCGAAGAACGGTGGCGGGAGTGGTGGTGGCGACGGTGGTTCAGCGGCGCCCATGTCTCTGGACGCTCACGACTTGCTGGAAGAGATCGATGAGGAAGCTACCCGGCAGTGGTGGATCTTCAAGTCAGTGACGAGAGAGACCGGGAAGCCGGTGCCTGGTCAGAAGCCAAGGCCACAGACGCAGCAGTTGCCGGTGGAGTTGCGGGTCCAGTTCTGGGCAGCCCGGGCACACCTGATTGCTGGCGGAGTGGATGAGGCTGTGAAGACCATGCGTGGTTGGATACGTTCCATAGAGTCTCTGTTCGATCCGGTGCACCGCAAGGAGTTGGCAGGCACGTGTCCCGAGTGCGATGCCCGGTTCGTCTGGGTAGAGAAGGACGGTGAGATGGTCAGGGTCCCGGCGTTGACCGCGGCTTGGTCTGCTGGTGGTGGTGCCGTTGCATCGTGTGCTGGATGCGAGCAGCGTTGGGCTGGCTTCGACATGCACGCACTGGCTGAACATGTGAACCCTGTGCTTAGTGAGCTGGTTGTTAATCCCGGCTGACTCTGTATAGAATGAGTGTGCTCGGGATAGTTGTCCCCAAATACATTCAGTGAAGGCCCTGACGGATTACCGTCGGGGCCTTTGCTATGTCCGAGGTGGTGAGTCCGGTGTGAGAGTCTGTCGCATTCCGGGTTGCCCGGAGATCACTGATCAGAAGCTGTGCACCATTCATCGCGTCGAAGCTGGGCAGCGTCGAGGTTCTCGGCAAGCTCGGGGTTACGACGCGGCTCATGATGCAGAGCGTGCACGGATAAAGCGGATTGGTATCCACCATTTCCAATGTGCCCGCTGTGGTGGTGACTTCGAGCCTGGTCAGCCGTTCGACCTTGGTCACACCGACGATCGGTTGGCCCATTCAGGCCCTGAGCATGTGCGATGCAACCGCGAAGCAGCAGGCAAAAAGGCTCATGAAACCCCTAAATCCAGCGGAATCCGGCGCTTTTCCTGACCGCAAGGGTGGGGGGTGACCCCCTTCCGAACGCAATCCAAATGACCGCCGGAGAGGGCTTTAGGAAGTTTGTCAGGTTCAGGTAACTTTTGGGCCTTGTTGTCAGGTTCAACGATTGGCCTGTCAGGTTCAAAGGCGGTAACCGGTGCGGATTGTCAGGTTCAAACGAGCCCCGTGGAGCGCCGCGATGGTGTGGCATGGAGGAAGTTGTGGAGCTTGAGTTTCTGTTTCGTGTACGGCTGAACCGTCGCCGCCGGCAGCAGCATGCGCCGGCCGTTGATCCTCCCGAACGTGAGTCCACGCTCGATGCGTTGGTGGAACGTGGGGAGGACCGGCATCCGCCGGAGTTGCACCCTGACGCGCGGACTCCCCAGTGGGAGGATCGCCGTCAGGCTGGGTTTTGATTTCTTCGACCGTGGCGCGATGCCTGGTCTAATCGTCGCGCGATGCGGCGGGAATGAGGTTACCAATGACCCGTGGTGGATCGAGGGTAAACCCGGGACCGACGCCGGACCCGACAGCGTTTCGGCGCGAGCGTCCGGCGGATAAAGAGTCTTGGACGAAGCTGCCGGCAGAGGGACGCAAGGGCAATGCCCCGGCGTGGCCGCTGTCCAAGTGGCGGGAGATGGAGAAGTCCAAGCCAGCCGATGAGCAAGACGTGGCGGCGGCCCGGAGGATCGATGACCGGGAGCTGGCGATCTGGCGGCAGATTTGGAAGACGCCGCAGGCAACACAGTGGGACCGCTTGATGTGGAAGCACGACGTGGCCATGTACGTCCGGATGATGGTGGGCGGGGAGACTGGCAATATGAAGGCCGCCCAGGAAGCCAGGTTCTGGTCTGACCGCCTCGGGCTCACCCCGCCGTCGATGCTTCGCAATCGCTGGAAGATTGTGGCGGACGAGCTAGGAGAGAAGCGTCAGGCGGCGAAGGTAGCCGCGAAGGTGCCCTCATCCCGTGACAGGTTCCATGTGGTGCGTAGTGGCGTCGGGGGATGATCAGTACGTTGTCGACTTCCCAACCCTTGGATTCCTCGCTGCCGACTGGCAGGAGCAGCACTGCATCATCCCTGATGGCTTCCACAAAGGCCGGCCTTTTGTACAGGCCGACTGGCAGCTCTGGTGCACACTCAACCATTACCGCGTCAAGCCCACAGCTTTGTGGCGACCTGACCGGCCCATCCTTGGTCCTGCGTTCTACAACAGGCGCTCGCAGGTGGTGGCGCCGCAGAAGACGGGCAAGGGTCCATACGCTGCGGGGCTGACCTGCAACGAGGCTGTGGGCCCTGCAGTGTTTGCAGGTTGGGCGCGGGGCGGTGAGACCTACACGTGCAGCGACTGGGGTTGTGGGTGCGGCTGGGTGTATGAGTATGAGCCGGGCGAGCCGATGGGCATGCCGTGGCCGACTCCGCTGATCCAGTTGGTGGCCACATCCGAGGACCAGGTCGATAACGTCTACAGGCCGCTGCAGGCGATGATCAAGGGTGGCCCGCTGCAGGAGCAGATGAAGGTGGGCGAGGAGTTCATCCGCATTGGGGATGAAGGCAAGATCGAGAAGGTGACCTCGTCGGCATTGGCTCGACTGGGTAACCCGATCATCTTTGCTGTCCACGATGAGACGGGTACTTATACCAAGACGAACAAGCTCAAGTCGGTGGCGAAGACCATGCGCCGTGGTTTGGCTGGAATGGGTGGCCGTTCCTTGGAGACCACGAATGCGTGGGACCCTTCCCAAGATTCGACGGCGCAGAATACTTTCGAGTCTCTGGCTCCGGATGTGTTCAAGTTCTTCCGGCAGCCGCCAAAGAAGCTGAAGTTTGAGGACAAAGCCCAGCGGGCCGAGATTCTCAAGTTCGTCTACGACGGTTCGGTGTGGGTGGATCTGGATTCCATTGAGGCTGACGCTGTCGAGCTCATGGAAAAGGACCCAGCTGAAGCTGCCAGGTTCTACGGAAACAAGCTCGTGCAGGGTAAAGGCTCGTGGATGCCTCCTGAATTGTGGGAGTCCACTGAGGTGGCTGTGGAAGTGGAGGCAGTGTGAAGATCTGTCTCGGCTTCGATGGTTCCGATAAGGACGACTTCACGGCAATCCGTGCTGAGACGGTGGGTGGCTGGCAGTTCACGCCTACCTACGGAACGGATAAGCGCCCGACGATTTGGGATCCGGCTGAATGGCCTGGTGGTCGAATCCCTCGCAGCGAGGTTCACGCCGCCGTCGAGGAGATCTTCGAGACGCACGAGGTGGAGCGCATGTACTGCGATCCACCGTTGTGGAAGACGGAGATTGAGACGTGGGCGGAGAAGCACGGCGAGAAGGTAGTGATTCCGTGGGAGACGTACCGGCCTAAGCCGATGCACGCGGCGCTGGAACGGTTCCTAGTGGACCTTCACTCCGGTGCCTTGACGCATGACGCCTGCCCCATCACGGCGCTGCACATGACCAACGCCAGGATGTTTCAGCGATCTGGTCAGACGTACTTGATCTTCAAACCGTCACCAACACAAAAGATCGATGTGGCGGTCACTTCAGTGATCACTCATGAGGCTGCCGCTGATGCGAGGGCGGCCGGATGGTCGGCA
The DNA here is from genome assembly GCF_040686835.1 of Specibacter sp. NPDC078692. Taxonomy (NCBI): domain Bacteria; kingdom Bacillati; phylum Actinomycetota; class Actinomycetes; order Micrococcales; family Micrococcaceae; genus Specibacter; species Specibacter sp. NPDC078692. Next base: position 159,152 of record NZ_JBFBLV010000001.1, read on the forward strand.
ATGTATGTGGCCCCGTCCGGTACTTCAACAGCGGTTTATGGATTCAACTAAACACAGAAGGTGGTGGTCGCGTGCTTGATCAGGCAACGGCATTCGACTATTTGCAACGTGGGCTTGCTGGCATTGCCAAGCAGAGCGTGGGTTGGGACCGCCGGCAGGACTACCTTGAGGGCAGGCAGGATCTACCGTTTGCCCCTGAAGGTGTCAGTACCGAGTACATGGCTCTGCGGGAGCAAGCTCTGGCGAACTACCTAGGGTTGTGCATGGGCGCCCCTGTGCAGCGCATGCGGGCCGATGGATTCAAGACTGGTCGTGGCGGTGAAGCTGACCTGGTCACGTGGAACGAGGTGTGGCAGCCTAACAAGCTGGACTCTCGCCAAGGCATTGTGTACAAGCAGATGTTCGTTCACGGCCGCGGCATGATGTCGGTAACGGGCAACACCAAAAAGCCGAAGTCGCCAAAGATTCGTCCGGAGAACGCAAAGCGCGTGTGGATTGAACCTGATCCGGAGGACCCGTTCACACCATTATTCGCAGTCAAGAAGCTGGTTGTGGCAAGTCAGCCGCAGCAATCAGGGCTGATCCTCCCAGCCAGCCTGATTCGTCAATCAACCGAAGTCGCCTACGTCTACACAGATGAAGAGTGGATCAAGTTTGAGCGCGCGGGGATCATGGGAGCGTGGCAGATTGCCGAAGGGAAAACCCACTCACTCGGGGAGATTCCGTTTGTAGCCTTTGATTTCAACGTAGACGCAGACGGGAACCCGCGTGGCGCCATCACGGAGCTGATGCCACAACAGGACGCGGTCAACACCATCCGCTTCAACACGCTGCTGGCCATGCAATTTAGCGCGTACCGCCAGCGTATCTTCACCGGCTATGACCCTGTGGTCCGTGACAGCAAGGGCAACCCCCTGGTGAAGATGAAGGACGGCGTCCCGTTCCTTGACTCCAACGGGCAGCAAATCCCGTTGACACGCTCGCCGGGACGTATTGGCGTAGACCGGGCCTTGGTATTCCCTGGGGATCAGACGAAGGTCTATGACCTTGATGAGTCCAACCTGGATAACTACATCAAGTCCTTGGATCACTTCATCACAGCACTGTTTGCCACAGGGCAGATCCCGCCGCAATACGCGCTGAACAAAATGGCGAACACCTCCGGAGACGCCATGGCCGGCGCCGAGGCAACCTTCCAGTCCTTGATTCAGGATCTGCAAATCTCCGCTGGAGAATCAGTGGAGACGGTCATGAACCTTGCCGGTAACGCCAGGGGCGAAGGCGGCGGGGATCTCGCCGCCGAAGTGATTTGGGCCGATCCGGAGATCCGGAGCTTCGCGCAGATCGTGGATGGTATCGGCAAGCTCGTCACCTCAGGAATGTCGCGGGCCGACTCGTGGGCGATGCTCCCGAACGCGACACCGCCTCGGGTAGCCGAATGGGTGAAGAACTCCAACGCTGACCGGGCAGCCGCCGACGCCGAGATAAACGCATTGGCTGACAAGCTGGCGATCAATGCCTGAGTACTCCGCGACGATGGTCGCTCATGATGCAACGATGCGGCAACTCTCAGTCCTCGCGCTCGCCGTCGGCCGGCGATCATGGGGACAGGTCAGGGCCACTGACATTTCCGCGTCATGGGCGGACGCACTCGCTGGACTAGTACCCCTGATCACTGCCCTGCAGCTAAGGGCAGCAACAGAGGGTGCTGGGTATGTGGCGGATGCGCTCGCGGATCAAGGTTCTTACGTGCTGCCGGATGGATTTACTGATCCGCAGCAGTTCGCTGGCGTGGCCGCTGACGGCCGTTCCTTGGAGGGGTTGCTGTATTCCCCCGTGGTGGCTGCTAAGAACGCTGTGGCGGCTGGCATGGACGTGTCGTTGGCATTGGCAGTGGGTGGCCGGGGCCTAGATCGGATGGTTCAGACGACGATTGCCGACACAGGGCGGGCCGCGGCCAGCGTGGATATCACCTCGCGCATTTCTGTGGGCTGGGTTCGGATGCTGAACCCGCCGTCGTGCTCTCGCTGTGTGATCTTGGCGGGCAAGTGGTTCCGTTGGAATCAAGGTTTCCTGCGCCACCCCAAATGCGATTGCACTCATATCCCATCTGCCGAGGACAAAGCCGGTGATCTGACCACTGATCCTTACGAGTACTTCAAGTCCCTTGCTCCTGAGGAGCAGGCGAGGCACTTCACGCAAGCCGGGGCCGATGCCATCAATGATGGTGCTGACATGTTCCAGGTGGTGAACTCTCGTCGCGGCATGAACGCCGCGGGGATGAAGACCACTGAGGGTACGTCTAAGCGCGGTAACTTCTACAGCGATTCGGGCGGCAAGTCTGTCCGGTTGACTCCTGACGCCATTTACTCGCTCAACGGTGACAACCGAGCGGCGGCGTTGAAGGACTTGGAGAAGTACGGGTACATCCTCCCGGGCGGTCAAGACCCGCTGGGCTCCATTGTGGGACAGCGTGAGGGCTTCGGAGCGATGGGCCGTGGCGGTGCGAATGCCGGGGCACGGGCCGCTGTTCAGGACGCTCGTGCGACTGGAGTGCGGATTCCGAGCACGCGGGCAACGATGACTGCGGCGGAACGTCGGGTATTCGATGCCCGTCTCTCGTGGGACGCGGTGCGTGCCGGCCGGAACCCGCAGGGGCGTGGGCCGCTGACTCCGCAGATAGCGGCTCAGGTTGAGAAGAATTACCGTCGGTGGCTTTCCACTGGCGGTCAAGTCTTTGTCCAGTAGGGCGAAGCATCAACAACATGCCCGACGCACGATGCCGAGGGCAGCTACTCCGCGATGGAGGAACACATGAGCAAGTCAACTTTGATCGGTCCGCATGGGATCGATCTTCGGTCACCTGGTGGCATCGAGCAGCTGTTCGCTTTCAACCGCCGACTGTTCGGTAACGCTGTTATGCAGGACGACGGCGGGGCCGGGGCAGGTGGCGCTGCAGGTGCGGGTGCCGGGGCTCCTGCTGGTGGCGAAGGCGCTGGTGACGGTGCAGGTGCTGAAGGTGCGGCGGCTGGTGCTGGTGGCGCTGATGGTGACGAGCAGCTGGGGGAGGGCGGTAAGAAAGCCCTCGTTGCTGAGCGCGCTACAGCGGCAGCGCTCAAGGCTGCCAACGTCACGTTGCTTGCCGAGAACCAGAAGCTTAAGGACGCGACGCTGACGGAGGAGCAGAAGCGCGACGCCAAGCTTGCCTCCCTCGAGTCGGGGACCACAGAGCAGACGGTCACGATCGCCAGTCAAGCGTCCATGCTTCTGCGATACGAGATCGCGGAAGCCAAGGGTCTTGATCTGGCGGCAGCGAAACGCCTGGTGGGTTCAACTCGCGAGGAGTTGGAAAAGGACGCGGACGACTTCAAAACGAAGTTCGTGGCCCCCAGTACTTCGAACCTGATCCCGGGTGCTGGTGCGCGTGGCAGCTCCCAGATTGAAACATCCCCGGGCATGGGCACGCTGCGTGCCGGGTACGCCGAAACATCAAAGTAATCCCACCCGGAGGCGATAGCCTGCGGGCCATTTCAACGAAAGGATGAGCCACCATGGCTATCACTCTTGTCGAGGCAGCCAAGCTGTCTCAGAACACTCTTCAGAAGGGCGTCATTGAGACGTTCATCCAGGCGTCACCGATCCTTGACCGTATCCCGTTCTTGGAGATCGAGGGCAACGCTTACGCGTACAACTCCGAGGGCGCACTGCCGGGTGTGGAATTCCGTGCAGTCAACGGTTCCTACACCGAGTCAACTGGCACGGTAGTCCAGAAGTCCGAGACGCTGTCAATCCTCGGTGGCGACGCCGACGTGGACCGCTTCATCGTCAAGACCCGCGGGAACCTGAACGATCAGCGTGCCGTGCAGACGGCCATGAAGGTCAAGGCAGCGTCTTACAAGTTCCAGGACACCTTCTTCAACGGTGACGTGGCAGTAGATGTGAACTCCTACGACGGGCTCAAGAAGCGCCTGATCGGGAACCAGGTGCTCACGGCCGGCCCGAATGGTATCCCTGTGTTGGGCAATGGCACCACGGATACACATGCCTTCTTCGACCAGCTCGACGCCCTGGTGGGTGCCGTTCCCGGACTCGATGGCTCCAACGGCGCGATCTACACCAACGCCAGCTTGCTGGCCAAGATCAAGTCCGCTGGCCGACGCATCGGTGGATTCGAAATGGTCAAGGAGGACACGACCGGCAAGCGAGTCCTGATGTGGAACGGGATTCCGTTCCTCGACGCCGGCACCACGGCGGCAGGGGCTTTGATTCTGCCTCAGACCGAGACCGTTGGTACGGCCGTTGGTACGGCCGCATCGATCTACGCCGTGAAGTTTGGCAACGACGAAGGTGACCAGGCCGTGACTGGCCTGACCAACGGCGGCGTGCAGGTCGAAGACCTTGGCCAGCTCCAGGAGAAGCCCGCCTTCCGTACCCGCATCGAGTTCTACACCGGCGTGGCCACGTTCGGTGGCAAGGCTGCAGCTCGCTTGCAGGGCGTCCTCAACAGCTAGCCAGCAAGGGCAGCTGCACAACAACCTGAAAGGTGGTCCCGGCATGGCCGAGACAACGAAGAAACCAGCAGAACCCACCCCCGAGGAAATCGCCGCCGCCGAGGCGCTCGCTGCCGCTCAAGCAGCCGCGGCAGAGGCAGCTAAGGCTGAGGCGAAGACGGAAGCTGCAAAGCCTCCCTCGGGCGCTCGCGGTCGTGGTGGCAAGCCGAAGGTGCGGATGGAAACGTTCGAGGCCAAGCGTCCGGACGGCAAAGTGGTCACCATTGTCCGGAACATCGATACTGGCGAGCAAAACGCCACGGTCCAGGAATAGCAGGGGAGGGGCGCCATGGAGCCGATAGTCATTACTGCGCAGGACATCGAGAATGAATGGCGTCCTCTCAAGCCTCGCGAGTCCAACACGATTGCGAGTAAGTCAGCGACTGCTTGGACTCGGGTAGTCGCTGACACTGCGGACATTGTGGCCAAGCTGGAAGCGGCTCCCCAGCTGGTGGCCACAGCCACTGTGAAGTCCGTGATGGTCTCCATGATCATCCGGGTGTTGAAGAACCCGGACAGTGCGCGTCAGCAGTCCCGGGCAGTGGATGACTGGTCGAAGTCTCAGACTCTCGATACGAGCATCTCAACGGGTGAGATGTATGTCAGTGAGTACGAGCACGGGCTGCTGAATCCTAAGCCGGTGTCGGAAGCTCCGGAGTATGGGGCCTATGTTGTGTCGTTGGGAGGGTAGCTGTGGAGCTATTCGACCCTGACGATATTGACGAGGCCCGCGAGGACGCCGAGTCGGTCATGTTCGATACCTGTGTCATTGACCGTCCAGGCGTCCCGGTAACGGATGCTGCGGGCGTAGTCACGACACCCAAGACTCGGGTCTACCCGACGCCGGCCGAGATTGCGGACGGCAACCCAGGCCGATGCAAAGTCCAACAGACTATTGCCCAAGGCGGAGGGCCAGTGGCCGGCGGCCACGTTTTCATCGTCCAGGATGGCAGATTGGATCTTCCAGTTTCTGCAGGTCCCTTCGCAGTTGATGACGTAGCGACGCTGACTTCTTCTCTCAAGACCCCGCACCTGGTCGGCAATATCTACAGGATGGCTGAGGTTTATGAGAAGTCCTATCCTTCGGCCCAGCGAATCAGAGTGAAGCAGGTGACGGCATGAGCTTCGATATGGATATCTCTGAGGTTTCGGCCGTGGCTAACGGGTTGGGGCGGATCGCGGCACGGGCTCTTCCTGATGTTGATGCGGTCCTGAAGAAGGGGGCGCAGAACATCAAGGAGGGCATGGCCGCCGATGCCAGCGCCTCGCAGCACTTCGAACCGTTGGCGGGGTCCATCACCTATGACTCACGCTATGGGATGGGCCGGGCGCAGTACGAGATCGGCCCGGATAAGTCACTGCGAGGTGGCGCCCTGGGAAACATCTACTACTTCGGTACTTCACGTGGTGGCGGTTCCGGGGATCTGGACAAGCAGCTGAACCTTGAAGCGCCACGCACTTTGGAGTTTCTGGAACAGCTGCCGGGTCAGTGGGAGGACCAGCTGTGAAGGCGCTGACAGATGCGATGGTGGCGTTGCTGCCACCGGGCCTGAAGGTATACAGGGGCACGGTCCCGGCTGGGCCAGAGTTCCCTTACGTCCTTGTGTCAGCGAACATTCCAGACACCTTGGAGCGCTCGCAGGCTCGACGGCGGTTGTTGTCGGGGGCGCGGTTGCGGTGCACGGTTGTTGGCCTGTCTCTGGACGCGGTGCTGGCCATTGCGCCCCAAGTGCTGGATGCGTTGGACGGGGCTCGCATTGATCCTCCTGGTTGGGTGACAGGCTCCGTGCAGAACATCCCGAATGATCAGTGGGTGACTGAGGATACGGATGTGAAACTGCCACTCACGAACACTCACCCAATGTTTGCGGTGCTGGACTTTCTGGTGACGGGGTCAAGTTCCCCTCCGCCCTAGTGAATTTCGATGCTGTATCTCATGCCCTCTTGTGAGGGCTTTTTTATTGCCCAAAGCAAGGAGCCATACATGTTCGTTTGGGTTCGTGACCGGGCGACCGGGCACAGATTCGACGTGCCGGAGACGGATTCTCGTATCCGTGACGGCGTGTTCGTCCTAGTGAAAGACAAGCGTTACCCCGCATCAGTGGTGGCGCGCCGACCAAAGCATTGCATCAACCACAAGAAGGAGTCGTAATGACTGAAATTCCCAGTACCCCGGCAGACGGCAACGCGCTTGTGTTGCTTGTATCAACGTTCGCTGATGCGAACGAGCCGAAGTTGACAGAGACGGCATCCGCCGTGGACATCTCCTGCTACCTGACGGTGTCCGGTTGGAAGCCTTCACTGGCGGAGCAGGTCACCACCGATGAGCGCATGTGCTCCACGGAGACGTTCGAGCAGCCTGGTCGTTCCACGAACTCTCTGGAAGTCGAATACATCGACAACACGAATTCGGAGAACGACACCGAGTTCAACAAGGCAAAGGACACGCTGGTGCCGCATGCGCCGCAGTTCGTCCTGATCCGCACAGGCAAGCCATACGCAACGCCGCTGGCATCTACGGACAAGGTCAAGATCTACCCGATCAAGCCGGGCCAGTACAACGAACTTCCCCCGGAAGCTAACTCCGTGTTGAAGATCGGGCAGAAGTTGTTCGTGACTGGCCCCGTTTCTCGCGTCGCAATGGTCGCTTAGCCGGCCCCATGTTCTACCTGCCTGCCAGTGTCTTGTGGGAGCGCTGGCAGGCAGGTATCCCACTTCCCACACACAGTCTTTAGGAGTATCACCATGGCATTGAAGTTGAAGCGTCCGCAGAAGAACGTTGACCTGTGCCTAGATGGCACCCTGCGTTCCGCCTGGCAAGAAGCCGACGCACGTCTGGCGCTCCTGCGTAAGCAGCGATTCGGTGACGACAGACTCAACAGCCCGGTGAAGGCACTGGCCCAAGAGGTCATCGATCTGCAAGAGCAGATGAAAGCCGAGACCGTCACCTTCACGATCCAAGGCCTCCCACGTACCGAGTGGGCGGACCTGATCACGGAGAACCCGGAACGTGACGACACTCCCACCGACAAGTCCTACGGCTTCAACGCCACAGCAGTCGCTGGCAAATCAATCCCTGCCTCAATCGTCAGCGCCACGCAGAACGGGGAGCCTGTCGAATTCAACGCAGCCACCGACTGGGATGCGCTCGCGGATGAGATGACTGATCAGCAGTATGAAGAGTTCTTCATTGCGGTTCTCAATGTGAATCGAGGCAGGCTGGACATCCCTTTTTCCACAAACGCATCGCTGGAGATGCGACCCTCCGCGGAGAGCTAGAAACCGCTCAAAGCCTCGGTATCAGTCTTAAGCGATTCCTTGGTTGGGAGCCCACCACGTACTTCGGCTATGACGATGTCGGACGCCTGGTCGCCTCTAAGCCTGAAGTTGAGTGGGACGAGACCCAGCAGAACTACATGCTGGCGCTCGCTGACTACAGGGCGAGTTTGTGTCCTGTTTGTGGGGGGCCGGTGGGGGAGTGCACGGCGCCTGAGAATGAGCGAAAGTTCAGGACTGAGCTACCCACGCGATGCCATCGCCAGACGGCGACCCTCGTTGCTCAAGAGGGAACGGCCACGAGCAACTACCCAGGGGCGTTGATGTACCGGACATCGCTGGTCGAATAGCGCTCCGAGGTGCCGGTGTAAAGCCGTTGTGAGATTCCACCGCCTCGCTGGCCAATGCCGCGAATTCATCTTCTTCCGTCGTTGTGGCGGGCATATTGCGAGGAGGCCTTCATGGCTGACCGGTCTATTACTGTGCGCTTGGGCGCGAACGTGCAAGGGTTCATGACCGGGATGCGGACGGCGGAGCAAGCGGCGCGGGACTTTGGGCGCCGGGCTGAGGGGTATGTGGAGCGTCATGGCGCATCCATGGAGGCCACGGGTCGGACTGCGATGTTGATGGGTGGAACCATTGTTGCCGGCGTTGGGTTGGCGATCGCCAAGTATGCCGAGTTTGACCAGGCAATGTCTGAGGTCAAGGCGTCTACGCATGAGACCACGGGCAACATGGACTTGCTGCGCGAGGCGGCCATTGTTGCGGGTGCTGATACGGCGTTCTCGGCAAAGGAGGCAGCGCAGGGCATCGATGAGCTGGCTAAGGCTGGTGTCTCGACAAAGGATGTGCTCGCTGGCGGTTTGACTGGTGCGTTGTCTTTGGCTGCGGCTGGGTCTTTGGGTGTGGGTGAGGCTGCGGAAATCGCGGCCACCGCGCTGACACAGTTCAAATTGTCCGGGCAGGATATTCCGCATGTTGCTGATTTGTTGGCGGCTGGCGCGGGTAAGGCGCAGGGCTCTGTGTCCGACATGGGCGCGGCTCTCAAGCAGGCTGGCCTGGTGGCGTCGTCCACTGGTCTCTCGATTGAGGAAACCACAGGCGGGCTCGCTGCTTTCGCTTCGGCCGGCCTCGTGGGGTCCGACGCGGGAACTAGCTTCAAGTCAATGCTGCAGCGGCTGACGCCTCAGTCGAAGGAAGCCCAGAAGCAGATGGACGCTCTTGGGTTGAGCGCCTACGACTCCCAGGGTGAGTTCATTGGCCTCGCTGCCTACTCGGGCAAGCTGCAGAACTCCATGAAGGATCTGGACTCAGAGTCCCGCAATGCTGCGATGGGCGTCATGTTCGGTTCTGATGCTGTGCGGGCCGCGAACGTGCTCTACGAGCAGGGTGCCACTGGTGTGCAGGGATGGATTGACGCCGTCAATGAAACCGGGTTCGCTGCCCAGACGGCTGCCATCAAGCAGGACAACCTGGCTGGCGATCTTGAGAAGCTCGGCGGCTCCTTCGATACCGTGTTGATCAAGGGTGGTGAGGGTGCCGCCCAGTCTCTGCGTGGAGTTGTCCAGAGCGCTGAGGATCTTGTGGACATGATGGGCAAAATTCCCAAGCCTGTCATGGATACCGGCATGGCCATGGCCGCTACGGTGGGCGGCGTGGCGCTGCTGGCTGGCGGCTTCCTGAAAATGGTTCCGGCCCTGGTCGGTACTGTGCAGAACTTCCGTGGCGTTTTCCGTGAAGGGTCTCGAATTCCCGGAGTCATGGGCCGAGTGGGTAAGGGCGTAGGAATTGCTACGGCCGCTCTGCTGGCCTTCGAGATTTTCAATGCCGTCGCTTACCAGAAGCGGATCATCGGCTTGGAAGAAATGACTTCAGCCCTACTCAAAGTAGCGAACGCGGCTGACGGTAGTGCGACTGGTCTCGATGCTGTTTTCTCTGACTTCGGAAAGTTCGCTGGCAAAGACATTGCCCCGGACGTAAACAGCGTTGCCGACGCCATTGAGCGCATCACCAATCCAGAGTCTGCCGATGGAATCGACAGGTGGGCTGATGCGGCGTTCGGATGGACGGGGCTTGCTAAGTCTGAGACGACTCAGGTTGATGATCGTCTCAAGCAGGTTGGCGATTCGATGGGGGCTCTGGCTAAGAACGGCGGCATGGACGCTGCAGCCAAGTCCTTCAATGCTTTGTCTGAGGAGTTTGTGAAGAACGGGTCCGATGCCCAGGATGCACTCGACCACTTGCCCGGGTATGAGGAAGCGCTGCGGGGTATTGGGAACGCGGCCGGCCTGTCCTTGGATCCGTTCGAGTTGCTTGAGCTGGCGGCCGGAAAGATCCCGGCTCGCCTGGCGAAAGTGCAGGCAGCACAGGAACAGACCGCCGCGTCAACCGAGGAAGCCGCCAAGCAGTCAGAAGTCTTATCGGCTGAGCTGGAAGATCTTGGCGTATCTGCCCAGGGCGCGATCACGAACCTGGATGACTTCACAAAGTCACTAGTATCAGCGGGTCTTCTGACCCTGTCTTCAAGAGACGCAGCACGTGGCTACCAGGAAACATTGGACTCCTTCAGTGAAACCCTCGCCAAGAACGGGCAGAACCTCGACATCAACACGGCAGCCGGCCGTGAAAATGAGGCAGCCATCGATGCCATCGCCAAGGCAGGCATCGCCTCAGCCCAAACAATCGCCCAAGACACGGAAGCCTACGCCAGCAACACCGAGGCCCAAGCAGCTGTCCAAGAGGCGCTGAAGAACACCTACACAGACATGGTCAACGCCTACATGGCCATGGGGAAAGGCAAAGACGAAGCAATCGCCCTGACCCGTGAAACGTTGAAAGTCCCCAAAGACGTCAAGATCGAGACGTGGATGGCCGACGCAGCCAGGGCCGAAGCCGAGAAGACAAAAGCCGCACTCGACAACATCCCCCGGCGAGTCGAAATTGACTACGTCAACACCACAACAAACCGTGTCATCAACATGGCCGCTGAGAACCACATTGCAGAGGGCCCCGGCGGACGAGGCGGACTCACCCAAGGCGGATACACAGGCGGCCTCGTCGGCTCCCTAGCCGGCCTCGCAGGTGGCGGAAAAGTACCAGGAGTCGCACCACGCAACTCACACGGAGACAACGTCCTCGCAATGATCAACGGAAAACCATTCGGACTCCGCTCCGAAGAATGGGTCATCAACGAACCACAATCCAAGAAGAACGACCACTGGCTCAAAGCAATCAACGACGGACTCGACATAGACGACATGCTCGGCGCTCGCGGATTTGCGGCGCCTGCGAAGGCTACGGGGTCGGGCTACTCGGCGCCCATGACCCGGGTGGCCAACACGGGCAGTGCTGGGTCCAGTAGCGGCAGTGGTGGTGGCGACATCAACCTTGGTGGCATCACTATCTATGGTGCTACCGATGCGGCCGCGGTTGCCCGTGCGGTGGAGGACAAGATCACCTACAAGTTCCAGAAGGCGGGGGTGAGGATTTGAGCCGCGAGAGCATCATGCTTGACGGGTTGGAGTTCGCCGGGCGTACCCGTTACGGGACGTGCAGCGCCCGGCTGGACGGCTGGATGGGGCGCCCGAAATCGAAGGGTGCCTCGTCTAGCCGGGCGACATCGCATGGCAGCGTCTCTTTGCCGAAGTTCAACGACACGCGCATCGTCACCGTGACGGGGTTGATGGAGGCTAAGTCGCACGATGACCTGCATGAGTGGATGGACCGTGTCAACGGGCTACTGCTGGGCTCCGGCCCGGTGGTGGGTGATCAGCTTGGCGGCGGTCGCCTCATCGTGGCTGGGCATGGCAGCACGCGGTGGGCTGACGTGAAGTGGGATGACGGCACCGAAATGGAATCGATCACGGACACGCTGGCCTCGTACCAGCTGCGGTTGGAAGCGGTCGACTCGAACAAGTACGGGGAGACGCGATCCTTCACAATCCCGTCCGGCGGCTCACTGGTAACCACCTTCCAGCGCGGGAACGCTTCGGCATACCCGGTGGTCGTGGTCAGCGGCAGCATGCCTGGCGGGTACGAGTTCGCCACGGCGGGCGGCACAACATTCCGGGTTACCCGTGCGCTGACGTCGGGCACACCGCACACCATCGACATGCGCAACGGCTCCCTGAAAGTCGGGTCCAGTTACGTGTCACTGGGGGTGGCTGAGGCTGGCATTTATCGGATCTTCCAAGCAGCCCAAGTCCCCGTGCGACTCACGGCAATCACAACCGGCAGTGGCACAGCCACAGCCTATGTCACCGACACGTACAGCTAGGAGGCCCTTTTGATAGTCGAAGAGAGGGTCTGGATTTGTGACACGATCACAGGCGCAAAGATCGGGCTGCTGCCCTCCGATGACATGACCTGGGCGCGGGTCCTAAACGGGGGCGCTGGCGGCTCAACCACAGTCCTGGTCAATGATCCTGACGTTCCCAAGTTCATCAAACCGCGGGATATCAAAGAAGTGCAGCACACCCTCGTCTATGAGGCAGACAAGAAGGTTGTAGCGGCCGGGATCATCACCAGCACGGACTATGACAAGGACGCCGGAACACTCACCCTCGGCCACGATGACCTGTGGTGGTTGCTGGCATTGCGTTTGGCCATTGATCACGGGCCGAATAACTCTGAGAAGACGATCCTGTCTTGGACGGGATTGTCTCTGGGAACTATTATCAAGCGGCTCTTGCAGGAGGCTGTCTGGCCGGACAGGTCTTGGTACGCGCTGCCGCTGGCACTACCCGCCGATGTGTCTGGGGCTGAGGCGCGGAAGTACTTCGGGTATTCGTACCAGTACATTGCTGATGCTATCCGTGAGCTGATGGAGGTTGATGGTGGGCCGGATGTGGACTTTGAGCCGCGCTGGTCTACCAGTGACCGCCTCGAGTACAACGTTCGCATGGGTGAGGGCATGACATCGGGCAAGGTATGGGAGATCAACCTTGACGCTCCGGAGTCGCCTGTGTCCGGGGTGAAGCGCAAGACGACCACTGACCGGATGACGACCAACGCGTACTCATTGGGCGAAGGTTCCGAGAAGAACATGCTCGTACGGTCCCACCCAAATCTGGATCCGGCCATCCCGGCCATGGAGCGCACCGAGCCTTACAAGACGGTGAAGGTCGCGGAGACTTTGTCCAAGCACGCACAGGAACGCATCCGGGCTTTGTCGCGGCCGACCGAGCAATGGTCCATGGACATCTTCAAAGACGGAGCGAATCAAGACAGCGTCGTCACCTTGGCCATGCCCCGCGTGTCAGACCTTCGCCTGGGCGATCAGATCCGTATTTACTCCACAGCGGACCCTGTCTTACCGGTGGGGTGGACGACGCTGCGGCTGATCCAATTCTCCGGCAGCCTGAGCTCACCTGACGTTTCTCTCCAATTCCAGCAGATAGGGGCATGACCATGGGCATCATCCATAACCTGGACAGCAGTCAGCTCCAAGACATCCTGCGCCGCCTCCGTCAGCTTGAAGCCGGATCCCCCATGAACAACTCCGCGATCGGATCCGGCGGCATCGAGGTGTACGACGGCGGCACAATCAACGTCAGCAATGGCTCAATCATCGTCAACGGTTCACTCACTGGCGGTGGGTCGTTCGGCTGGCAGGGTTCATTCAACCAGTCCGGCACAACCACTTTCAGCGGGGCCCTGACGATTGCCGGTCCCACTGGGATCACAGGCGCGTTGACCATTCAGGGAACAACATCTGTGACTGGCGCCTTCACGGTCACGGGGCCAACCAAGTTGAACGGAGTCACAGATGTTGGCGGGGCATTCACCGTCACTGGTGACACGAAGCTCAACGGCAAGACGGACGTTGGCGGCGCGTTCACTGTGACAGGTCTAACCAAACTGCAGGGCAACACCACCGTATCGGGCACACTCGACGTAACCGGTGCGATGGCCACCAAGGGCACACTCTCCGTCGAAGGTGTGACCACACTCAAGAACGATCTGAACGTGACCACAGGCGGGAAGATCAAGGTTGGTGCCCTTACGATTGAGCCAATCGCAGGGGGTCAGTTGAACTTCACAGGCGGGGCAATCAGCCGCAGCACCACATTCGGGATGCTCATCAACGACGCCATCGCCGTTGAACTAGCAGCCCCGGTAGTCAAATTCAACGGTCCCAATATCCAGATCCCGAATCTTCCATCCACCACCTCAGCGGCCAATGTGTACTACGACGCGACCAGTAAACGCCTCTACTACAAGGCGTAATCCGTGCAGTGGACCTACACGGATTTTCAAGGAGATGTCAGTCGTACCTGTTCCACATCCGAGCGTTAGCTTCATCCGTCGCAATCAGTGCGGCAGCGGCGGCGAGCCGATATGCGCTGACGGGCTCAGGTTGAGCCAGCGCCCATTTTTCGAGCTTGTCGGCGACGTTTTTGATGTCTTTTTCTTCTGGCAATTTCTGACCCCAACTATGACATGCGTGAAATGGCGGCGCGACACCCTGTCGCACCGTCACATCCTATACAACTTCTAACGATGTTGAGACCTGAGGAGCAACCATGAACCCCGACATTGAAGCGATCCACCAAGCAGTTCATGCCGAGTACAAGCAGCGTCTCGCTGATGCTGAGTGGGACGCAGTCGTGCAACGAGCCAACGTGAAAGAGCGTGAGGCACAGATTACCAAGCTCACCGCGCTACTCGACACGGCCACCACACCCTAGCCCCGACCAACTTTGACCGCCTGACATGGGCGGTTTTTTCATGCCCTCAGGAGGCGCACATGGCTACTGCCACAATGACCGGAACACTGCGGGATTTCTCTCGCGGCTCTATGTCCGGGAAGCAGGTCCGGATCGGCTTCTTCCCCTCGGACGTGGGCACGCGTGGCGGATACATTTTCCCGACAGATCCGCGTTGGGCGATCCCTGACAGCTCAGGGCTTTTCTCTATCGACCTTGAGGTGACGGCTGGGCTTGTTCCGCAGGTTTGGTACAACATCAAGATTGAGTGGCTCGATACTGGCGGGAATTACCAGTCGTTAGACACTCCGGATTGGGTGCTTGTCGTTCCTAGTAATGGTGGCACCGTCTCGGACAACATCGCCGAAGTGAAGCCGGACCGGATCATTACCAAGGGCGACCCTGGCGATGCTTCGGAAGTGACGGTGGCTGCGGCCATTGAGGCGGCCAAGAAGACTATCGGGCTATCCGACTTGTTGGGTGCGGATGATCCTGGTGCCCTGCGCATTGCGCCTGACGAGGTGAACTATGCGATCGCACTGACAGATGATGCCGGGTATGTTGCTGCCGGTGCGACCGCTGACGGTGACTTCAATCTAGAATCCCAGCTGCTAGTGCAGGGTGAGACAGGAATGGCGTTTCGTCCGGCTGATGCACCGGGCTGGCAGCACGTGTTCACCGATAAGGAAGGCTATCTTGCCCTCGGCATCACAGACAGTGGGACGGTCGTCATCCCTGACGGCAACTTCGCGGGTGGAGTCACGTCCCTACAGGCGGCCAATGATGCGCTCGGGTATACGCGTTCCAGCAGGCTCCGAGTGGCCTGCGTGGGCGACTCCCTCACGCGGGGCTTTGACAACGTTTCTGGTAACTGGACCCAAGGCGAATCGTGGCCGGGCGTTCTGCAAACACTGGTCACATCCGGGGTGACGGTTTTCAACCGTGCCATTGCTGGGTGGGCTACTGATGAGATCGGTATCCTACTCGGCGCGATTCCCCTGCCTCTCGCGGTAGCCGGTGGAAGCATCCCAGCATCGGGTCCCGTATCGGTCACCACGAGCGCATCTATTGGCTGGGTGCCCGGTAGCGCCCGCTCCTTGCCGGGATCTCTTGCAGGCATTCCGGGCACAGTGGACCGCACCACAGGCGGGGCCATGACGTTTACCCGCACCACAGCGGGGTCCGCCACGGCAGCCCCAGGCATCGTGGCTCTGGCCCCTAGTTGGGATGTGCACCAGCTTGACACGCTGATCCTGTTCCTTGGCCGCAATGATGTCACGTACGGCATCACAGGCGGGGACGGCAACGTCATCGACCACGTGGTGAACTCCACGAAGAAGATTGTCGACCACCTGTCAGTGGACTTGAAGGCAGTCATTGTCGTGGGAACGATCACCAAGACCACGGAAACAACCGGAACCGGAAATTACGTCCTCGTAACGGCCATCAACGACCAGCTCAAGGAACTCTACGGGCCCCGGTTTCTGGACATTCGCCACTACCTGGTCACACAAGCCATCTACGACCAGGGCATCACTCCAACCACGGATGACTTGGCCGCGATGGCTGGGGACACGTGGCCGTCGTCCATCGCCGCTCCGGGTGATGGCGGCACCCACTACAACAAGGCCACAGCCCGACTGCTCGCTGAGAAACAATTCGCGCCTTACCTGACCACGAGAGGATGGGTATAACCCATGCCCGCAAAAGTTATTTCTGGCCTCACCTCCTACGGTGACACGACCCGGCCCCGCATCAACCTCAGCTACACCCGGCCCCTAGCTGGAGCCGTTGTTGACTTTGCCGCTGACAACCTCCCCTTGGGCCCGTTGCCGGTCTGGTACGACCTCATCAACGGATTGGCAGCACCCACCCGAGCAAACTACACACAGCCCACGGTTGTGGATGACGGCGCTAACGGCAGGGTCGTGCGCTTCAATGGCACCTCAGACGCCATGCTGGCCAAGGTAGTGACCCCTCAGCCCATGACCATGGTCCTGGTAGGCAGGATTCGTGTACTGAACCCGACCACCTACCTCAAAACAGGTGGCGCCACACTTGGCACCAACTCGACCAGCAACTGGCTCGCATTCGCCGGAACAGGCGGTGCATACGGGCCTCCCGGGCTGCTAGCTAACACGAACCAGCACATACTCGTTGCCTCGTTCAATGGAAACAGCTCGGCGTTGAGTGTGGACGGAAACGACCGCGCAGGTCAGGCGGCTGGAACAAACGGCAGCTCCCTGATCGGATTCGGAACTGATCCCAACTCGACCGCGTTCATGGCCATCGACATCAACCGATTCGCCATACTGCCCTACGCCGCAACCCAAGCCCAGCGAGACGCCCTCTACCAGACCCTCGCAGCAAGGTACGGATCATGACCGGGATCTGGCCAACCCTCCCTAGGGTGGTGACGGATGCCTGACTGGCTCCCGTATCTGATAACAACCGTGATCGGCATGCTGATCGGCGCGGTCATCTGGCTTATCAAAGTGTTTTGGCCGTTCGTGAGGAAGGTCAGTCACTTTGTGGATGACGTGGCCGGCGAACCCGACCGACCCGGGGTGCCCGGGCGGCCGGGACTCATGGAGCGTGTAGCTCACATTGAGCATGAGGTGAAGACCAATCATGGATCCAGTCTCAAGGACGCCGTCAAACGCATCGAAGAAGTTCAAGAAGGCCAATCCGCCAAGATCAAAGATCTTCACGAGCGGTATACGCGGCCACGAGACCGCACTGCAGAACCACCACAAGCCACCTGACCGGGTGGCTTTTTCTATGCCCTCTGGAAGGGGACAGCATGACTCTCAACGGAATTGACATCAGCCGCTATCAGGCGGGCATCGACCTGAAAACCGTGCCAGCCGACTTCGTCATCATCGGGACCTCCGATGGTAGCTTCGTGAACCCTGAGGCTGACAAGCAGTACCAAGCCGCTGTGGCAGCCGGCAAGGAAGTAGGTGTTTACCATTACTTCCGCAATGACCCGATCACCGAGGCCCGGTTCTGGGCTGGGATCACCAAGGGGTACCAGGACGGCAAGACCGTGTTCTTCACGGACGCCGAGACTGATCACCCGAACATGGTGGCTTTGTCCAAGCAGTTCAGTGACGAGTTCCTGCGCTTGACCGGGGTCCGCCCAGTGACCTACACCTACTGGCACTTGCTGGCCAAGTACAACTGGCAGTCGCACGTC
Organism: Specibacter sp. NPDC078692; assembly: GCF_040686835.1. Lineage (NCBI taxonomy): Bacteria > Bacillati > Actinomycetota > Actinomycetes > Micrococcales > Micrococcaceae > Specibacter > Specibacter sp. NPDC078692. The sequence continues at coordinate 176,884 of NZ_JBFBLV010000001.1, forward strand.
GATGCGAACATCGGCTTGTGGGGCGCTTGGTACCCGCTGCTGAACCAGCCTGCCGGATACACCATCCCTGATCGACAGTCTCCGCCGTATTGGGGCGAGAGCATGATGGCGTGGCAGTACACCTCAGCCGGTCGCCTTCCTGGCTGGAATGGTGACCTTGACCTGAATGTCTTCTACGGCGACAAGGCAGCGTGGCGCAAGTACGCCGCAAAGAACGGTGTCGTGACCGCACCGCCGTCCGCGGTGAAGCCCAAGCCCGCTCCTGTGAAGCCCGCCCCTGCGCCTACCAAGCCTGCTACGTCCGGCACGTACACCATCAAGGCTGGGGACTCGCTGTCGGGGATCGCTGCCCGGTACGGGACGACCTACACGGAGCTTGCCCGCATCAACGGCATCTCCAACCCGGACCGGATCAACGCAGGCCAGGTCATCAAGGTCACGGGCGGCGCGGCACCCGCGAAGCCCGCGACGTACACTGTGCGGGCCGGCGACAGCCTGTCCAGCATCGCCGACGCGAATGGCACCACGTGGCAGAAGCTCGCGCAGATCAATGGTCTGGCGAATCCGGATTACATCCAGGCCGGCCAGACGCTTCGCCTCCGATGAGTGCCAAGCCCAACATGCTCGTAGTGGCGGGGGCCCTCGTGGTCCCGGCCGCCGCGGTGTGGGCCGCCCTCATCTACATCTGTAATACCCTCGTGGCCGGCGCCGCCGTCGTACTCGACATCTTCTCAAGGAGCCTCTGAATGGAACACCTCGACACTCTCTCCACCGTCATCCTGGCACTGCTCACCGTGGCGTCCCCGCTGGCGATCTCCCGCGCCAAGAATGAATCTTGGACCAAGAGCGTCAAGGTGGGTGTCCCGATCCTCGTGTCCACCGTTCTCGCCCTTGCCTATCTCTTCCTGACGGGCAGCATCACCCAGGGCATGGACGTGATCACCATGATCCTGATGGTCTACGGCGCACAACAGCTCGCGTACACCACGATCATGCGCTGGTACTCGACCATCCTTGAACAACGCGGCCAGCCCGCCGCTGACGATGGACCCGACCACCGAGCCTGAACATCGCATAAAGAAGCGCCCCACCTAGTTCCTTCACGGAGCCGGGTGGGGCGCTTTTTTATTGGCGGATCTAGTTATCTAGAGCGACATCGACGTCGGACCAAACATGACTCCCGCCGCAGGCGTCGCACCCGCTGCTGTTGTTGGACATCGAGGCGCTCTGGAAGGATATTGCATCCATCCCTACCCCTGTTGGTACATACTTGTCGGTCACTGGACATTTCATAATTACGCTACTCATGTCCGCAGCTTACCGCCCGGGCCTCACCCTGACTAGGCGCGAACCTCGGGAACAGGCCGGCTCACGCAGCGACTGCGCTCATGGATCGGCACGTCCATGTTTCCCGGTCTTGACCCAAGACCAGCTCAAAGGTGACCAGCGGGCTCCTTACGTTGTGGCCTATGCGGGCTTGCACCTGCCACACCTGCACGTCCACGAGTCGCGGGATTCTTCTGGCCGTCTTCCACCAATCCACGCGCTCAAACCAACCGACCGGCTTCACTCCGACGTTCCAGGTACGCCCGTCGCGCACGAAGGAAACCGGCCCCGACTCACACATCATTACTTCCATACTGGCCATGATTGGCACAATACGGGCAGGTACCGACAAGCATTGTCTATTGCCAAACGGGGAAGTCTCCTGGACAAATAAAAGCAGCTCCCCTTCTGTGTCCTGACGGAGACAGAAGGGGAGCTGCTTTGATTTTGGGAGAAGGGCTAAGCGACAGCGAAACCGCTGAGTGCGTCCTTGACCATCTTCACTGATTCGCCGGTGAAGTAGTTGGCGTGCGTGACTTTGACTGTTTCGATCGAGTCGGAGCCGACCAGAACGATGTCGATCGCATGGGAGTCTCTGTAGATCTGCTCCATCTCGCCATACTTTTGTGTAGCTGCATGTGAATCAGTGCCGAAGCTTTTCTGTTCAATGAGCTTGTTGGTCCGGTGGTCGAACACCAGTAGGAAGTGTTGAATTGCACTCATGGTTGGTCCTTTCAGGCTTCATTAGAAGCGTCGAGGTACTCAATGACCTCATTCCTAAGTGTATGCATCCTGTCAAGCTGGCTCTGTGAGACGGTGACGCCGGTCTCTGAAAGTGCTGCATGCTCTGACATTAATCGCAGGAAGTCCTGAATCAGGTGGCCTCCGTCTTGTTTGAAGTTCTCACCAGCGACACCCGAAAAAGCTTCAACTAGGACGGCCCAACTATGCATCGCTTCAGTGCGCAACTGGATCTCGATCTGGAAGCCGTTCTCTTTGACAATCATATGAACTGCCCGATAGCCAGAATCTCTAGGCGATTCGATGTAGTCCTTGACGTGCCCAAGATTGTCACCCCAAGAACGCCTTACCTCTTCTTCCACAAGACGCAGGTGGGGGAGTGTTTCCACCACCATTCGGCAGCCTCCGATATCCTGCATTCGCGAAAGATCGAGACCAGATTCTCTGGTGAGCTTATCCAGAATTGTCGCAAGCTTCTTTAGTCGCTGGGTGACTTGCTGAGATGGCTCCCCCTGCATGTTTAGTGCTTCATGGATTCGTCTCAGCTCTGTCTGCACGACGACAAGGGGTTCGGAGAACTGGGCGCGAAACCCAATGACTGTCTTCAGTGCTTCATCGAACTGTTCAGGAGTGCACTCGCCAGTCTTAAATCTACGTAGGTTGCTTCCTGCTCTACGTACAGCAGATTTAGCGGGCGGGGTTGCAGTCATGCGCTGATGTTATCAAAGCTGCAGTTGGTGGACTGGCGCTAGATCAAACTGACTACTCGGAGAGTTGGCAAGAACTTGGGTGCTATCAGAATTTTGGTGGTCGTTTTGGTGGTCGTTGGTGTCGGTTCCTGCAGGTATGGGGCGGTTGGCGGGGGTGGAAGTTCCGCGTGTTCTGGCGGGTGCCTGACGTGATGCGGTGTGGGGCGGGCGGGCAGGCTTGGACTCATAATCCTAAGGTCCTCGGTTCAAGTCCGAGTGGCCCTACATGTAGAGCCGCAGGTCAGAGACTCTTTCGGGAGGAACTGGCCTGCGGCTTTTTCGTTTTGGTGAGAGTTTTGGCCGCTAACCCAGAGTTTTGGTGGGAATCTCGGCTCTGACGCCGCCTCCGTGTTGCCTGTGCCACATCAGATACGGTAAGTTACTCATCAGTAACAAGTTTGGTTTTCCGCCGAACAGCTGGTGTTTACCGATGAGAACAAGCAAAGGAATTTCCGTGCCCAAGGCTGCAGTAGATATTAACAACCTCCCCTACGCCGATGGTGACTTCTATGGATTTGAGCAGCTGCTCTCCGAGAAGGAACGCGGACGCTTGCAGGAACTCCGTGAATTCTTGGCCAAGGAAGTCAAGCCGATTGCCACAGACTGCTGGAACCGCGGTGAATTCCCCATGGAGATCATCCCCAAGTTGGCCCAGTTTGACATGATGAGTCCCGTTCACCGCCAGGGATATTCAAGCCTCTTTGCTGGATTGGCGCATGCAGAATTCACCCGCGCCGACGCCTCGATTGCAACGTTCATGGGCGTCCATGACGGACTGTTCACTGGCTCAATTGAAGCGCTGGCCTCCGAAGAGCAAAAAGCTGCTTGGCTTCCGGACATTTACGCATTGAAGAAAATTGGCGCGTTCGGACTGACCGAACCCCTGGGTGGGTCTGATGTGGCCGGCGGAACCCGAACCACTGCTGTGCGTGACGGCGACAACTGGATCCTCAACGGCGCCAAGCGCTGGATCGGCAACGCTACGTTCTCCGACTGGGTAGTCATTTACGCTCGCGACGTGGCCGATAACCAGGTCAAGGCCTTCATGGTGGACACCACGCTCGAGGGCTACAGTGCCACGAAGATCGAAAATAAGACGGCATTGCGCACCGTCCAGAACGCAGACATTGTTCTAGAGAACGTGGTGGTCCCGCACGATTTCAAGCTGGCTGGTGGCAACAGCTTCCGCGATACCAATAAGGTTCTCAAGGTCACCCGTCTGGCCGTTGCATGGCAGGCAGTCGGTCAGCAGCTGGCCGCCTTTGATGTGACCCGCCGCTACGCCATTGAACGCGAACAATTTGGCCGCCCCATCGCTTCCTTCCAGATGGTGCAGGATCAGCTGGTGAAGATGTTGGGCAACATTGTCGCTTCCACCGGCATGATGGTCCGGCTCTCACAGCTGGAAGACCTTGGTCAGGCTAAAGACGAGCAATCTGCACTCGCCAAAGCCTTCACCACGGCACGCATGCGCGAGACGGTTGCGATGGGTCGCAGCCTCTTCGGCGGCAATGGCATTGTTACCGACTACGAAATCGCCAAGATCTTCGCAGACTCCGAGGCCATCTACTCCTACGAAGGCACCTACGAGATCAACACGTTGGTTGCCGGACGCGCCATCACCGGAATCTCCGCCATCGTATAGCCCGACGGCAGTGTTTATGCGAATTAAATAGAACGCAGAAATAGAACGTAGATGAGTATGGCGCCAGTGAGCAACTGGCGCCATACTCATCTACGTTCCAGTGCGTAAGGAGCCGCAATTGTGCGACGTCTAGTCTGTTGATCATGAGTCGTGCGGCGATGCTCAGTCGATCAATGGCAGCAATACGGATGGGCGCAGATCGAGGATGAACTGAAGGGGATTGAGGTACTGGTCCCCGCGGCGAACGCCCCAGTGGAGGCACGACAGAGTCACGGATCCGTCGCAATGCGTGGGCCCCTCCACCTGGCCGATCACCTGTCCGCGTGCAACGGAGTCACCGGTTTTGAGGGATGTGGTTACGGGCTCAAAACTTAGCCGCAAGCCGTTGTTCACCGCAACGGTCACTACTGACCTATCAACTACGACGCCGGCGAAGGTCACCACTCCTGATGCTGGCGCCAGCACCGCTGATCCTTGGACGGCGGCTAAATCCACGCCCCGATGGCCCGCCAACCAGGGCTGGGCAGGCGGGTCAAAAGCGCGCACCACTAACGGCTTACCCACTAGTGGCCAACCCCAGGCGAGGGTTGACGGGAGGGGAGTGGCCGACGTCGTACTTGAAAAGGGATCGAGTGAAACTGCCGGAGTGGCTGGCGCGGATCCCGGCAAGAAGACCAGCCCCAGCAATGTGCTGAGAAGAAGTGGCAAGTGACTGAAGGTGAGGTGCATTTACCTAGCGTGCGCCGAGAGTGGACTGTCCGCGAGGGGAGCATGGGCAAATGTGAGGGGTGCACCGAAAAGCCGGGCCTGTGGGGGAAGGAAAGTGGTAAGTCGCCAGGGCCGCCTTGTAGTAACATTGACAGAGCAGTGTGCTGTTTGTGCACTGACTACGCGCATCCCACCCTGACGAGGCATCCAAGAATGATCTTGGATCCTGCTGATGGATTGTGCCCATACGGTCCGCCTCACGGCGGTTCATGGAATGCACGATGGGTGCCAGGAGCAAGGGAACCTGCCCGGGAAACCGGCGGAACCAAGGCTAAATAACCGTAAATTATCAAAAAGGAGCGTCGGCATGCCCGTCGTAACAATGCGCCAGCTGCTTGACAGCGGCGTCCACTTTGGACACCAGACCCGTCGTTGGAACCCGAAGATGAAGCGATTCATCCTCACAGAGCGCAACGGCATCTACATCATCGACCTGCAGCAGTCACTGTCTTTCATTGACCGCGCATACGAGTTCACGAAGTCCACCGTCGCACACGGCGGAACCGTACTCTTCGTCGGCACCAAGAAGCAGGCTCAGGAAGCCATCGCAGAGCAGGCCACCCGTGTTGGCATGCCTTACGTAAACCAGCGCTGGTTGGGCGGTATGCTCACCAACTTCCAGACGGTTTCCAAGCGTATTGCTCGCATGAAGGAACTCGAAGAGATCAACTTCGAGGACGTTGCTTCCTCGGGCCACACCAAGAAGGAGCTCTTGCTCCTCAAGCGTGAACTGACCAAGCTGCAGACCAACCTCGGTGGTATCCGCAACCTGACCAAGGCACCGTCCTTGCTCTGGGTCGTTGACACCCCGAAGGAACACCTCGCCATCGACGAGGCACACAAGCTGAACATCCCCGTTGTTGCCATCTTGGACTCCAACTGCAACCCTGACGAAGTTGATTTCCCGATCCCGGGTAACGACGACGCCATCCGCTCCGTTGCACTGTTGACCCGCGTTATCGCTGATGCTGTTGCAGAAGGCCTGATCGCCCGCAACAACAAGGCAACCGGCAACACCGAAGCACCGGCTGAGCCCTTGGCTGAGTGGGAGCGCGAACTCCTCGAGGCACCCGCCGCTGAAGCCGCTGTTGAAGCTGCTGTTGAAGCGCCGGTCGAGGCTGCTGTTGAAGCACCCGCCGAAGCTGCTGCTGAAGCTGCAACCGAGAAGTAAGAATCTTTTCCCGGTAACTGTGACGGATTCATCCGTCGTAGCTGCCACCTGAGGAACCAGACGCTGGCAGGATCGCACCGCTCACAAGGCAAAGTGGTCCTGCCAGAACTGGCCTAAAACCGATTTACATACTCAAACATTTATTCTGAGGAGTTCATATGGCGAACTACACCGCCGCTGATATTAAGGCTCTGCGCGAGCGCACGGGCGCAGGCATGATGGACGTCAAGAAGGCTCTCGACGAGGCGAACGGCGACGCCGATAAGGCGATGGAGCTCATCCGCATCAAGGGCCTCAAGGGCGCCACTAAGCGCGAAGGCCGCTCAACCGCTGAAGGCCTCGTTGCCGCAGCCGTTGAAAACGGTGTTGGCGTCATGGTTGAGGTCGCTTGCGAAACTGACTTCGTTGCCAAGGCTGCCCCCTTCATCGAATTCGCCAACAAGGTCCTGGCCACGGCCATCTCCTCCGGCGCGGCCGACGTTGAGGCACTGCTGGCCGTTGAGGTTGACGGCAAGCCCATGTCCGAGGCTGTCATTGCCGCCGGCGCACTGCTGGGCGAAAAGGTTGCCATCCGCCGCCTGGCCCGCGTTGAAGGTGCCACGGTTGACTCCTACCTGCACAAGACGTCCAAGGACCTCCCCGCACAGGTTGGCGTGCTCTTCGCCATCGACGGTGACAACCAGGAAGTTGCGCACGACGTAGCCGTGCACATTGCCGCCATGTCCCCGACGTTCCTGACCCGCGACGAAGTTGCACAGGACGTCGTTGACAGCGAACGCCGCATCGCCACCGAAACCGCACAGGCAGAGGGCAAGCCGGAAGCGGCCATGACGAAGATCGTTGAGGGTCGTTTGACCGGCTTCTTCAAGGAGATCGTCCTGGTTGACCAGGCTTTCGCCAAGGATGCCAAGAAGAGCGTTGCCGCTGTTCTTTCCGAAGCGGGCGTCAAGCCTGTTGCCTTCGCACGCTTCCGCGTCGGAGCATAATTCTAACTTTCTGAGTTGCACGACTCCGTGCAGCAATCAGGATGTGACGAAGAAGGGGTGGCCGCAAACTGCGGTTGCCCCTTCTTTGCGCCCAAGCATCGGATATGATCTTAGACGCACCCCTTCAGTCGACACCGCCCCGGCGGAGCGCATCTGCACGAGACATTAAAAGCACAACGGCACGCAGCCGTTGGTGTGAAGTAAACACTTACACCAGCAGCCAAGAATCTGTACCCACGGAAGGCACTATGACCACGAATATTTCGCAGACAGAGCAGAGCAGCGCAGCACCTACATCGGGGGTGGCCAAACGCCGTCGTGTGTTGTTGAAGCTCTCCGGCGAGGTCTTTGGCGCAGGCAAGCTCGGTGTTGATCCGGAGACCATCCGCGGCATCGCCAAGCAGATTGCCAGCACTGTTGGCCAGGTCGAGGTGGCCATTGTTGTAGGCGGTGGAAACTTCTTCCGGGGCGCCGAACTCTCCGCCTCTGGGATGGACCGCTCCCGCGCGGACTACATGGGCATGCTGGGCACCGTCATGAACTGCCTAGCCCTGCAGGACTTCCTCGAGCAGGCGGGTGTGGACACTCGTGTTCAGAGCGCCATCACCATGGGTCAGGTCGCAGAAGCCTACATCCCGCGGCGTGCCATTCGCCACCTCGAGAAGGGCCGCGTGGTCATCTTCGGTGCCGGCGCCGGCTTGCCGTACTTCTCCACCGATACTGTGGCCGCCCAGCGCGCGCTGGAAGTCCACGCCGACGAGGTACTCATGGCCAAGAATGGTGTTGATGGCGTCTATACCGCCGATCCCAAGAAGGACCCCACCGCCGTCAAGCTCGATAGCCTCAGCTACGACGAAGCCATGGCCCGTGACATCCGCGTCATGGACCAGACAGCGTTCAGCTTGTGCAAGGACAACAACGTGAACATGCTGGTCTTCGGCATGGAAGGCGAAGGCAATGTAGCCCGCGCCATTCTCGGTGAAGAACTGGGTACCCGGGTCACCCCGTAAATATCGCTAGACCTGCCCAGTGGCGGGGCGCTGTGGCGCGCCCGTCACGGTAGGATGGGTTCAGAATTGCCGTGAGCATGTGCCGCGGAAAGAAGTAAAGACACTTATTGAGGGAGAGACGCGTGATTGAAGATACCTTGCTCGAGGCTGAGGAAAAGATGGACAAGGCCGTTGAGGTAGCCAAGGAGGAATTCTCTGCGGTGCGCACCGGCCGAGCCAACCCCGCCATGTTCCATAAAGTCATGGTGGAGTACTACGGTTCGCCCACCCCCTTGCAGCAGCTGGCATCCTTCGCAGTGCCGGAAGCTCGCACCTTGCTCATCACACCGTTCGACAAGACGGCGTTGCATGACATTGAGCGCGCACTGAGCTCATCCGAGGTTGGCGCAAACCCCTCCAATGACGGCAATGTCATCCGCATCATGATGCCGGAACTGACGCAGGAACGCCGCAAGGAATACGTCAAGATTGTCCGCACCAAGGGTGAGGATGCCAAGATATCGGTCCGCAACATCCGCCGCAAAGCCAAGGAGCAGCTGGACAAGCTGGTCAAGGATGGCGATGCCGGTGAAGACGAGGGTAACCGCGCCGAAAAGGAATTGGATGCGCTGACCAAGGCCCACACAGACAACATCGATGAGTTGCTTAAGCGCAAGGAAGTCGAGCTTCTCGAGGTCTAATGAAGGACCCAAAGCGCACGCCGGCAGGCTCTGATCAGGAGCCTGCCGCGGCAAAACCGGACGTCCGGCTGGTGCCACCGCCAGCTGACTATCAATTTCCCACGCGGAAAGCGCGCCGTCACGCTGAGCTGACCGGCATGATTCCCATTGTCGTGCCCAAAAATAGCGTGCATGAAGCTCCCGTGGTCGCCGAACCGGTGACTGCGGAGCCTGAAGCAGCGGACCAGGAAAGTTCTGCGCAGGAATCAGTCACGTCATCATTGCAAGAGCAGGCGGAACCAGCAGTAGCCGGAGACGCTCAGGCCAGCACCGATGACAACTCTGATTCCAATGCTGCCAGCAGCACCGATAGCACTGACAGCTCGGACAATGCTGCCAGCAGCACCGATAGCACTGACAGCTCGGACAGCTCGGACAGCTCGGACAACGCTGATAGTGCGGCTCAGCTCGACGTCGGCGAGTCCGCCCCGGGCAACACCGCTGCGCCAATGGTCACCGTTCCCCATGTCATCGACGATGACACTCAGGAGGGGCAAGCTGAGGCAGCAGCTCCGGATGAGCTAACTCCCGCTTTGGCTGCCGCCGCTCCTGAGCCGGTATCGGCTTTGCAGGTGACGGGTCTTCCGCTCATTCCGGTTCCGGCAGGTCCCATTGCTGCGATGCCTTCCGGTGCCACCGCCTTGAAGGTGCCGAGGACTCCCAAAGCAGGACGTGATCTCCCAGCCGCTATCACTGTGGGCGTCATCTTGTTGGCGCTGGTCATCGGCTCGCTGTTGTTCTACCCGGTCGCTTTTGTTGCTCTCGCTACGGTGTTTGCTTGTGCCGGTGTTTGGGAAGTGACCCGTGCAGTGGCCGGTAGGGGGATCAAGGCCCCCCTGACTCCTGTCATGGTGGGAGCCTTTGCGATGCCATCCGCGGCGTACTTTGCCGGTTCTGAGGGGCTGTTGTTCGCCCTCGTTGCCAGTGCTGGAGCCACCGTCTTGTGGCGTTCTTTGGATCCTGAACCGGGTGCTATCAAGAGCATTCTGGCGGGTCTGTTCTCCCTCATGTGGATACCGTTCTTACTCAGCTTCGTCTTCCTCATGTTGCGTTCTGACAATGGCGCCACGCTTGGAATGACGCTGGATCTTGCACATATGAACCCCGGTGTAGTGCAGGTGATCATCATGCTCTTGCTGGTGGTTGCCAATGACACCTTTGGCTACCTAGTGGGTGTGTTGTTTGGCAAGCACCCCATGGCCCCAAAAATCAGTCCGAAAAAGTCCTGGGAAGGGTTCGCCGGATCGTTGGGTGGAGCCACCTTGGTGGCCATTCCGGCGACGGTGTTCTTGCTCGATCAGCACTGGTGGGTAGGCTTGGCTCTGGCCATCGGCATGGTCTTTGCCGGAACCGGAGGAGACTTCGCCGAATCCATGGTGAAGCGAGAACTCGGTGTCAAGGACATGAGTAATCTTCTACCCGGCCATGGCGGCGTCATGGACCGGCTGGACTCAATTTTGTTTGCTGCCCCCGTGGCATACGCGATCTTTACTGTTTTAGGCCGGTTCTAACACCAGGTCCCCGTGCCATGCAGCGTGAGTTGCACCTCGTAACGAGAAAAGTTCAAGGAATGACTGTGACTGTGGAAGAAAAACCCCGGACCACCTCCAAATTCAAATTGGTGGGTCCCAAGGAAGTTGGCTACAACGTCAAGCAAGTGGACGTGTTCTTAGAACGTGCCCGCGCCTACTTCCTGAACACAGACAGCCACGGCAAAGCCATCACCAGCCACGACGTGCGTACGGCGTCCTTTGACCCTGCCCGAGGTGGTTACAGTGCCCAAGCCGTGGATGCGGCGATGGATCGGATTGAAGACGAATTTGTGCTCCGGGAAAAGGAACTCCTCATCGCAGCCGAGGGCGAAAAAGCCTGGATGATGAAGATCGGCAAAACCGCTTCCGTGCTGCGGGCCCGACTGCACCGCCCCGACGGGGAACGCTTCCGCCGCCCCAACAGACGAAACGCACAAAGCTATAGCGTCGAAGACGTGGACCTGCTATGCCGTGAACTGCTCGTCTACGTTGAAGACAACGGCGAGCTCAGCGTCGATGTAGTTCGACGGGCAGTATTTGCCACAGCAAAGGGCGCCGACGGCTATGAGGAAAGCCAGGTTGACGCGTTCCTGGATCGCGTGGTTGAGCTCATGGCATCAATTGACCCGGTACCAGAGAAGTAACCCACCACCCTCTATGGCGCCCCAGCTGGCCAGGACGCTTAAACCGGCCTAAGTCCGGGGATTCTCCTGCGCCAAGGGGCGTTCGGGCACATGCAGCTTGGTCATGAAGCGGGAGACCGACGCGCTGCGCCGGTGCTTGGTTGCTCTGGAGACGATGATAGTGACCAAGAAAGCAGCCGGAACGGTCCACGCGGCGGGTTGGGTTAGAAGATCGCGCCACGGTGAATCTGGATCCACCCGGACGCCGGCCACAATCGCTGCACCACACAAGATGCCGCCCGTGACCATACCGGCAACCGCGCCAGCGTCGGTGAGTCCGCGCCACCAGATCCCCAGCAGCAGCAAGGGGCAAATGGTGGACGCTGTGAAGGCAAAAACGAGTCCCACACTGCCTGCCAGGGCCAGCGAATCGGTCATCATGGCAAAGCCAAAAGGTACCACGGCGGCCAGCACAGCCGCGAGCCTGAATCCCCTTACGCTTCCCCCTAGGAGGTCTTGGCTGATGACCCCAGCCAGTGAGACCACCAGTCCTGAGGTGGTGGACAAGAAGGCGGCGAAGGCACCAGCCACGACCAAGGCAGAAAGCAAGTCACCGGCCATGCCGCCCACCAAGGTGCCAGGCAGCAGCAACACGGTGGCGTCGGGGTAGCCGCCCTCTGCCAGTTCGGGCAGGAACACCCGTCCCAGTACCCCGTAAATGGTGGGGAACAGGTAAAAGAAGGAGAGTAGTCCCAGCACGATCAAGGTTGTGCGGCGGGCTGCTGCGCCGTCGGGGTTGGTATAAAAGCGCACTAGAACGTGCGGTAGGCCGAGGGTGCCAAAGAGCAGAGCAATGAGCAGGGATAGCGTGCGGTAGGTGGAGTCTCCGGTAATGGGACTGGTGGGTGGGAACAGTTCCGTGCCAGCGGGGATGGTGGGTCCGGTGCCGCCGCTGAGCATCAGCAGGATGAAGATGGCGGGGACAGCCAGTGCTGTGAGCTTGAGCCAGTATTGGAAAGCCTGCACGAAAGTGATGGACCGCATGCCACCGGTGACCACCGTCAGGACCACCACCACCACGACTGCTCCGGCGCCAACCCACGAAGGCAGGCCCGTGGTGGTGCGGATGGTTAGGGCCGCCCCATGCAATTGCGGAACGATGTAAAACCAGCCCACCACCACTACCAGAATGCTCGTGACATAACGGGCCGTAGCAGATTCCAGCCTAGCCTCGGCAAAATCTGGGATGGTGTAGGCCCCCGAACGGCGCAGGGGAGCGGCCACGAAAAACAGCAGCATGAGGTAGCCGGCGGTGTAGCCGATGGGAAACCACAGGGCGTCGACCCCGGTCATGACGATGAGACCGGCGATGCCGAGGAAGCTGGCGGCTGAGAGATATTCCCCGCCAATGGCCGAAGCATTCCACCATGGCTTGACGGTGCGTGATGCTACGTAGAAATCGCTGGTGGTCCGTGAGATTCGCAGCCCATAAAAGCCTATGACGGCGGTTACGACAGAGACGACGATGAGTGCCGTGTAGCCAATGGCAGGATTCATTTTTCCTCCACGAGGTCCCGGTACTGGGCCTCGTTCTTGGTGGCGGCACGGACATACAACCAAGCGCAGATCCCGATGATGGGATACGCGCCCACGCCCAGCAGCAACCACGGTGCGGGAATGCCCAAGATGCGCCAATCTGCGAAGAGCGGCACCCATCGGACCAGTGCCCAACACAGTAAGAGGGACGCCATGAACCCGGCTGTTACAACCAGAGCCAGCCGCAGTTGTGAACGAATCAGCGACTGGACCATGACCTCGCCCACGGCGGACTGTTCGGCAACTTCCTGCGAGACAGATGTTTGGGCGGGGATAGCCCGGGCTTGGGTGCGAGGGGCTGAGACCCGGACACGGCCTTGGGCCGGGGGACGGTTGGGACCGAAACTCATGGTGCAGGCCGTACCCGGGTGGCTTGTAAATGTTCACGCAGAACCGGCACGTGACGGCGGCTCACTGGCAAGACGGAGTTGCCCACCAACACAGTGGGCTTTGCCGCGCTGAGTTTCAAAGCGGTCACAAAGGACATGCACACCAAATACGAGCGGTGAATGCGGATAAAACCGGACTCGGCCCAGCGTTGTTCCAAGTCTGCCAACGGCACCCTGATGAGGTAGCTGGCTTCAGCCGTGTGGAGCCGGGCGTAGTCGCCCTGGGCCTGCACAAATTTCACTTCATCGAGCCGGATGATTCGGCTAATGCCACCTTGATCTACCGTGATCATTTCGACTTCTTCTGCGGCGATGGCCGGTTGGGTTACCAGTTCCACGACCCGGTCCACGGTGCGAGTAAGGCGTTCGGTGCGCAGCGGCTTGAGCAGGTAGTCCACTGCCGCCAGCTCGAAAGCTTCCAGAGCCCGGTCGTCGTCGGCCGTTACAAAAACCACTACGGGAGGGTTGCTGCGTTTGCCAATCACTGCCGCTAGCTCCAGCCCGGAGAGGCCAGGCATGTGGATGTCCAGGAACACCGCATCAACGGTGTGCACCGCCAGCAGGTCCAAGGCTTCGGCACCGCTCATGGCTCGATGGATGGTGCCCACACGCGGGTCACGGCCCAAAAGAAACGCCAACTCTTCCACAGCGGGCAGCTCATCATCAGCCACCAGGACATTAATCATGTATCCAAGGGTACGGCTTGGCGCGGCGGAGGAAGGCCTACGCGTCATGGCCGGGCTGGTTCTTGGGTACTGTCATGGTGATCAACATGCCGTGTCCAACGCCGGTGTCGATGGTGAGGCCGTGCTCGTCCCCGTAAACCTGGCGCAGGCGGGTGTCAACATTCCGCAGGCCCACGTGCGTCCCATCATGTCGCCCAGCGAGAACTAGCCGCAGTTGCTCGGGATCCATCCCCACGCCGTCGTCCTCGATGGTGACTTCGGTGTAGGCGCCAAGGTCCCGGGCGCTAATTTGCACCAGCCCCTTGCCGGGCTTGGTCTCAAAGCCGTGCCGGACCGCGTTTTCCACGAGGGGCTGCAGGCTGAGGAAGGGAATGACCGTGCTGAGGACCTCCGGGGCAATCTGCAAGCTGACCTGGAGGCGGTCCCCGAAACGGGCGTTTTCCAGCAGCAGGTATCGATCAATGCAGCGGAGCTCTTCGGCAAGGGTGGTGAAGTCCCCGTGCCGGCGGAAGGAATAGCGGGTGAAGTCGGCGAATTCCACCACTAGGTCACGGGCGCGTTGCGGATCGGTGTTGATGAAGGAGGCGATGGCGTTGAGGGAGTTGTAGATGAAATGTGGGCTGATCTGGGCGCGCAGGGCTCGTACTTCGGCCTCTGCGAGCAAAGTGCGGGAGGCACTCAACTCGGCCAATTCCAACTGGGCTGAGACCCAGGCGGCGACCTCGTTGGTGGCCCGTACCAGGCCGGCAGTGGGCGATTTTGACAGGATCATGACACACCCCACGGCGCGCGAATCCACCTTGAGAGGGCAGATCACGGCTGCCTTCATATCGCTGTCCGGCGCCAACCCCAGGGCCTTGCGCAGCGCCGGATCCAGCGTTGCCACCTGGGTGCGGCCGTTGCTCAGCGCCTTGGTCACAAGGCCCATGACGACGTCGGAATCAGGTTGCCGGGACGCGGCGCCGGTGCCATCCCAGGCCAGCAGACGGGTGTCGTCGGTCATGGCGAACGCGGCACAGTTCAGCAGTGTGCGCAATTGCTTGCTGGCTTTGAGAGCTCCTGCAGGTTCCAGCCCGTCCCGGAGCTGTTCCCCGGCTGCGGCCGCTGAATGCAGGGCAGTAAACGTGGCGTGCTCAGCCTCCGTGCCCAATTCGCGGTGCGAACGGGAGAGCCGGAATCCGACAGCGGCTACCACTGCGGCAGCGGCTACCACCACGGCGATAGCTGTTATGAGCAGGAGTGTTGATTCGCTCAACAGGGGAGTGGACATGCTGTAAAGAATAGCCGCCACAGCACCATTCAGCGCACTGACAATGCCGTTCACCGCGGCGCCGTGCAAAGCACGCATGAATGTGAGCTGGGGCACTTCATAGTGAAAGAGATCACATCACTCAAGGAGGAATGATGGGTAATTCTGCCCAAGCAAGTCACGAAGGACCCGTGGACTTTATTGCTGAACAGAACTCGGAAGAGTTCAAGCAGCTCAAGAAGTCGCACCGGAACTTTGTCTTCCCCGTAGCCATCGGATTTTTGGTTTGGTACTTCGCCTACGTCCTTTTGGCCGCCTACGCCCATGACTTCATGTCCATCAAGGTCTGGGGCAACATCAACATTGGCCTCATCATGGGTCTGTTCCAGTTCGTCACCACTTTTGGCATCACCACTTGGTATGTCAGCTACGCCAACCGCAAGCTCGATCCCCAGGCTGCGGTCATTCGCACACGCCTGGAACGACAGATCGATGCATCCGGCATGACCAAGGAAGAGGTTTAGTACATGAGCCTGTCCTCAGCACTTCTCAACGTTGCACCACTGGCCAAGTCGCTCAGTGACCAAACGAAAGAGAACTCCTGGATCAACATTTTGATCTTTATTGCCTTTGTTGCCGTCACCATGATTGTGGTGTTCCGGGCCAGTCGCAATAACAACACCGCGGCCGATTACTACGCCGCAGGACGGTCCTTCTCCGGTGGCCAGAACGGTACAGCCATTGCCGGCGACTACCTTTCCGCCGCATCCTTCTTGGGCATTACCGGTGCCATTGCCATCAACGGCTACGACGGCTTCCTCTACTCCATCGGCTTCCTCGTAGCCTGGCTCGTGGCACTTCTTCTCGTTGCCGAGCTGTTGCGCAACACGGGCAAGTTCACCATGGCGGATGTGCTCTCCTTCCGTCTGAAGCAGCGCCCCGTGCGCATCGCCGCGGCAACCACAACCTTGGTGGTTTGCTTCTTCTACCTGCTGGCCCAGATGGCTGGTGCCGGTGGTCTTGTGTCCCTGCTCCTCGGCTTGGACAACTCCAACAAGGCCGGCCAGAACATTGTCATCGCCGTTGTTGGCGTCTTGATGATCGTGTATGTACTGATCGGTGGCATGAAGGGCACCACCTGGGTACAGATCATCAAGGCATTCCTGCTGATCATTGGTGCAGCCATCATGACGATCATCGTCTTGGCTATGCACGGCTTCAACCTCTCCACCCTCATGGATGCGGCAGTTCAGACCTCCATCAATGAAGGCGGTGTAGGTGAAGCACTGCTGAACCCGGGAGCCCAGTACGGTAAGGCTCCGCTGGACTTCATCTCCCTGGCCTTGGCTCTTGTGCTCGGTACCGCGGCTCTGCCGCACGTGCTGATGCGCTTCTACACGGTTCCCACCGCCAAGGAAGCTCGCAAGTCCGTGGTTTGGGCCATCTGGCTCATCGGTGGCTTCTACATCTTCACCTTGGTGCTGGGCTACGGTGCCGGCGCACTCATCGGCAAGGAAGCCATTCTCTCCGCTCCCGGTGGCGTGAATGCTGCGGCTCCGCTGCTGGCATTCGTAATCGGTGGCCCCCTCCTGCTCGGCTTCATCTCCGCTGTTGCCTTCGCAACGATCCTTGCAGTGGTGGCCGGCCTGACCATCACGGCGGCAGCTTCCTTCGCTCACGACATTTACTCCAATGTGATCGTCAAGGGCGAGCCAAAGCCAGAAATGGAAGTCAAGGTTGCCCGACGCACCGTCATCGTGATCGGCCTGGTCGCCATCGGCGGCGGCATCCTGGCCAACGGTCAGAACATCGCGTTCCTGGTTGCCTTGGCCTTCGCCATTGCCGCCTCCGCGAACCTGCCCACCATCGTCTACTCGCTGTTCTGGAAGAAGTTCACCACCAAGGGTGCACTGTGGAGCATGTACGGCGGCCTGGCCTCGGCCATCTTGCTGATCGCCTTCTCACCGGTGGTTTCCGGCAACGAAAAGGCCATGATCCCCGGCGCCGACTTCTCCTGGTTCCCGCTGGCCAACCCCGGCATCATCTCTATCCCACTCGCCTTCTTCCTGGGCTGGTTGGGCACTGTCATGGATAAGAACACCGAGGATCCGCGCATCCAGGCTGAGATGGACGTCCGTTCACTCACCGGTGTTGGAGCCGAAAAGGCTTCCGAGCACTAGCCCTGAGGCACAAGGCCCCGTTCACCGTCACTTTCTCAAGTACGACGGCGGACGGGGCCTTTTGCTGTCATCTCGCCTCGGGCGGCAAGCGAAAGGCGGGAGACTTTTTAGTGGTGGTGTCCTTGGTCCTTGAGCCGCTGGAGGTTCTCGGGAATCACGTTGCTGTTATGGTCAATGTGGCCCGAACCGCCGGGACCGGAATCGCTGTGCCCCGAATGCGGTACAGCAAGCTCACCGGCCGTGGACGCCGCCATGCCGACGGTGGTCAACGCGGCAACGAACAGCGAGATGGCAAAGAGTGTCCCTACCACTGCAGCCGCCGTACGTGGCGTGGCCGCAGCTGACGAAGATCCGGCGACAGAATTTTTCTGGCCTTGGGGACTGCGTAGCGGGGCATTGCGGGCCCAGCCCAGAACTGCCGTCGCCGCGAGTTCCAGAACCAGCATTGCAGCGATCGTGATGTCAAAGGTACGCTCCGCCACAACCCCAGCAACAAGCCGATGAGGTGGATGCCAGCGGCGATCCCCAGGGCAGGGTTCAGGACTTCAGGCCTGATGAGCTTTCCATGTCGCAATGCCAGAAGCCCATAGGCAAGCGCCGCTAGCCCGTACATGGCCGAGAGAACACCGGCTACCCCCAACAAAGGTCCGCCGAGCCCGCTAGCCGAGGGTCCGCCGTCGACCGCTTCACCGAAGCCGGGCAACAAACTTGAGGCTGCCGCACTCGATAAGGCGGCGATTCCCAGCAGAGCCACGCACGTAAACAGCCACGAGGGCTCATTGGCGGTTTTCATGGTTAGGCAGTCGCGGTGGAGGTGGCGCGGTCCTGTGAGAGGCCCACGGCCAGCAGGACGATGGCGCTTCCAAGGTGCAGCACGTTGTCTGCGCCGTTGAGGGCGATGATGTTCAAAGCCGTGCCTGGCAGGAAGAGTCCGGCGATTCCTACCAGCAGGTACACCGAACCCACGGTGGAGTTCATGGTCTTGGCAGCCTTGGAAGAGGCCAGCCCGGCGAACAGAAGCGCGGCCCCAATGGCCAAGTGAATCACGTTGTGCAGCGGATTGACCTCAAAGAAGATCAAATTCCGGCCTTCGGTGGCAAAGAATCCGATGCCGCTGGTGACGAAGAAGCCAAGGATTCCGACCAAAAGATAGACCGCGCCAAAGACGGTGGCCAGCAGCCTGTTCGGTGAAGTGCGCATGATGAATACTCCTTTTTTCGTAGACGAATCGCGATGATGATTCGTCCGTTCCTGATACAGGCTCATGGTGAACCCGTGCCAGTAGTTCGGAGCGGCGGCTGGTGTGGATTGGCGGGCTAGGACTATTTTTTCAAATCCCGTTCCAGCAGCGGCGTCATGCGGAAAGGGACCAACTCCTGCATGGACAGCGAGGTTTCGGTCCGTTCAACCCCGTCACAGGCCAAAATCTTGCCGTTGATGCGGAAGAGATCCTCGGCTCCGGTAGAAACCACCCGCACCAGAAGATCCGCACGGCCACTGAGACCATGGGCTTCCACTACTTCCGGAATCGCCGCTAGGGACGTGGCCAGAGCGCCCAGTTTTTGCTGTTGCACATGGACCGAAATGAAGGCCGACAACGGATAACCCAGCGTGCTGGCGTTGATGCGGTGGTCAAACGGCAGGAACGCCTTGCGCTTTTCCAGCGACGCCATGCGGGCCTGGACCGTGTTGCGCGAGAGTCCCAATTGCGCGGCCATGGCAACTACCGTCTGCCGGGGATCGTGGATGAGCGCCAGCAAGATCCGGGCGTCTGTTCCGTCAAGTTCATTTAGATGAGGCATAGTGCGCAGATTAGCACGATAGCCTCGGCCCGCGCTTGGCACTATGCTTAATTATTTTCTTGGTTATTGCGCCGGATGTAGAGCGTGAGTAGGGTCACACTCATAGGGATTTATCCGGTCAGCACGCAAGGAGGCGAGCGCCATGAATGATTCGCGCCATGGGACCCCGGTCCCTGCAGGCATGCATATGCACCAACTCATTACGGCTACGGGGGAGCGCACCAGTGATGAGCTGTTGGATGAGTTTGTCAGCGATGTTGACAATGAAATGCTCCGTGGGTTGTACCGCGACATGCTAGTCATCCGTCGCATCGACTTCGAAGCCACAGCACTCCAGCGCCAAGGGCAGCTGGCCTTGTGGCCGCCCATGCTGGGACAGGAAGCGGCTCAGATTGGCTCCGTCCGTGCCCTTGAAACGGAAGACTTCATCTTCCCCACCTACCGCGAAAACGGTGTCGCTTACATCCGCGGCGCCAACCTTGCCGGCATCATGAGCACCTGGCGTGGCAGCGCCAATACCGGCTGGGACCCGCACGAATTCAACATGGCCACCCCGCAAATCATCATCGGCGCTCAGACATTGCACGCCACTGGTTACGCCATGGGAATTGCTATGGAGGGCAAGGAGTCCTTGTCCATCGCCTACTTGGGTGACGGCGCCACGAGCCAGGGCGATGTCCATGAATCCATGGTTTTCGCAGCCAGCTTCCAAGCACCTGTGGTCTTCTTCTGCCAAAACAACCACTGGGCCATCTCCGAACCCGTGGGCCTGCAATCGCACCTCCCGCTGGCCGGCCGCGCCCCCGGCTACGGCATTCCCAGCCTGCAAGTGGACGGCAACGACGTCCTGGCCGTGCTAGCCGCCACTCGCTGGGCCGCCCGCCGCGCCCGCACTGGCGGAGGCCCCAGCTTCATCGAAGCTGTCACCTACCGGATGGGCCCGCACACCACCGCCGATGACCCCACCCGCTACCGCGGCGTCACCGAACTGGAGGAATGGGCCGCCAAGGATCCGCTCTCCCGCCTGCGGACCTACCTTCTTAATGCTGGAATGCTCGACGCCGAAACTGAGGCCGCGATCGCAGCGGAGGCTGACGCTGTGGCCGCCGAGCTACGGGATGGCTGCATCAACCTTGCCGACCCGGAACCCATGAGCTCCTTTGAAAACGTTTATGTAGATCCTCATCCTGTACTCGATCGCCAACGCGAACAGTACCGGCGGTACCTGAGCTCTTTCGAAGGGAGCGCATCATGAGCAAGCTGAGCCTGACCCAGGCCATCAACGCCGGACTTCGCAAGGCGATGGAAGACGATCCCAAGGTGGTTCTTTTAGGGGAAGACATTGGCACCTTGGGTGGAGTCTTCCGCGTCACCGACGGTTTGATGAAGGACTTTGGTTCCCACCGCGTCATCGATACTCCGCTGGCGGAATCGGCCATCATCGGCACTGCCGTGGGCCTGGCCTACCGGGGTTTTAGGCCCGTGTGCGAGATTCAGTTCGACGGTTTCATTTACCCGGGGTTCGATCAGATCGTCTCCCAGGTGGCCAAGCTGCACATGCGTACCCATGGTCAGGTGCGGATGCCGCTGACCATCCGCGTACCTTTTGGTGGCGGCATTGGCTCCCCGGAGCACCACTCGGAATCGCCGGAAGCCTATTTTGTGCACACCTCGGGGCTACGCGTCATCAGTCCCTCCAGTCCGCAGGACGCCTACACCATGCTGCGCCAAGCCATCGCCAGCGATGACCCGGTCCTGTACTTCGAGCCCAAACGTCGCTATCACAGCAAGGGCGAAGTGGACCTGGCTGCACCGCTATCTGCCGCACCCGCCATGGGTTCAGCGCGTGTTGTTTCCGCCGGCACCGATGTCACCTTGCTTGCCTACGGGCCCATGGTGAAAACGGCCATGGATGCTGCCAGTGCAGCGGCCGATGAAGGAATCTCAATCGAGGTCATCGATCTGCGTTCCCTCTCGCCCGTTGACTACCCAACGCTGCTGGAATCAGTGCGACGCACCGGGCGGCTCGTGATTGTTCACGAGGCCGGGCGGACCATGGGACTCGGGGCTGAAGTTGCCGCGACCATCACCGAGCGTTGCTTCAACTACCTGGAAAGTGCGCCGGTTCGCGTCACCGGATTCGATATCCCGTACCCGCCGTCCAAGTTGGAAAAGCACCACCTCCCGGACCTTGACCGGATACTCGACGGCGTAGACCGCGCCTTGGGGCGCACCAACTCACAGACCGGCATGGAGGACTAACATGATCGCTGAATTCAAACTCCCCGACCTGGGCGAGGGCCTCACGGAATCTGAAATTGTCAGCTGGCAGGTGGGTGTAGGGGACACCGTGACGCTGAACCAGGTTCTGGGTGAAGTAGAAACGGCCAAGGCCGTGGTGGAACTGCCCTCGCCTTATGCTGGCGTGGTCACGGCCATCACCCATGAGCCCGGCACCATGGTGGAGGTTGGTGAAGTCATCATCGCCTTCGAGGTGGCTGGTCCGGCAGGTGGTTCCTCACCTGCGAAGGGAACCGAGCCCGAAACCGAGGAAGCCCCGAAGCGGGTACCTACGCTTGTTGGCTATGGTGCTGATCCGGAAACCTCTGCACGTCCTGCGCGGCGGTCACGAGCATTTGCTTCTAACACAGCGACTTCCCATGAGGCGGAGGCCCCGGATGTCCGGATGCAGGCCGATCGGCCTAGGTCCACACCGCCGGTGCGCAAGCTGGCCCGGGATCTTGGGATTGAGCTGGAACTTTTGACAGGGACCGGCGAGAAGGGACTGATCACCCGCGAGGACGTGGTCAGCTTTGCCAGGGACAAGTCCCAAGGTGCCGGGAGCCCGGTGGAGGGTCCGGCGTCGTCCGCTCAAGGCCAGGCGCCAAGCCTGCGGGAGGTGCGCACACCCATCAAGGGGGTCCGCAAATTCATGGCGCAGGCCATGGTGGAGAGTGCCTTCACGGCTCCGCACGTCACCGAATTTCTGACAGTCGACGTCACTGCCGGGATGGATTTCCTCGCTAGGCTGCGCACGTTCAAGGAGTTCGACGGCGTCAAGGTCACCCCGCTGACGCTAGCCGCCAAGGCAGTGACACTGGCTATTGCCAGGCAGCCGGCGCTGAACTCGCGGTGGGATCAGGAGCGCGGGGAGGTTGTCACGTACAACTACCTCAACCTGGGCATTGCCGCCGCCACGCCCCGTGGATTACTGGTGCCCAACATCAAGGATGTGCAGGATCTGGGGCTGCGCGCGCTCGCCGTGGCGTTGGGTGACTTGGCGAAGACGGCCAGGGACGGGAAGACCCCACCGACGGATCTGGCGGGCGGCACCTTCTCCATTACCAACATTGGCGTGTTTGGGATCGATGCCGGAACGCCCATCTTGAACCCGGGTGAGGCTGGCATTTTGGCCCTCGGTGCGGTGCGTCGCGTGCCATGGGAACACGAAGGTGGAATTGCCCTGCGGCAGGTTATGACGTTGAGCCTTTCCTTCGATCACCGGCTTGTGGACGGGGCGCAGGGATCACGCTTCCTAGCGGATGTCGGCGCCATGATGGCCGACCCCGCGATGGCGTTGGTTTTGGGCTAAGCCTTTTGGGGTAAGTATTGCAACCTTAGGGCTATGGTTCCGCAGGTAGTCACGGACGTATATTTTAAGTGACCCCCATTGTGGGAGCCAACTCTTAAGGAGGTTGGTATCGATGAAGACGTGGAATCGCTGGCAAGATTATGTTGCCGTGATCGCGGGTTTGTTTGCTGCTCTGTCAACACTGTGGACAACTCAGCAGGCCGGATCCATGGTCATGATGATTGGTTGCGGCGTACTGCTGATGGCATCTGGCGTTTGGAACCTGATGAGCCCCGGGCAACCAGTGGGCGAATGGGTGCAGATTGTCCTAGCTGCACTGTTGTTTGTTTCCCCGTGGCTTGTTGGCTACACGGGACACAGCGGTGCCGCCTGGACGTCCTGGATTGCCGGCGGCGTGGCCGTAATTGTTGGGGTGCTCGCTCTGGCGCCAAGCATGCACGGGCATTCCGAAGGTCACCACGGGGGAGTAGCGGCGCACTAATTCTCCGCTAACCCGCAGGTGAGAACCACATGTAAAACCAGCAGCGCCGAGCTTGCTCGGCGCTGCTGGTGGTTGCAGCGGTGCTGGCGGGCGTAGTGCCTCGAATCGCGAAAAAGGACCCGGTCGCGGAGGTCTAAGTAGGCGCCCTGCCCGGTGGGCCGCCCGCGCTAGACCCCGGTCAACCCCGCCCACGCCATGGCTTCGAGTACCGGCCGGGCCGTGGCGTCTTGCTCGCCGTGAATGCGGACGCTGTACGGGGTGGAGTTGATCAGGCCGAAAACCGCATGGGCTTGCAGGCGGCGCACCGTCACGGCCCGCTCCGGGAAGAGCCGGCCTAAAACCTCAACCCACAACTCAACATAGGCACGCTGCAAGGACCTCACCGCGGACCTGTCGGCAGCGCCCAAGCTGTCAAAATCTCTATCCTGGACCCGAATAACGTCAGGTTTGCTCAGCGCGAAGTCAACGTGGAAGGCCACGAGTGCTCGCAAGGAGGCAGCGTCGTCGTGCGTGGCATTGAGAACGGAGCGGCCCCCGGTCAGGAGGTCCTCGCTGACCTCCACTAACAGGGCGCCCAGCAGTGCCTGTTTGCCGTCGAAGTGCCGGTAGACGGCGGGTCCGCTGACGCCGGCTGCGGCGCCCAGGTCCTCGATCGAGACGCCATTGAAGCCGCGCTGGGCGAACAAGGTCGCGGCGGATCGCAGCAGCACGGAGCGGCGTTCGGCCTTGGCTTGCGTGCGGGCTGTGGTTGGTTGTGAACTCATGGCTCCCCCTGTGCTGGACATCACAGAATAGAAAGACTAACCTGAAACTCAGTTAGTGGTTATTAACTTAGTGTAACGCTCACGGAGCAGATGAGGGTCGATGGAGACTTTGCAGAGCCAGATAGAGCCCGCCGGAGAGGCGTTCGCTCGTAACGATGCTGGGCAGCGCGCCTTGGTGGCGGAGCTGCGCGAGCGGCTGAGGGTGACGGCTCGCGGCGGTCCGGAGCAATCTCGCCAGCGGCATGTGGCGCGCGGGAAGCTGCTGCCCCGGGACCGGATTGGGCACCTGCTCGATGAAGGCAGCCCGTTCCTGG
Organism: Specibacter sp. NPDC078692; assembly: GCF_040686835.1. NCBI lineage: Bacteria > Bacillati > Actinomycetota > Actinomycetes > Micrococcales > Micrococcaceae > Specibacter > Specibacter sp. NPDC078692. Next base: position 201,207 of record NZ_JBFBLV010000001.1, read on the forward strand.
AGATTTCCCCGCTGGCGGCCCATGACATGTACGACGGCGCGTCCCCCGGTGCCGGTGTCATCGCTGGCATTGGTGTGGTTGAAGGCCGCCACGTCATGGTGGTCTGTAATGACGCCACGGTCAAGGGCGGCACCTACTACCCATTGACGGTGAAGAAGCATCTGCGAGCGCAGGAGATTGCGCTGGAAAACAGGCTGCCCTGCATTTATTTGGTGGACTCAGGAGGCGCGTTCCTGCCCAAACAAGATGAGGTGTTCCCGGACAAGGAACACTTTGGTCGGATCTTCTTCAACCAGGCCCAAATGTCTGCCCGGAAGATTCCGCAGATTGCCGCCGTCATGGGTTCCTGCACGGCGGGCGGCGCGTACATGCCAGCGATGAGCGATGAGAGCGTCATTGTGCGCAACCAGGGCACCATTTTCCTGGGCGGCCCGCCGCTGGTGAAGGCAGCGATTGGTGAGATCGTCACGGCCGAGGAACTCGGTGGAGGTGAGGTGCACGCGGGAATCTCGGGCGTCGTGGACCATCTGGCGGAGAACGACGAGCATGCCCTGTCCATCATCCGCGACATTGTGGCCACGTTGCCGCCCAACCCGGCACCGGCGTGGGCCATACAGGAATCGGTGAGTCCCGCCGTCGACCCGCAAGAGCTCTACGGCGCCGTCCCCACGGATCTGAACACGCCCTACGATATCCGCGAGATCATCGCCCGGATTGTGGATGGCAGCAAGTTCCACGAATTCAAGAAGAATTACGGCACCACACTGGTCACCGGCTTCGCCACACTGCACGGGCACCCCGTGGGCATCGTGGCCAACAACGGCGTGCTGTTCAGCGAATCCGCGCTGAAGGGGGCGCACTTCATTGAACTGTGCGATCAGCGCGGCATTCCCCTGATCTTCCTACAAAACCTCAACGGTTTCATGGTGGGCAAGGATTACGAACACGGCGGCATTGCCAAGCACGGCGCCAAGATGGTCACGGCCGTTGCCACAGCGCGCGTGCCCAAACTGACGGTCATTGTGGGCGGATCCTTCGGCGCCGGCAACTACTCCATGTGCGGGCGCGCCTACAGCCCACGGTTCCTGTGGACCTGGCCGGCCTCGCGCATCTCCGTCATGGGCGGCAATCAGGCTTCCTCGGTACTGGCCACCGTCAAACGTGAGCAGCTGGAAAAACGCGGTGAAGACTGGTCCGCCGAGGCCGAAGCAGAGTTCAAGGCGCCGGTCCTGGCCCAGTATGAGGACCAAGGTAACCCCTATTACGCCACCGCCCGGCTCTGGGACGACGGCGTGATCGACCCCGCCGATACCCGCACCGTTCTAGGCCTGGCCCTTGACGTGTGCGCCCGAACCCCGCTGCCCGAGACCGCCTTCGGCCTCTTCAGAATGTGATGTGAGCTCATGACTTCCCCTGCGACACCTCTAGTTGACACCGCCCCTTTTGATACTGTCCTGGTCGCTAACCGCGGCGAGATTGCCTGCCGCGTCATCCGCACCCTGCGTGAAAAAAGCATCCGCTCGGTTGCCATTTATTCAACGGCCGACGCCGGAGCTCGCCACGTGCGTGAAGCGGACGAAGCCGTGTGCATCGGTCCCGCCGCGGCGTCCGAAAGCTACCTCAGTATTGCGGCCGTCCTCGCCGCCTGCCGTGGCACTGGCGCCCAAGCCGTCCACCCCGGCTACGGCTTCCTGTCCGAAAACCTGGAGTTCGCTCAGGCCGTGGCCGATGCTGGCATCACGTTCATCGGCCCCAACATTGAGGCCCTGAACGTCATGGGCGACAAGATCCGCTCCAAAAACCATGTTGCCGCAGCCGGCGTCCCCGTGGTGCCGGGCATCTCCGAACCCGGGCTCACGGATGCTGACTTGATTGCGGCAGCTCCGGGCATTGGCTACCCGCTGCTCATCAAACCCTCCGCCGGGGGAGGCGGCAAAGGCATGCACAGCGTGTTCACTCCGGAGGAGCTGCCGGCCACGCTGGCCACGGCCCGACGTGTGGCAGCGGCCGCGTTTGGCGATGACACCTTGTTTCTGGAACGTCTGGTGGCCAATCCGCGCCATATAGAGGTGCAGATCCTCGGCGATAATTTTGGCAACGTGGTTCACCTCGGGGAGCGCGAATGCTCGCTGCAGCGCCGCCACCAAAAAGTCATCGAGGAGGCACCCTCGCCCCTGCTCTCAGGGTTGGCGGACGGTGCTGCCATCCGTGCGCGCCTTGGCGCCGCAGCCTGCGATGCGGCAGCCAGTGTCAACTACACGGGTGCCGGGACCGTTGAATTCCTTGTCTCCAATGACAACCCCGGTGAGTTCTTCTTCATGGAGATGAACACCCGCCTACAGGTGGAACACCCCGTCACCGAGATGGTGGCCCGCGTCCGGGGCGAGGCCCTGGACCTGGTGGCGTGGCAGCTGCGCATCGCCGCTGGGGAGAAGCTCGACTTCGGCCAAGCCGATGTCACGCTTGAGGGCCATGCTGTTGAGGCACGCGTCTACGCTGAACAGCCATCCGAAGGATTCCTGCCTGCCACCGGAACCGTGGTGGTGCTGGATGAGTCCGTGACATCGCGTCCTGGCGTCCGAGTGGACTCTTCGCTGGCCCGCCGCTTGGAGATCTCGGCGCACTACGATCCCATGCTCTCTAAGGTCATCGCCTGGGGTACCGACAGGGCCGAGTCTCTTGAGCGCCTCGATGCAGCCCTGCGCGACTACGTGGTTCTCGGTGTCCCCACCAATGTTGAATACCTGCGCCTGCTGTTGGCCGATCCCGATGTCCAAGCTGGCCGCCTCGACACCAACATGATCGAACGTAAACTCCCCGACATGGCTTTCCGCACCGTGTCCGCCGACGAGTACGCCGCCGCGGCACTCGTGGCCCGGGCAGGTGATGCCGCGAAGCCCAATGCACTTGGCACGGAGTCGGCGGCATCCCTGTGGGCCCGCACCGACAACTGGCGCATCGGCGATCCCGCACCGTGGCGAATGACGTTCGCGGCACCCGGGCGCACCGGCGTGGTGACGGTCAGCGGGACGGAAGGCGACAGCGGCACCGAAGGTCCCGGCGTCGTCCATGTCACCGGACTGGGTGAGGCAGCACAGGAGGTGCACGGATCGTTCGAGGGCTACAGCGTGGCCATGTCCGGAGACACCGTGTTCCTGGGATCCGGCGGCTGGAGTGTTGCGCTGGAAAGGCTCGACCGGGACCAAGCAACGGCACGTATGCTGGCCGGGCTGGAGCGGACGGACGCCGCGGCCGATCCGCAGCTGCGCAGCCCCATGCCCGGCACCGTCACAGTGGTCAATGCGGCCACGGGCGACCGGGTCGAGGCCGGTGCTGTGCTGCTGGCGGTGGAGGCCATGAAGATGGAACACCAAATCATGGCTCCCATGGCCGGGATAGTGCATATTGCTGTCGCGGTGGGCGGGCTGGTCAAGGCTGACCAAATTGTTGCAAGCATCCAAGAAGATACTCCTGAAGGGGAATGACAGTGCCAAATTTTGAACTCAACGACGAGTACCAGGCCCTCAGCGACATGGTGCGCGAATTTGCTGACACCGTGGTGGCTCCGGTGTCCGCCAAGCACGACGAGGAACACAGCTTCCCCTACGAGGTTGTGGCACAGATGGGCGAGCTGGGCCTGTTCGGGCTGCCGTTCCCGGAAGAATTCGGTGGCATGGGTGGAGACTACTTCGCCCTGTCCCTGGCGCTGGAACAGCTGGGGCGCGTGGACCAGTCGGTGGCCATCACCCTCGAAGCCGGAGTCTCGCTCGGGGCGATGCCCGTGCACCGCTTCGGCACCCAGGCGCAGAAAGAGCAGTGGCTGCCGGAGCTGACCAGCGGTGCGGCGCTCGCAGGCTTTGGTCTGACCGAGCCCGACGCCGGATCTGACGCCGGCGGTACGGCCACCAAGGCTCGGGTCGAGAACGGCGAGTGGGTCATCGACGGTTCCAAGCAGTTCATCACCAACTCCGGCACGTCCATCACCAAGTTCGTCACTGTCACGGCTGTCACCGGCACCTCGGAGCGGCCGGACGGCTCGGTGAAGAAAGAAATCTCCACCATCATCGTGCCCAACGGCACCCCCGGCTTCACGGTGGAAAAGGCCTACAACAAGGTGGGCTGGAACGCCTCCGATACCCACCCGCTCACCTTTGCCGGAGCCCGCGTTCCGGAGGAAAACCTGCTGGGGGAGCGCGGCCGCGGCTACGCGAACTTCCTGTCCATCCTGGATGAAGGCCGCATTGCCATCGCAGCACTGGCAACCGGAGCGGCCCAAGGCTGCGTGGATGAGGCAGTCCGTTATGCCAAAGAGCGCAGCGCCTTCGGGCACAACATTGGCCACTACCAGGGCATCTCCTTCAAGATCGCCCGCATGCAGACCCGCGCCCACGTGGCCCGACTGGCCTATTACGACGCCGCCGCGCGCATGCTCGCCGGTAAGCCCTTCAAGACCGAAGCCGCCATCGCTAAGATGGTCGCAAGTGAGGCAGCCATGGACAACGCCCGTGACGCCACACAAGTATTCGGCGGCTACGGCTTCATCAATGAATTCTCTGTGGCTCGCCACTACCGCGATTCAAAGATTCTGGAGGTCGGCGAAGGAACCACGGAAGTCCAGCTGATGCTCATTGCCCGCGACTTGGGCCTCTAAGCCACCCGAAAGGCACCCGCCATGATCAACAAAGTAGTTGCATCCCCGGCCGCCGCAATCCACGACATCCACAATGGTGCCTCGCTTGCCGTCGGCGGTTTTGGCCTGTGCGGCATCCCCGTGGCGCTCATCCAAGCACTGCACGACGCCGGAACCTCCGGTTTGGAGACCATCTCCAATAACTGCGGCGTGGACGATTGGGGACTTGGCATCTTGCTCAGCGACGGGCGTATCCGCCGCACCATCTCCTCCTATGTGGGGGAGAACAAGGAATTCGCCCGCCAATTCCTCGCCGGCGAGCTCGAGGTGGAACTGACCCCGCAGGGAACCCTTGCGGAGAAGTTGCGGGCCGGTGGTGCCGGCATCCCCGCCTTCTACACGGCCGCCGGTGTGGGCACCCAGGTGTCCGAGGGTGGCCTGCCGCGCAAGTACGACGGCGCCGGCGGGGTTGCGATTGCCTCGCCACCCAAGGAGGTGCGCACCTTTGGGACGGACGAGTTTGTGCTGGAGGAATCGCTCACCCCGGACTTTGCGCTGGTGCACGCGTGGAAGGGTGACCGTCACGGGAACCTGGTCTTCCACGCAACGGCCATGAACTTCAACCCGCTGTGCGCCATGGCCGGGAAGATCACCATTGCCGAGGTGGAGGAGCTGGTGGAGCCGGGGGAGTTGGATCCCGAACACATCCACGTTCCCGGCATTTTTGTCCAGCGCGTGGTCCACGTACCCGCCGGTTCGCCCGGTAGCGAGAAGCGCATTGAAAAGCGCACCGTGACGGAACCGGCGTCGAACGTCTCAACAACCGCACAGGGAGCGTAACCGTGGCACTGACACGCAATGAACTGGCCGCTCGGGTGGCGCAGGAGCTACACAACGGGCAGTACGTGAATTTAGGGATTGGCATGCCCACGCTGATCCCCAACTACATTCCTGCCGGGGTGGAGGTGGTGCTGCATTCCGAGAATGGGATTTTGGGGACGGGACCCTACCCGGCCGAGTCCGACGTCGACCCTGATCTGATCAATGCCGGCAAGGAAACCGTCACCGTGAACAAGGGTGCCGCGTTCTTTGATTCGGCGCTGTCCTTTGGCATGGTGCGCGGCGGCCACGTGGATGTCGCCGTGTTGGGCGCCATGCAGGTTGCCGCCAACGGGGACCTGGCCAACTGGATGATCCCGGGAAAGATGGTCAAGGGTATGGGTGGTGCCATGGACCTGGTGTTCGGTGCCAAGAAGCTCATTGTCATGATGGAACACACCGATAGGGACGGCTTTCCCAAGATCGTCTCCGAGTGCACCTTGCCGCTGACAGGTAGGAAGTGTGTGGATTTGATCGTCACCGACCTAGCCGTCATTGAGGTGACAGCCGATGGTCTGGTTTTGAAGGAGCTGGCTCCGGATGTCACAGTGGAGCAGATTGTGGCTGCCACGGGAGCCCCGTTGAACTTGGAGATGCATGATGTGGACAACGTATGAGTGAGGGACACGCCGCTTACCCGAAGGACCCAGCGGTTCACGCTGCCCCGGTGGCTGGGCCTGTCGAGACCCAGCCCCCCGCCAACCCCAAAGTGGTGCTGCAGCGAGGACTGTACTTCGAGGAGTTGCAGCTTGGTACGGTGTATCAGCACCGGCCCGGGCGCACCATGACGGAGGCAGATAACGTGCAGTTCACCACCATGACCATGAACACCCAGGCTTTGCACCTGGATGCCGCCTGGAGTGCCGAGCAGCCTTTCGGCCAAAGGCTCATGAACTCCATGTTTACGCTGTCCACCATGGTGGGCCAGTCCGTGGCCCAGCTGACGCAGGGCACCATCGTGGCCCAGCTGGGCATGACCGATATTTCCTTCCCGCACCCGCTGTTTCATGGCGACACCTTGTACACCGAGACTGTGGTGGTGGAAAAGCGGCTTTCGGCATCCCGGCCAGGACAGGGGATTGTGGTGATGGAACATATCGGGCGGAACCAGTCCGGCGTCGTGGTTGGAAAAGCCAGCAGGAGCGCACTCTTTTGGCTGTTGCCCACCGAGCAGGACTAGGCTGCCTGCCCGCACCACCCCGATGGGCCGGCACCAGGCTGCCTGCCCGCACCACCCGATTCCATCAAATTTTAGGAGCACACGATTTCTGAGAGCCAGCACTTCACCATGGGCCCCGCCTTGCTGTTCGCCCCTGCGGACCGGCCGGAGCGGTTTGCCAAAGCGGCCGACCGCGCCGATGCCGTGATCATCGACCTCGAGGATGCGGTGGCCCCGGAGGCCAAGGCGCAGGCGAGGGAGCACATGGTTGCCAGCGGGCTGGATCCGGCAACCACCATGGTGCGCATCAACGCCCTGGACACCCCGGACGCCGCCTTGGACCTCGCCGCGTTGGAGCTAAGCCCGTTCCGGACCATCATGGTGGCGAAGGCCGCCGATCCCGACGCCGTCGCGGCGCTCGCGGACTTCACGGTGGTGGCGCTGTGCGAAAGCGCGGCCGGCATCCTTGCGGCGCCCGCCTTGGCGCAGCTGCCGAACGTTGTGGCCCTGATGTGGGGTGCAGAGGACCTGGTGGCCTCCTTGGGTGGAACCTCGAGCCGCTTCACTTCCGGGCCGCGCACCGGAGCCTACCGGGCAGTCGCCATGCAGGCGCGCTCGCAGCTGCTGCTGGCGGCCGGGGCTGCCGGGAAGGTTGCGATTGACTCCATCTATGCCGACTTTGCCGACCTCGACGGGCTGGCCGAGGAATCCGAGGACGCGGTGGCCAGCGGCTTTGGCGCGAAGGCGTGCATCCACCCGTCGCAGGTTGCCGTGGTCAGGGACGCGTACCGGCCCTCCGATGCTGCGGTTGCCGCAGCCCGGGAGTTGTTGGCGGCCGCGGACGCAGCGGGCACGGGTGTGTTTGCGTTCGAGGGCCAGATGGTGGACGGTCCAATCCTCCTCCACGCACGGCAAACTTTAAGCCGCGCCGGACTGTAGTTCCAACGCTCCCAACTATTGCCCTACAGACGCTAGCGCAGGCAATGGTCACTTTTTCCTCATCGCTAGCGCAGCAGCTGCGAGAGCGTCGGTGAAAAACCAGCCATTGCTGCGATAGCGATGGGAAGGTGGGGCGGTGATTAGACTGCAGCCAAAGCGCCGTCGCGGACGGTCTTCATGGCGTGGGTCCAGGAGATGAGCTGATCGAACATGGGCTCGACCGAAGCGGCCTGCTGCTCGGTGGGCTTGAAGACGGAGAAGTTCTCGAAGTCGGTGAAGAGGGAGAACATGCCGGTCTTCTGCACGTGAGCAACCTGCAGCTCGGAGAGGATGCCGCGCAGGTGCTCCATGGCGCGGACGCCGTATGCGGAGCCGTAGCCGACCATGCCGGCAGCCTTGTTGGCGAACTCTGCGTTCAGGTAGGAGATGGCGTTCGCCAGGGCAGGCTGTACCGAGTGGTTGTACTCGCCAGTGATGAAGATGTAGCCGTCGAACTCGTTCATCTTTGCAGCCCAGACCATGGTGTGTTCGTTCTGGTAGTTCTGGTAGGCGGCCGGGTAAGCCTCATCCAGAATCGGCAGGTTGAAGTCGGCAATGTCAACGAGTTCGTACTCGGCGTCTCCGCGGAGCTTAGCCTGAGCCAGAACCCACTGCGCAACACCGGAGTTGTTGCGGCCCGGGCGGGTTGAACCTGTGACGATGGCGATCTTGGTCATGTGAGATGCTCCTTGTGAGGTGGAGACCCGCACCCATAAGTGGGTGACGTGTCAACTAAAACTTGATGTTTCAATTATTGCGCGAGAAGATTGATGTGTCAACTAACTTTTCAGTGAATGTGAGCAACGCCGTGACCGAGCCCCGTTGGCTTAGCGCCGAGGAGCAAATCACCTGGTTGGAGCTGCGTGAATTCAACTCCGGCTTGCCGCGCGCAACCGACAGGCAGCTGCATCAAGAAGCCGGGATGTCAGGCGGCGAGTATGCCGTGCTGGCTGCAGTCTCCGAGGCTCCTGCCGGCGGCGTCCGCTCGGGCGACCTCGCCAGGATTCTCGGGTGGGAAAAATCCCGCGTTTCCCACCTGCTACGCCGCATGGAAGCCAAAGAACTGCTGGAGCGGTGTGCTGTCAGCGCTGACGGACGCGGGCAGGAGATCACGCTGACACCCCAAGGTTGGGACGTTGTCAGGACCGCGGCGCCAGGCCATGTCACCATGGTGCGCGAAATAGTTTTTGACCCCCTCACAGCCGACGAGCAGCTGCAATTACGCAACTCCCTGCGCAAAATCCGCGACGCAGCCATCGAACGCGGCCTCTGGTAGGCCGCGACTAGCTAGGAAACCGGGGCTTGCGAAGCGATCGGCGACCACCAAAGCCCGCATCACGGCGCAAGTGCGGAATACTGGCAGGTATGCAACATCGCAAAGTGATCATCCTCGGCTCAACTGGTTCCATCGGCACGCAGGCGATTGACGTCGTCGACCGTGCCAAACTCCCCGACGGCGCCCCGCGCTTCAGTGTTACGGCCATCAGTGCCGGCGGCGGAAATCTGCAATTGCTGGCCCAGCAGGCCGTGCACCTGCGGGTTTTGGCCGTAGGAACTGCAGCGGACGACGCCGGGACCTTGCGTTCTCTGATTGAGGCAGCTGCCGCCGCCGCTGGCTTGGGTGACTTCACCCCTGAGATCTTCACCGGCCCGGATGCCTCAACCGTTATCGCGGCCTGGGGTGCGGGCTCAGGCGACGGGGCCGACGTCGTGCTTAATGGCATCACCGGATCCATTGGCCTAGCACCAACCCTCGCCGCGCTGGCTACGCCCGCCATTTTGGCGCTGGCCAACAAGGAATCGCTCATTGTGGGTGGTGCGTTGGTCAAGGACGCAGCATCGCCCGGGCAGCTGGTGCCCGTTGATTCGGAGCATTCCGCACTGGCTCAGGCGCTGCGTTCCGGGAGTGCCGGCGAGGTGGACAAGCTCATCGTGACGGCGTCGGGTGGACCGTTCCGTGGCCGCAGCCGGGAAGAGCTCGCCGATGTGACGCCGGCGCAGGCACTCAAGCACCCCACCTGGGACATGGGCATGATGGTCACCACCAACTCGGCAACGCTGGTCAACAAGGGCCTTGAAATTATCGAAGCCCACCTGCTCTTCGATGTTCCGTTGGATCGGATCGAGGCCGTGGTGCATCCCCAATCTGTGGTCCATTCCATGGTGCAGTTCACCGATGGTTCCACCATTGCGCAGGCCTCGCCGCCGGACATGCGCCTCCCCATTGCTTTGGGTATGGGCTGGCCGGATCGGGTTCCCGGCGCCTCTGCTCCGTGTGACTGGAGCAAAGCGGCAATGTGGACTTTTGAGCCACTGGATAACGTGGCGTTTCCCGCCGTCGAACTTGCCAAGGAGGCGGCCCGGCGGGGGAGCACCTGCCCTGCTGTGTACAACGCAGCCAATGAGGAGGCGGTCCATGCCTTCCATGCGGGGCGGATAGGCTTCTTGGACATTGTGGATACTATTGCGCAAGTTCTCAGTGAACACACACCCAGTTCGCAGCTGACGCTCCATACTGTGTTGGAAGCTGAAGTGTGGGCACGTGAACGAGCCAACGAGCTGCTGGCCACTAAGGGCTAAGACACTTATTTGGCCAAGAAATCTTGAACGCAGGAAGTAAATTGTGACTGTATTGCTTTTCATCGGCGGAGTGCTTTTTGTAGCCGTCGGCATTGCCCTTTCCATCGCGCTGCACGAGGTGGGGCACTTGTTGCCTGCCAAGCTGTTCAAGGTCCGGGTCACTCGGTACATGATCGGCTTTGGGCCAACCATCTGGTCGCGGAAAAAGGGCGAAACCGAGTACGGTGTCAAAGCAATTCCGGCTGGTGGCTATGTGGCCATGGTGGGCATGTACCCACCGAATCCTACCGACGGCAGTGTCCGGCCCTCCAGTACAGGCATGTTCCAGACCCTGGCCACCGAGGCGCGCAGCGCAGCCCATGAAGAAGTGGGGCCGGAGGATGCCAATCGGGTCTTCTACAAGCTTCCCGTGTGGAAAAAGATCATCATCATGCTCGGCGGACCGTTCATGAACTTGCTCATCGGCGTGGTGCTCATGGGTATCTTGCTGATGGGCTTCGGCATGGCCCAGCCGACCACAACCGTCTCGTCGGTCAACGCCTGCCAGGTGGCCTACGGCGAACCCGTGCCCGAAGATTTGACTAACTGCACCAAGACTCCGGCCGCTGCCGCCGGTCTGTTGCCAGGGGATGTCATCACCTCCTTCGACGGCAAAGCGATCACCGATTGGAATTCCTTCACAGAACAAGTAAGGGCTTCGGCAGGCAAAGCGGTGCCGCTGGTGTACGAACGCGCTGGCGAATCCGTTGCCACCACCATCACCCCCGTTTTGACCGCCCGTCCCGTCATAGGCTCCAACGGTCAGGCAGAAGTGGACGCATCGGGAACCGCGGTCACCGTACAGGTTGGCTTCCTCGGCGTTGGGCCGGCCTCAGCCATGGTGCGGCAACCGGCGTCGAGCGTTCTTCCTACGGTGGGGGAGAATATTGTCCAGATTGGCGGGGTTGTCTTCCAGCTGCCGCAGAAGTTGGTGGGCGTGGCTCAGGCGGCGTTCAGTGCAGAACCGCGTGACCCCAATGGGCCCATCTCGGTGGTGGGCGTGGGTCGTGTGGCTGGCGAGGTCGCAGCCATGGAGCAGATTCCTTTGAGTTCGCGTGTCGCCACACTGATCAGCCTGATGGCCGGAGTTAACTTGGCGCTGTTCGTCTTCAACTTGATCCCGCTGTTGCCGCTCGACGGCGGACACGTCCTCGGCGCTCTCTACGAAGGTGTTCGGCGTTCTATTGCCAAGGTGTTCAAACGCAAGGATCCCGGACCGTTCGACATCGCCAAGATGCTGCCCGTAACCTACGTGGCTGCCGTGGTGCTGATCGCGATGGGTGCGCTATTGATCTACGCCGACATCGTGAAGCCGGTCAACCTGTTCGGCTAGGCACCTTCTCCGAATAGGAGTGGACGGGGGTGTGGGCGCAGCTTGGTTCCGAACCGAACCGAACTGACCGCCGGCCACAAAGCATCTTAAAATGGTTGATATATACGAAACAAACAATTATGGTTTAGTCATGTTTGTTTTGACCATTGACCAGCGTGGCAGCCGCACGCACGGCGACAGGGTTCCGAAGCTGTTGAGTCTACTTTCTGATTTAGACTCAGCGCTGGAATTTGAGCGTTCCGTGGGCGATGAAATTCAAGGTGTACTCACTGATCCTGAGGTGGTTGTCGAAACCGTTGCGCGGGTGCTCCGCAATCAGGACTGGTACATCGGCATTGGGATTGCTGCTGTTGATCTGCCGCTGCCGGAAAACTCCCGAGAAGCCTCGGGTGATGCTTTCATTGCGGCGCGGGAGGCGGTTGAATCCGCCAAGAAGACGGGGGGACGGGTGCCGCTGTGCGTGCGAACTCCAGTTCCGGCAGCAGCGCAATGGGCTGCCGCGGCGGAAGGAGTCCTCGTTCTCCTTGGAGATGTGGTTCGCAAACGCTCAGATGCCGAGTGGCGGGTCCTTGATGCACTGGATGCCGCACCTGGGTTAGCTCAAAAGGAAATCGCGCAGGGGCTCGAGATCAGTCCCCAGGCTGTCAGTAAAGCAATATACCGCTCGGGCCGACAGGAAGAGCTGGCCGGGCGGCGTGCCGCGGCACTGCTTCTCAGGGAGGCTCAACGGGCCATCAATGTCAGTGGCAGCGGCTAGATTTTAGGTAGGGCAATGTTAACGGGCGTCGCCGACGGTTGCTGATGCGAAGGAGGGTGCATGGAAGCGCTGTGGATAGCTACTGCACTAGTGGTGGCTGTTATGGGTGGGTGGCCCGTGACAGCCGGCATGCTCAAACTCGCCAGGTCCAAGACCGTGCGTGCTGCGGACGCGGCAGAAGCTACGCGCGGAGAACGAACTGAGACTGACGGCCTGGCCCTAACCCGGACCGAAACCCCGGCTAGCGAGGCCATTGAGGTTGAGGTTGAGGTTGAGGCCGTTGAGGCAGAAGCGCAGCCAGCACCACCAGCACCGAAAACGGAAGTGCTCCGTGGCGGCCTGCTGATCGGCTGCCTGGAACGTGCCGCCGTGGCGGTGGCGATCCTCGCCGGACAGCCAGTAGCCATCGCCTATGTGGTGGCCATCAAGGGCTTGGGTAGATATCCGGAACTCAAGGACACTCCAGCGGCAAGTGAGCGGTTCATCATCGGCACCTTGGCCTCAATGTTGTGGGCTGCCAGTGTTGCGGTCCTCGCGAAAGCTCTCCTGTTATAGGGTGAACGCATGTCTATCTTTGCTGTCGAGTATGTTTATGGTCCTGAAGCTGAAGCAGCGCGCGTGGAGCACCGCCCCAAGCACCGCGAATGGTTGTCTGCATTGGCAGAGGCCGATGTGGTTCTCGCATCCGGCCCCTACGCCGATGGGGCAGGCGCCCTGTTGATCTTCCGTGCCGAGAGCCAAGAAGCTGTTCAGGAACTGGTCGCCCAGGATCCAATGACCCTTGGCGGCGGCGTCACCGGATTGAAGATTTCGGGCTGGAACCCGGTGATTGGCAAACTCAGCGGCTACTTGGGATAAACCTCACCGATAACCAACCCCTGCCAGTCAGTGAAAAGCAGTCATCGAGCCTACAATCGAAGGTAGATGCTGCGAGATTCCTTTAGTGACGCCACTCAACGGCGCTACTGCCGCAACATTTGATTCGTTGAACTCCTAGGAGCATATTTTGACCTCCGTCAGTCTCGGCATGCCGCCGTTGCCACCGCCCGTTCTTGCGCCCCGCCGCAAGACCCGGCAAATCAAGGTCGGCCCCGTGGGTGTCGGCTCGGATTCGCCCATCAGCGTGCAGTCCATGACCACCACCCCCACCACTGACATCAACGCGACGTTGCAGCAAATTGCTGAACTGACCGCGTCCGGCTGTGACATTGTCCGTGTGGCCTGCCCTTCACAGGATGATGCGGACGCCTTGCCCATCATTGCCCGTAAATCACAGATACCCGTGATCGCGGACATTCATTTCCAGCCCAAGTATGTCTTTGCGGCGATTGAAGCTGGTTGTGCAGCGGTTCGCGTGAACCCCGGCAACATTCGCAAATTTGATGACCAGGTCAAGGAAATCGCCCGGGCCGCCAAGGACCACGGCACCTCCATCCGCATTGGCGTCAATGCCGGTTCGTTGGAGCCGGGCATCATGAAAAAGTACGGCAAGGCCACACCCGAGGCTCTCGTTGAATCCGCCGTCTGGGAAGCCTCGCTCTTTGAAGAGCACGGCTTCCACGACTTCAAGATCTCCGTCAAACACAATGACCCCGTCATCATGGTGGCCGCCTACGAGATGCTCGCAGAACAGGGCGACTGGCCCTTGCACCTCGGCGTCACCGAGGCCGGCCCCGCTTTCCAGGGCACCATCAAGTCGGCTGTGGCCTTCGGCTCGCTGCTCGCCAAGGGCATCGGGGACACCATCCGCGTTTCTCTCTCCGCTCCGCCGGTTGAGGAGATTAAGGTGGGTAACCAGATTCTGCAGTCGCTGAATCTGCGTCCGCGCAAGCTGGAAATTGTCTCCTGCCCCTCCTGCGGCCGCGCCCAGGTTGATGTGTACAAGTTGGCTGAAGAAGTCACCGCTGGCCTGGAGGGAATGGAAGTTCCCTTGCGCGTCGCCGTCATGGGTTGCGTCGTCAATGGTCCCGGAGAAGCCCGCGAAGCTGACTTGGGTGTTGCCTCCGGAAACGGTAAGGGCCAGATCTTTGTGAAGGGACAAGTCATCAAGACTGTTCCTGAGGATCAAATTGTTGAGACACTCATTGAAGAAGCCATGAAAATTGCCGAAGAGATGGAGTCCGACGCGGATGACACGACTCTCCAGGGCGGTCCCGTGGTCAGCGTCTCCTAGGAGACTCCGCCACGACCCGGTGCGCGTCCTCGGCCACGCCGACACGGACGCGCTCCGGCGCCTGATCGCGCGCGACCGGGTTGCTAACGTGTTCGCGGACTCGCTCATCAACCAGAACAACAGTGCCGTGCCCGGTATTCAAGGGGCCGTCATGTTGGGCTTTTTTATGGACGACGGCGTGAGCTTGGCTGCCGCTTGCTGGGTAGGCTCCAATGTGGTCCCCATAGAGGCCACGGCTGAGCATGCTCAAGCCTTTGGGCGTTGGATTGTGGATCATTGGCAGCCGCATGCCTCAATCTTTGGCCCGGCAGAATCCACCTTGGGCATCATGGAGGTGCTGCAAAAAGCTGGTATTTCAGCCCAAGAGATCAGGGCAAACCAGCCCTTGTTGAGTATTGCAGGCCCACCTCTCGTTGAACCCAATCCGGCTTTGATGGCCAGCCAAAGCGGACAGTTCAACGAAGTCCTCGTCGCGGCCGCGGCGATGTTTGAAGAAGAGGTTGGATACTCGCCGTTCCTAGGCGGCGAGGCCAACTATCGCCGGCGGGTTGCCTGGCTGATCAGCAGCGGATTCTCCTTTAGCGACGTCGAGCCTGAGGGAGAGGTCGTCTTTAAAGCCGATCTTGGCGCCGTGACACAACACGCCACCCAAGTCCAAGGCGTCTGGATGAATCCGCGCTACCGGGGTCGTGGCTTGAGCGCCGGATATATGGCCGCTGTGGTGGTCTTGGCACAAAAGTATGCACCGGTAACAAGCCTCTATGTCAACGACTACAACACTCCGGCCAGGGCGTTGTACGAACGTGTGGGCTTTGAACAGGTCGGCACCTTCGCCACAGTCCTGTTCTAGGCACTACGCCCTCCCCGACCTCACCGCCAAACCCGTCGAGTGTTCACTTGAGGTACTTTTTGCGCCCAAAAATGCCCGTAACCGTGCATTAGCTGCTCACTATCTGCGTACTCGGCAGGTCCTTAGATGTGATGCTGCTCCCATTGGGGCAATCGGTGCGATACGATTATGCAACTTGTTGCGCAAAGGAGTGCATTGATGAACGCTGGCCAGTACCCCCACCTCTTTACCCCTCTTGAATTGGGCTTCACCACCCTGCCCAACCGGGTGCTGATGGGTTCCATGCACGTCGGGCTGGAAGAGCTGCCCGGCGGTTTTGACCGCATGGCGGCGTTCTATGCCGAACGTGCCCGCGGGGGAGTGGCCTTGATGGTCACCGGTGGCATCTCACCCAATGAGGCTGGCCGGCCCATGAAGGGTGGAGCCAAAATTTCCACGCAGGAAGAAGCAGAACAACACAAAGTTGTCACCGCAGCTGTGCACGCCGAGGGTGGAAAAATTGCCCTGCAATTGCTCCATTTTGGCCGCTATGCATCGCACCGTGGCTTGGTCGCGCCCAGTGCGGTGCAGGCACCCATCAGTCCGCTGACCCCACACCCGCTCACGGGCGAGGAAGTGGAGACGACCATTGCGGACTTCGTGAATGCGGCGGCTCTGGCGCAATCGGCCGGGTACGACGGCGTAGAAATCATGGGATCAGAGGGTTACCTGATCAATGAATTCATTGCCAAGCGAACCAATCATCGCAGTGACGAATGGGGCGGGTCCTACGAAAACCGCATCCGCTTCGCCGTGGAGATTGTCCGCCGCGTCCGCGAACGTGTCGGGGAAAACTTCATCATCATCTACCGGCTCTCCATGCTGGATCTCGTTGAAGACGGCTCCACCTTGCCAGAAGTCATCACACTGGCCCAGGCCGTGGAAAAGGCTGGCGCCACTATCATCAACACGGGCATCGGGTGGCATGAAGCCCGCATCCCCACCATCGCCACCTCGGTGCCACGTGCCGGCTACGCGTGGGTGACCAAAAAGGTCATGGGTTCGGTCAAGATTCCCCTCATCACCACCAACCGCATCAACACCCCCGACGTTGCCGAGCAGCTCCTCGCCGACGGCACCGCCGACATGGTCTCCATGGCCCGACCATTCCTCGCCGATGCCTTCTTCATGCGCAAGGCCCGCGATGGTCGCAGCGATGAGATCAACAGCTGCATCGCCTGCAATCAGGCCTGCTTGGACCACACTTTCGTGGGCAAAACATCCTCTTGTTTGGTCAACCCGCGGGCCTGCCATGAAACAGAAATCATCATTGAAGCAACTCCAGCAACCAAGAAGTTCGCCGTAGTCGGTGCCGGTCCGGCCGGTTTGGCCTTCGCCGCAACCGCGGCCCAGCGTGGGCATGAGGTCACGATCATTGAGGGGTCCGGGGAGATTGGTGGACAGTTCAATATTGCCAAGCAGATCCCGGGCAAAGAAGAGTTTCACGAAACCATCCGGTACTTCAACCGTCAGCTTCAGCTGCTGGGCGTGGACGTCGCGCTGAACACGCAAGCCACGGTGGAGCAGCTTCTCAGTGGCGGCTTTGACGAGATCGTGCTGGCCACTGGTGTCACCCCCCGGGTTCCGGAGATCGCCGGGGTGGATCATCCCAGCGTGCTCACGTACCTCGACGTGCTCCGCGACAAGGCCGAGGTGGGCGCCAACGTTGCCATCCTCGGCGCCGGTGGCATCGGCTTCGATGTGGCCGAGTACATCACCGCGGGCGCTCCCAGTGCCACCCTCGTCCCCGAGAAGTTCTACCGGGAGTGGGGTATTGACACCGACTACGCCAACGCCGGCGGCATCACCGACCCCGACCCGGAGAAGCCACTGCGCCGCGTTGGCCTGTTCCAGCGCAAGGAGACCAAGGTTGGGGCGGGGCTGGGCAAGACCACCGGCTGGATCCACCGCACCGCCCTGAAGTACAAGGGTGTGCAGATGGTTCCCGGCGTGGAATACCAAAAGATAGACGACGCCGGACTCCACGTTCGCGTCAACGGCACCGACACGGTCCTCCCCGTAGATACTGTCATTTTGTGCACCGGTCAGGATCCCCGGCGGGAGCTGCAGGAGGGGCTGGAAGCCGCGGGCGCCGTCGTGCATCTTATTGGTGGGGCTGATGTGGCGGCCGAGTTGGACGCCAAGCGGGCCATCGATCAGGGGACGCGTTTGGCTGCGCGGCTCTAGTGTCGCTGACTCACGCAATCCTGACGTCGCTCTTGGAAAAGCCGTGCACGGGGGCCGAATTGGCGCGCCGCTTTGATAAGTCTCTGGGTTACTTTTGGCAGGCCACGCATCAGCAGATTTACCGGGAGCTGGGAAAGATGGAGCGTGATGGCTTGATCAAGGCTCACGGCTTGCCTACTACCCGAGGACAGCAACGCCACTTCGAGGTGCTGACCGGGGGGCGTGATGAGCTGGCCAGCTGGTGTGTGCAAGAGGGGGAGATGCGCCCCATCCGGGATTCCTTGTTGGTGCGGATGAGGGCGGCAGCCGTCCTAGGAACGGTGCAGGAATCCGTGGATGTCACGGATGAAATGCGGCGGCATCTGGGGCTTCATGAGCAGGTGTTGGAACGGTATGAGGCCATTGAGCAGCAGGATTTCCCCGCCGCTCAATCCGGTCAGGCACGGTCCACGGCGGAAGAATTGCAGCTGGCTGTTGTGCGAGCGGGCATCGCATATGAGAAGTCGTGGTTGGCATGGTGCCGGCACTCGCTGGCGGATCTCGGCCAAGAAGCTTAGGGGTTGACGGGCAGCCGGCGGGTGGGGATTATGCGCTGGCAGATTCTTGCTCAGCAGCCTGTGCCTTGATCAGCGCCGCGGTTTCTTCGAGCATAGTGGCCGTCTGGCTGATGACCGGTGAGTAGGAGGAACGCCAGGCGTGTTTGAAAACAAAGGCGTCCGGCCCTTCCCAGCGGAGGCTGCCGCTGATGCGTCGGCTTAGCTCGGAATTGACGCTTACCAGCACCGACCGGACATGTTCGAGTTCCCGGGCAAAATCCCGCAACTCCTCCGGGTCCCCGCCCTGCAGGTTGTTGCTCATTGACTCTCCTGCATTTGATGGTTCGCAAAGTGTATGGACCATGGCATTGTTGCCCGCCGTGGTGAGAACTCAAGCCTAGGTCCACCCATGAGTTCGAAGCGATGGGCAGAGGTACCCATGAGCCGGTTTCAGGCTGTTTGTCGGCGCAGTGTCAAGGACGAAAACAGCAGCCCGGCTAGGACAAAACCGGCAATGACCAACAGATCCCGGACCAGCTGGGAGGTTGGATCGCCATTAGCGGCCACCTGTTGCAGCCCGTCAACGGCGTAACTGAGCGGCAGCACATTGGAGGCCGCTTCCAGAACGCTATTCATCTGGTCCCTGGCAACGAATAGTCCGCACAGCAGAATCTGCGGGATCACTACAATCGGCATGAACTGCACGGCTTGGAATTCGGTGGTGGCAAACGCCGAACACAAGAGACCCAACACCACACCCAAAACCGCTGTCAGCACCGAAATTAAGACCACCCAGCCGGCGTTGCCAGCAATCTTCATGCCAAAGATCCAGTACGCCGTTCCCGTGGCGACCAGCGCTTGGGCCGTGGCCATGATGGAAAATGCCAGGGCGTAGCCAAAGAGAAGATCGGCCTTGTGAATGGGAGTGGTCAGCAACCGTTCAAGTGTGCCTGAGGTGCGTTCGCGCAACATGGTGATGGAGGTGACGAGGAACATCACCACGAACGGGAAGATGCCCAGCATCATGAGCCCCACCCGGTCAAAAGTGCGGGGCCTGCCGGGCGCCAGCGTTTCGTTTTGGTAGAGCCAATACACCAGCGCCAACAGTACGGCAGGCACCACCAGAATCATGGCGATGCTTCGGGGATCGCCGCGAAGTTGCAGTAGAACCCGCCGGCACGTGGACCACATCAGGGAAACGTTCATGATGCCGTCTTCGCATCGGATTCTGCCGACTGAATCAGCCGCAGAAAGGCCAGTTCCAGATCTTCTGTTTCGCCGTTGTGGCGTAACTGATCCGGAGTTAACTGTGCCAGCAGCATCCCCTCGCGCAGCATTAGCAGCGAATCACAGTGGCTGGCTTCCTCCATAACGTGGCTGGAAATGATGAGCGAGGTGCCCTCGGCAGCCATGCCCACAAACTGTTCCCACAGATCCGCCCGCAACACCGGATCAAGGCCCACCGTGGGTTCATCCAACACCAGCAGCCGGGGTTTGCCCACCAAAGCACAAGCCAAGGAGACCCGGCTGAACTGTCCACCGGATAAACTGCCCGCCTTGCGCTTGGCAAATTCAGAAAGTCCGACGGCGGCCAGTACCGCCTGCGCGTCCGCTCGGCTCCCGCCGTGGACAGATCCGAAATAGCGCACGTTGTCCAGAACACTCAAGTCTTTGTAGACGCTGGCCGCCTGGGTGACGTAGCCGACGTCGTGCCTGTTCTGGGGATCTCCGGCGCGGCGGCCCAGCACGGTGACGGTCCCGGCAGTGATTTTCTGGACCCCCACCAGCGCCCGCATCAGCGTGGTTTTGCCGCTGCCGGACGGGCCGAGGAGCCCGGTGATGCGGCCTTGCGGAATATTGGCGGTGATATTAGCCAGGACTGTTGCTTTCCCGCGGTGCACCCGCAGCCCTTCAATGCTGACGCAAAGGGGGCCCGTGGTGCCAGCAGGATCGGCTGGGACCGGGACCGGGGGAAGGGCCGGCATCGCTGCTCGGTGGGACATCAGTTCCTCCTGGGCTGCCGGTTCGTGGACGTCTGACTTCAAACTAGACCCGCAGTGGTGCACTGTCCAGCGTCTATCCGCCTACCCGGGGAAGCTGCTGGGGAACGCTCGGGGGCAGCCGCCGGGAAGCCGCCAGCAAGCCAGGTGTGCAACGGGCGCGCCTGAACCGGTAGATTAGTACCTGTTCGTCCTGAATGAGGACGGCGCCCACCCACTTCAAGAAATGGAATATTTCGCGTGGCACTTCGCCTTTCCACCCTCTTTTTACGTACCCTGCGTGAAGATCCCGCAGACGCCGAGGTAGACAGCCACCGGCTGCTTCTGCGCGCCGGCTACATCCGCCGCGCGGCACCTGGCATCTACACGTGGCTCCCGTTGGGCCTGCGCGTGCTGCGCAAGGTTGAAGCCATTGTGCGTGAGGAAATGGACGCGATCGGCGCCCAGGAAGTGCACTTTCCGGCACTGCTGCCCCGTGAACCGTACGAGGCCACCAACCGCTGGCAGGAATACGGTGACAACCTGTTCCGTCTGCAGGACCGCAAGGGCGCCGACTACCTGCTGGCCCCCACACATGAGGAAATGTTCACGCTGCTGGTCAAGGACCTGTACTCCTCGTACAAGGATCTGCCGCTGAGCCTGTACCAAATCCAGAACAAGTACCGCGACGAGGCTCGGCCGCGCGCAGGACTGCTGCGTGGACGCGAATTTATCATGAAGGATTCCTACTCCTTTGACATGGACGACGCCGGACTGGACGCCAGCTACATGGCTCACCGCGGCGCCTACGTGCGTATTTTTGAGCGCCTCGGCTTGGAAATCATCCCCGTCACGGCAACTGCCGGTGCCATGGGCGGTTCCAAGAGCGAAGAGTTCTTGCACCCCATGACCGTAGGTGAAGACACCTTTGTGCGCTCACCCGGCGGTTACGCAGCAAACGTTGAAGCCGTGACCACCGTGGTCCCGGCCGAGATTGACTTCAGCAACGCGCCTGCAGCTCAGGTTCTGGACACCCCGGACACCGCAACCATCGCCACGTTGGTGGCTGCCGCCAACCAGCACGCTCCCCGCGCCGAAGGCGAATGGACGGCCGCTGACACGTTGAAGAACGTGGTTCTAGCTGTTGACCTGCCTACCGGCGAACGCCAGATCGTGGTGGTGGGCTTGCCCGGCGACCGCGATGTTGACCTCAAGCGCATCGAAGCCAACATTGGTGCACACCTGCCCATCGGCGGCGAAGTAGGCGTTGAAGCCGCTGGTGAAGCTGATCTGAAGAAGCATGCTCTGTTGGTCAAGGGTTACATCGGCCCGGGCCTGAGCCTGGACGCCGCTGTGCTCGGCACAGAAGCAGCCACCAAGATCTTGTACCTGGTTGACCCCCGCGTGGTTTCCGGAACCAGCTGGATCACCGGTGCCAACGAAGAAGGCAAGCACGTCTTTGGCCTCGTTGCCGGGCGCGACTTCAGCTGGGACGGCACCGTTGAGGCCGCGCAGGTTCGTGAAGGAGATCCCGCACCTGATGGTTCCGGCCCCCTTGAAGCTGCCCGCGGCATTGAAATGGGCCACATCTTCGCACTTGGCACCAAGTACGCCGAGTCCTTGGGCCTGAAGGTTTTGGACAAGAACGGTAAACTCTCAGTGGTCACCATGGGCTCCTACGGCATCGGCGTTACCCGCGCCGTTGCCGCTCTGGCTGAATCCAACCACGATGACAAGGGCTTGATCTGGCCCGCCCAGGTTGCTCCCGCTGATGTTCATGTTGTGGCTGTCGGCCGTGGCGATGAAATCTTCGAGGCAGCAGCCCAGCTCACCGCCGATCTCGAAGCCAAGGGACTGGACGTCATTTACGATGACCGCCCCAAGGTTTCCCCCGGTGTGAAGTTCGGCGACGCTGAGCTCATCGGTGTCCCCACCATCCTGGCAGTAGGCCGCGGACTGGTGGACGGCGTCGTGGAGATCAAGAACCGCGCCACCGGAGTTGCTGAAAACATCGCCGTTGCCGAGGCCGTGCAGTACATCCTCGACCAGCAGTAACCGTGCTCTGCGAGGGGCCGGGCCCTCAGCCCGGCCCCTTGGTCTGCGTGCCACACTTAGCTTAGGAACCCATGATCTCCGGTTTTGAGAACATCACGATGGCCACCATTTTGTTGATCATTGTGGCTGGTTTTGCTGCCGGCTGGATTGATGCCGTGGTGGGCGGGGGCGGGCTGATTCAGCTCCCGGTCATGTTGATGATCCCCGGAATCACGCCCGTGCAGGCGTTGGCCACCAACAAAATGGGGTCCATCTTCGGGACCGCTACCAGCTCCGTGACGTATTACCGGCGCGTGAAACCGGACATGCGCACAGCCCTGCCCATGGCGGGGGTGGCGCTGGTGGGTAGCGTGGGCGGTGCGGTGGTGGCCGCCAGTTTGCCCGGTTCAGTGTTCAAGCCCATCATTGTTGCTGCGCTGATTGCGGTGCTGCTGTTCACGGCGTTCAAGCCGAGCATGGGTGAGTTGACAGCCCTAAGACATTCCGGCCGCACGCACTACGTTGTCGCCGCATGCATCGGCGGGATCATCGGCTTTTACGACGGCCTGATCGGCCCGGGAACCGGATCCTTCCTCGTCATCGCCATGGTCAGCCTCATGGGCTACGCGTTCCTTGAAGCCAGCGCCAAAGCAAAAATCGTGAATCTGGCCACGAACGCCGGCGCCCTGATGTTCTTCCTCCCGCACGGCTCACTGCTCTGGGGGGTCGGCCTGATTCTGGGCGCGGCCAACATGGCTGGCGGCTACCTCGGAGCACGTACGGCCGTGAAGCAAGGCAGCAAATTCATCCGAATCGTCTTCCTCGCCGTCGTCGCCGTGCTCATCCTCAAACTGGGATTTGACGTGCTCAACGAGAATTTCCTCAACCGCTAGTTCAGATGCTCACCGAAATTTTTAGTGGAGAGCCTTGAGCTCATGCGCACCGGGCAGATCCGGCAATGTCGTGCCAGCCATGGTGCTCGCCACCCAGAGCGAGCGTTTGGCGTCGCCGCTGTGCCCCGCTTCCTCCAAATAGCTCAGCGCATTTTCCACTTCTCGGACCACGGCCCAGCCCGCCACCAAATCCTCGTCCAGCCCAGCTGATTGGGCCAGCTCTGAAGCACGACGCCGGAGCCCGGCTTCGGCGTTTCGGTGCGGCAAATCCTGCAGGCGGTTCCACAGACACGGGGCCACGGCGAATTCTGCGTCACCCACTTGGGCTTGCGGATCGATAGCCACATAGTCATCGGTTCCGGGCTTCGCCAGAATGTTCAGGTAGTGCAGATCTGTGTGGACCAATACCTCATTGCTGCTGCGGCGGGACACTGCTCCCCGGGTTTGGCAGAGCTCCAGCGCGGCTTCGAGCAGCCACCGTGGAAAGGGTTCAGCAAGATCGCTCCAACGCTGGGGGAGTTCGTCACAGTACCTTTCGGCGGTGTCTGCGATGTGCGGAAGGAGACGCCATTCGGGGCGGACGTCGGGACGAATCGCCAAATCCCGGGCTAGACTTCCCCACACCGCGATGGCCTCATCCATGGGGAGATCCAGGAGGGCGCGTGTTTGATCCAGACGTTCCAGCAACAGCGCCCCGCGTGGGGCGTCACTATCCAGTAATGCCACCGCGCCTTGACCGCCCCACAAAGTTAGAGCGAGAGGTTCTAGTGTGGACTCATCATTGGGGAAGGCGAGTTTTAGTGCCGCTTGGGTTCCATCACGGCTCAGTACTGGGACCACCACCGCCGTGTGCCCATACCAAGGCGTGGCTCCGGATGGCAGGTCAACAAGAAGCTGCCACTGTTCAAGGGACTCGTTCAGGAAACCGGGAAGATGCCCCAACCACGCCCTGCCCTCATGGCTCTGGCGGTACCTCCGCAATAGCGGCTCAGGAATCTCTAGGTTGATGCTCACAGCACTGAGCCTAGCGGCTGGCACCTAGGCCAGCCCATCGCCGTCGTACTTTTCAGTGGTGAGCACAGCCAGAACAGCGCTTACAGGGGAGCAACTGATTAGCCCACCAAGCCGCTGGAGCCTAGCAGGGTGCCGATCGCGAAGGTCGCCGCGAGGGCAAGGGCGCCGCCAAGTACCACTCGGACAGCTGCCTTGATGCGGGAGCCCCCGCCGATCATGGCACCGATCCAGCCGGTGATGCCCAGAGCCAGCAGCACGGCAGCGAAGGTCACGGGAACACTGACTGACTCAGGTGGTAGCAAGATTGCCAGCATCGGCAAGATGGCGCCCAGCGTGAAGGCGATGGCTGAAGCGAAGGCCGCATGCCAAGGGTTGGCAACGTCTTCCACATGGAGGTTGAGTTCGGCCGACAAATGTGCGCTGAGGGCATCGTGTTCGCTCAGCTCTTGGGCCACGAGGGTAGCGGTGGCGGGGGAGAGTCCCTTGTTCTGGTAGGCCTGAACCAGTTGGGCCTGGCTCTGTTCAGGCGCATGTTTGAGCGCGGCTTCGGTGGTGGCGATCATGGCTTTCTGGCTGTCGCTCTGGCTGCTGACGGAGACGTACTCACCCAAAGCCATGGAGATAGCTCCGCCCACCAGAGCTGCCATGCCGGCAGTGAGGATTGGGCCTGCGCCTTGGGTGGCTCCAGCAACACCAACGACGACGGCGGCCACGGAAACTATGCCGTCATTGGCGCCGAGCACCCCGGCCCGCAACCAATTCAGGCGCTGTGCGATTTCCCCTGTTTTAGAGAGCTCCCGGGGCAGTACCAGCTCTGGCGTTTGCTTCATGCTTCAAGCAAAGCACTGAGTGAAAATCTCCGCTAGCAAGGAAAGGATGTCCTCGCGAAGGCATGCCTGCCCTCAATTAACGGGCAGGCACTGAAGCGATTACCGGCTCTGGCGCGATGCTCGGTGCGATGCCTGGCAGTGCCTCCACTGATCCGCCCCAAAAGGTGTGTGCCTGGGTGGAGTCCAACAGCCACAAGACGGCCATCTCACGGAGATTGCTGCCGTTGAGAGGAAGTGGGGTGGCCTTGGATTCAGTGGCTACGGATTCAGGAGTAGAAGACGCCGGTGCTGCCGGCTCCGTGGTGTTGGGGCTCTGGTCTGCACCCGGAGCGGTACTCAAAGCAGCCAGCTCACCATAGATGCTGCTCAGCTGAGTTTCCAAAATGCTGAGTGCTTGCTTGGGCAAGGTGGTGAAGGTGGAGTCCAGAGTGAAGCCTGCCACGGGTTCTGCCAAGGGGAGGCAGCGAAGGCGCAACTCTGCGTTGAGGAGTTTCAGCTTTTGCCGGTGTCGGGCCAACAATGTTGTGGCCTTGCTAAATTGCGGTTCGGTGAATCGGGTGGAAGCGGCTTGGTAGGCGTAGATAGCTTTCTGCTCGGCCTCGGCGGCGGCACTCAGCGCCGAGTCTACGGTGACACCGGGGCGCGGTTCCAGCGTAGAGGTGCAGGACGGGCCCGAAGCAGAAGGGAAGTCAACTGGTGCTGGCATATGCGCTGAGGTGGGAACGGTGATCCCCGCTACGGACGCCAGCTCGGCAGACTGCAGGAGTTGGCTGGTGCCCACGGAAGCAAAAACACGGCCCATGGAATGATCGGCGCTCAATGCGTTGTTCAGTAGTGCCTCGGCGTTGGCCGAAAGTTCCTGTATAAATCCAGTGAAGGTCATCGGGGTTGGCTCTGATGCTGGCCCTGTTGCGGTGGGGGCTTCGGTGGGTAGCCCGTCACTCAGTGCTGAAGCTTGGAGTCCCAAGTTTGTAGCGGTGATGGACAACGCCTTCTGCAATTGGGGTGTGCTACTTGCATCGGCCAAATTGAGGGCCTCACCTTGCAACTTAGTAGTTGCTTCCCAGGCAGCCTGACGCTGCAACTGAGTCGGCGACTGGTCGCCAGCGTTCACCTCCGGCCCTGACAGCACCGTACCCATGGCGACCACGAGGGCTGAAATCACCACAAGAAAAAACAGTCCACGGAAGAAAGTCACGAAGCTATTGCGCTTCCTAGGTGGCTTCCCCGGGTTAGTGCGGCCCGAGTCAGGGGCTGGTTCTTCCGTGGAAGCCGAGCTTTCTGAAGTGAGGCTTCCTGAATCTGTGCCTTCTGCAACTGTCGTTGCAACGGCGGCTGAGGTGGTGTTGTTCTCGTCTTGCTGCTCGGCTAGGCGCCGTTCACGGCGCGATAAGGAGACTGGAGTTACCTCCGCAACGGCTTCAACCGTGGTGCTCGGGGTATCGCCCTCGTCCGCTGCAGCCATGCTGGGCAGTGAGTCCGATGGCGCAGGTTCAGGCTCGGACTCAGACTCAGGCTCAGGCTCAGACTCTGATTTAGGCTCGGACTCAGGCTCAGGCTCAAGTTTCGGCGCGGACTCAGGCTCGGACTCAAGTTTCGAATCCTCCGGTGATGCAACCAAGGATCCAGACGCCGGGGAAGGGGTATCGGCAGTAGCCGCGGTATCAACGGACTTTGAATCAACCGGCCTTGACTCAACAACTTCTGACTCGACGGCTTCCGCCTCGACTGGCTCCGGTTTAGCTACCGCTGACTCAGCCACTTCGAGAGGTGCAGCATCGACGGCGGGGGACTTACCGGTGTCGGAGGTGTCCTGTGCCTGAGCTGGGCGCTCAATCTCGGGAGTTACGGGAGTTACAGGGGTTGGCACCATCATGCCGTTGGCATCAATGACCAGAATGGCTGGAGTCGATGATTCCACCGAAGCTGGTGCACCAGCAGCTGCCGTGGCGCGGCGGGGAGCCTTACGGGCAGGCTTGCCAGCGGTTCCGGGGGCTCCAGTAGCTCCGGGGGTAGCGGCGTCAAGGGTGGTGTCGGGCTCAGCCGTGGGATTGGGATGGGTCACAACCGTTGATCATCTCATGACTGCCCTGTACAGTGCACACGTTTGCCCACTAGCTGCCCGACAGCCGCTAGCCATCTACCCACCAGCTGCCCCTCGGCGCTGGCCAGTTCCCGTAAGCCGGGTGTGCCGTCGCCCAATGCGTCCATACTCACACCTCTACGGTTCAGCGGAGGTGGCGGAAACTCGGTAGTCTGTATATCTACAACATCATCAATAGGGAGGCGTGCGTTTTTATGACGAAGCCGGACAGGCCCAAAATGGCCGCACGCTCAGGGAACACGCCCTCAGCCATGGACTCAATAGCTGAAGCCCAGAGGCTGCACGTGTTTCTCGCCCCCACAGTGGCTGCCGCCGGACTGTTCCTTGAAGAAGTCAAGGTTCACTTTGCTGGCACCCACCGCACAGTTTCAGTGATTGTCGACCTTGTTGACGGCGAAAGCGGCGGTGTGGGCCTTGATGCTATCTCCGCCGTTTCCCGGGTGCTTTCCGACGCCATGGATGCAGACCCCAACGATGACGGCCAAGCCTACGATTTGGAAATCTCTTCCCCTGGAGCCACCCGGCCGATCACAGAGCCGCGCCACTGGCGCCGTGCTCTTGGTCGCATGGTCAAGGTCAACGCCGTCGATCGGGAAAACTTCATGGGTCGCGTCTTAGACGTGGACGATGAGGGTGTTTTGTTCAAGCCCGAACTGCCGGTCAAAAAGGGTATGAAACCCAAGCAGGGTGAACCGGAAAAAGTATTGTTTTCGGCCATTCGCCGTGGTGTTGTGGAACTGGAATTTGCTCGCCTGGATGAGGCAGAGCTGGACTTAGAATTTGAAGCGACCGGCGGCAACGCCGTCGATGGAGAGGGAAGCTGACTATGGACATAGATATGAGTGCGCTGCGGGAGTTGGAGCGCCAAAGGGAAATCCCCGTGGATGTGCTGATCCCCACCATTGAGCAGGCGCTGCTGATGGCCTACCACAAGTCACCGGGCTGCCACGATATGGCCCGTGCCGAGATTGACCGCAAGAGCGGGCACGTCACCATTTGGGCTGCCGAGCTCGACGACGACGGCGCCGCCATTGGCGAATTCGACGACACGCCCAAGGGCTTTGGTCGCATTGCTGCCAGCACGGCACGCCAGATCATCCTGCAGCGTCTTCGCGACGCCGAGGATGACAATGTGGTCGGCGAATACCGCGGCAAAGAAGGTGAACTGGTCTCCGGTCAGATCCAGCAGGGCAACAACCCCAACATGATCCAGATCGATCTGGGTGCTGTTGAGGGTGTGCTGCCACCGAACGAGCAGGTTCCCGGCGAAAGCTACCGCCACGGAAATCGCATCCGCACGTTCGTGGTGGATGTTCACCGCGGCACCAAGGGCCCCGCAATCACCTTGTCCCGTTCACACCCGGGCCTGGTACGCAAGCTCTTTGAAATGGAAGTTCCCGAGATCGCTGATGGCACCGTAGAAATCGTTGCCTTGGCCCGTGAAGCTGGCCACCGCACCAAGATTGCCGTGCAGGCCAACAAAGCCGGCGTCAATGCCAAGGGCTCTTGCATCGGAGAGATGGGTTCGCGTGTGCGGGCCGTCATGACCGAGCTCAACGACGAGAAGATCGACATCGTCGACTTCAATGAGGATCCGGCAACTTTCATCGCCAATTCACTGTCCCCGTCGAAGGTGATTTCAGTCACCATTATTGATGAGGCTGCGCGCTCAGCACGGGTTGTGGTCCCTGATTATCAGCTGTCCTTGGCTATCGGCAAGGAAGGCCAGAATGCACGTCTGGCGGCCAAGCTCACAGGCTGGCGCATCGACATCGTCTCTGACGCGGCCGCGGTTTAGGTAAGAGGTCAGGCCGCGCGGTAGAATGAAGAGAACCGGGCCTGATTTGGCCCCGACACCCAAATAGCGTGAAGGCATAGCAGAATTGACTCAGAAAGCAGTGGCAGCGCACAGCGATGCGACTGACTCTAAGTTTGCTGTGCGGACATGCATTGGGTGCCGGAAAACTTCAGACCGGCTCCAGCTAGTGCGTCTGGTGAGGTCACGCAACACTTCTGGTGAATTGGAAGCGTTGGTTGATGTGGCTCGGCGCATGCCTGGACGGGGAGCGTGGCTGCACCCTAACCTTGAATGTTGGAACTTAGCGATCAAACGTCGCGCCGTTGGCAGGGCCCTTCCTGGGGTCACTAAACTGTCCGACGTCGAGGCATTTGCGCAACAGAATTTGCCACCTTCGGCAGAGTAAGTAAGTTACGAACCAATTGTCCCTTTTGTGAAAGCGGGTCAGAAAACCGATGGAAACCCGATGAGTACCCAGCGATGAGTGCCCAAAAATGAGCAATTTCATGTGCTCTCACGCCGCCCGTTCCGACATGGAGCGGCGCAGTAAGAATTAAGCGGTTCGTACCTGTCCGGTGCGGGCCGAGACAGGAGAAATGTGGCCAAGGCCCGCGTACACGAGCTTGCAAAAGAGCTCGGCATCACCTCAAAAGAAGCAGTAAGTAAACTGCAGGAAATGGGCGAATTCGTTCGCTCAGCATCCTCCACCATTGAGGCCCCCGTTGTGAAGAAACTTCGCGACGCATTCCCCCAGGCGGCCCCGGTTGCAGAAGCTGCCCCGGCAGCAGCACCGAAGGTGGAGGCAGCTCCCAAGGCTGACGCCCCCAAGGCATCCGCAACACCCGGAGCAGCTGTGCCCGGCCCCAAGGCCGCTGCAAAGCCCGGCGCCAAGGCAACACCGGCAGCACCTGCTGCACCTGTTGCTGAAGCTACCCCGGCAGCTCCGGCTACCCCGGCCGCTCCGGCAGCTCCGGCTCCCGTTGAGGCTGCGGCAGCAACCCCGGCACCGAAGGCCGCACCGGCTCCGAAGGCTGCAACACCCGGCGCCCCGCGCCCCGGTAACAACCCCTTCGCAACCTCACAGGGCATGCCCCGCTCCGGTGCACGCACCGAGCGTTCGGACAACCGTGGGAACGACAACCGTGGAAACGACAATCGTGGAAGCGACAACCGTGGCGAAGGCCGCGGCGGCGACAACCGCGCCCCGCGTCCCGCAGGTGCCGGTGCTCCTCGCCCCGGAAACAACCCGTTTGCACCCTCTCAGGGCATGCCCCGACCGGGTACTCCTCGCAGCACCGAAGCCGGCGCTGCAGGACCCCGTCCCGGTGGTCCCCGTCCGCCTGCAGGGGCACCCCGTCCGGGCGCTCCGCGTCCGGCAGGTGCTGCTGGTGCAGGTGGCCCCCGTCCCGGCGCTCCGCGTCCCGGTGGTCCCCGCCCCACTCCCGGCATGATGCCCAACCGCACCGAGCGCCCCGCTGCGCCCGGCCGCGGTAACGACCGTCCGGGTGCTCCCGGCCGTGGACGTCCGGGTGCTCCCGGCGCAACCCCCGGAGCAACTCCAGGCGGCGCTCCCGCCGGCGGTGGCTTCGGCAAGGGTGGTCGCGGTCGCGGTGGTACCCAGGGTGCCTTCGGTAAGGGTGGCGCAGGCCGTGGCAAGCAGCGCAAGTCGAAGCGTGCCAAGCGCCAAGAGCTAGAGCAGATGAGTGCTCCTTCACTTGGTGGCGTATCGGTTCCCCGCGGTAACGGAGAAACTGTGGTGCGTTTGCGCCGCGGTGCCTCCATCACCGACTTCGCTGACAAGATTGAGGCCAACCCGGCTGCACTGGTAACGGTGCTGTTCCACCTCGGTGAAATGGCAACTGCTACCCAGTCATTGGATGAAGACACCTTTGCACTGTTGGGTGTTGAGCTGGGCTACAAGGTCCAGGTCGTTTCCCCCGAGGACGAAGAGCGCGAACTGCTCAGCAGCTTCGACATCGACTTTGAAGCCGAGCTGGAATCAGAAGGCGACGAGGACCTCGAGGTTCGTCCTCCGGTGGTCACCGTCATGGGTCACGTTGACCATGGTAAGACCCGCCTGCTCGATGCCATCCGGAAGTCGGACGTTGTTGCCGACGAGCACGGTGGCATCACCCAGCACATCGGTGCTTACCAGATCGTGCACGAGCATGAAGGCATCGATCGCAGCATCACCTTCATTGACACCCCCGGTCACGAGGCGTTCACCGCCATGCGTGCCCGTGGTGCCAAGGTCACTGACATCGCCATCTTGGTGGTTGCAGCGGACGACGGCGTCATGCCCCAGACGGTGGAAGCGCTCAACCACGCACAGGCCGCCAATGTGCCGATCGTGGTTGCGGTGAACAAGATTGACAAGGATTCAGCCAACCCGGAGAAGATCCGTGGCCAGCTGACCGAGTACGGTCTGGTTCCGGAAGAATACGGTGGCGACACCATGTTCGTTGACGTCTCTGCACGCAACAACATCAACATCGAGGAACTCCTCGAAGCTGTGCTGTTGACCGCTGACGCCGCTCTGGACATGCGCGCCAACCCGAACAAGGACGCTCGAGGCATCGCCATCGAAGCGAACCTGGATAAGGGCCGCGGTTCCGTGGCAACTGTTCTGGTTCAGTCCGGAACCTTGCACGTCGGTGACACGATCGTTGCCGGTACCGCACACGGCCGTGTGCGTGCCATGTTCGATGAGAACGGTGACGTCATCTCTGAAGCCGGACCTTCACGTCCGGTGCAGGTTCTGGGTCTGTCCAACGTTCCCCGTGCAGGTGACACGTTCTTCGTTACAGGCGATGAGCGAACTGCCCGCCAGATCGCTGAAAAGCGTGAAGCAGCGGACCGTAACGCAGCCTTGGCTAAGCGTCGTAAGCGCATCAGCCTGGAAGACTTCGACCAGGCCGTTGCTGACGGCAAGGTTGACACCCTTAACCTCATCCTCAAGGGTGACGTGTCCGGTGCCGTTGAGGCACTGGAAGACTCGTTGCTCAAGATCGATGTTGGCGAAGGCGTGCAGCTGCGCGTCATCCACCGCGGTGTGGGTGCCATCACGCAGAACGACGTCAACTTGGCCACTGTGGATAACGCGATCATCATCGGCTTCAACGTCAAGCCTGCTGAGCGTGTTGCTGAACTGGCCGACCGTGAAGGCGTGGACATGCGCTTCTACTCGGTCATCTACGGCGCCATCGATGACATTGAGCTGGCTCTCAAGGGCATGCTCAAGCCTGAGTACGAAGAGGCTCAGTTGGGCACCGCGGAAATCCGCGAAGTGTTCAGCTCCTCCAAGCACGGCAACATCGCCGGCTCGATCGTACGTTCCGGTATCATCCGCCGTAACTCCAAGGCCCGTGTGCTCCGTGACGGCAAGATCATCGGTGACAACCTCACCATTGACTCGCTCAAGCGTTTCAAGGATGACGCAACCGAAGTCCGGACAGACTTCGAGTGTGGTATCGGTTTGGGATCGTTCAACGATCTGCAGCCCGAGGACATCATCCAGACGTTCGAAATGCGCGAGAAGCCCCGCGTCTAACACTGCATAGCCGGTTGGGTGTCCACTTGGGCACCCAACCGGCTTTGTTTTCCCTAAGATGGTTTCACGACCGTCTCACGTCTTAGAAGTTTGAAGGAGAACATCATGGCTGATTCAGCCCGCGCGTCCAAGTTGGCGCAGCGCATCAAGGTTGTGGTGGCCGAGGGTCTTCGCTCCAGGGTCAAGGACCCCCGTGTCGAGGGCATCACTGTCACAGATGCACGCGTCACCAACGATCTTCAGCACGCCACCATTTACTACACGGTTTTCGGTGACGAGACCGCAAGCTCCGAAGCCAAGATCGGTTTGGAGCGCGCCAAGGGCGTGCTGCGTGCCGAGGTCGGCAAGAACATCACCGTGCGCCTGACGCCCACGTTGGAGTTCATTGCCGATGTCATCCCCGAGAACGCCTCCAATCTGGAAGCGCTCCTGCGGGTAGCCAAGGAACGCGACGCGAAGCTTGCGGAGATCTCCGCCAACGCGGAGTTCGCTGGCGAAGCTGATCCGTACAAGAAGGATGAGGAAGAAGAAGACGCTTAGTCTTCGCTCTCTCCACATTTTTTAGGCACGACGGCGGCCGGTCACCTTTGTAGAAAAGGTGACCGGCCGCCGTCGTACTTTATTCTCTTTGCGCTACTGACTGCGCCATTCTAGTGACTACGCTGCCTAGCGCAGGCGCATGGTGACCAGGCTGCCCCCTGTCTCTGCCAAAGCGTTGGTCACCGCCGCGAGTGTCTTCCCGCTGATCGCCACATCGGAGACCATCGGGGCTGGGAGCACGGTAGTCACCTTTCCGTTCCTAATAACGCTCACGCCGTCGCCCATGAGCTGGGCCACGTAGACGTTGTTGTTGCGGTCAACGGCGATGCCTGTGGGTGCGGAGAGGTTCTGCGCGAGCAGCTGGGTCTTTCCGCTGTGCAGATTCATCCGGTAGGCCTTGCCAACGCCTAGGGACTCGCCGGGCACTCCTGGCAGCACGGTGTAGTACAGCCACTGGCCACTGATTTCAATATCAGTGGGCACGGCTTGGGCGTAGTATTTCAGGCCCATCATGCAGTCCGGAACCACCATGCCCACCTCGGCAGCAACGGCCACTACAGCGGCATCGATGGTGATGGGCTCGGCAGGCACCGCCTTGACGAGCTTGACATTGCCGCGCTTGTTCACAAACAAGATGGCGTTGGCTCCGGCATCGCCCACATACACGCCATTATTAGCCGGTGCTGAGGAATACGGGTGCGAGAACAGTTCACCCAGCGACTGCATGTACGGGGCCTGGCTCAGACATTCGGGAGCGGCGTCACGAACACCGTAAACGGTGTTGCCGTCTGGATTGTGAGTTCCTTCAAAGACGCTCAGGTCCACAATCTGGGTGCTATTGCCCCGTTTGTCGAGCTTCATCAGTCGGGCTGGCAGCAATTCTCCGCCAGGTTCAGGGCCGGCACCTTGATCGTTGTTGAAGTAGTAGGTGGTTCCATCGCCGTAGGACACACCAGCAATTTCTTGTCCCGGGGCGCTGACCAGAACACTCTTGACACCCTTGGCGGAGATACTGCTGAGTTGACCGGCAAAGGATTCAGCTACCAAGTAACTGTCGCGTGGGCCGAAAGCCACCCTGAGGGGACTGATCAGCTGGGAAGCCACCTCGTTGACGGGGGAGGGGTGGCGGTTCCCATGGCCTGAGCCGTGGTGTCCGCCAGAATGGTTTCCAGAATTGTTGCCGGGGTAGTGGCCGGAGTTATTTCCGGAGTGGGCCAGAGCAGGCCCGGCAGTCATGGATATGGCAAAAACGCATGCGGCTGCAACAGCCACAAATCTTGACCTCATAATTAACCCTTGGAAAGGGCCCTGTGATGAAGGGCTGGGGAAAAAACTGGTGCCGTGGCCATGAAGAAGTCATGAATCCACAACATGCCTGCCTTCTCAGGCGAACAGGATCTTTGCCCCCAGCGTCATCATTCCGCGTGGCTCGTCGGGTCACCGTGGACCAACAATGAGTGTCTCAACCCTAGATCTCCCGCTCTGACACGGTCAACAAACAGTTTTTGCTGTCCTGCACCAACGGTAAACAACAAAGGGCGCCTCCCGCGGGGGAAACGCCCTTTACTCAAGTTGTTCGAACTGGAATAGCTGAACAAGCCGCGATGGCTTGAGGAGCTGCTACTTGCCCCAGGTGATGGGGTTTTTGTTGTACTCGTTATCGGAGTACTTCTCGTAGCTGTAGGAAGAGCTGGAGTAGCTGGCCGAGGTTACGGCGTCACCGGAGGGTGCCAAGAACACGCTGCAGGAGCTCTTGGTGGAACCGACCACGTAGCTGAAGGTGTCATCCTTGCCTTCGGTCTCAAAGGAGCCGGACTTGCAGTCGCCCAATGTACCGAACACGATGAGCTTCTGGGCCTTGGTGCCGTCCTTGAGGTGGGCATCCAGGTACGCATCCGACATGCCCGCGGAAGGCTTGGACAGTGAGGTCAGCTTGGATTCGAAGAACACGTAGTAAGGAGTCTGGCCGGCAAACTTCGCGGCGCCTTCCAACTTGGCCAAGTCAGCAGGATCGCCAGGGACGATCTTGGTGACGGTGGTGTCAAAGGTGGCTTCCTTGTACTTCTCGTCGCCCTGCTTGCCCGAGTTGCTGCGAGTCTTGGCGATTTCGCCGAATTTCAGTGCGGTTCCGGGAGGGGTGAGCTCGCCGGCGGCAACAGGTTCCTTCGCGGCTTCCGAGGTAGCTTCCTTGCTGGGCTCGGCGGACGCTTCAGCGGACTCCGTCTTCTTAGAGTCGTCGCCGCCGCGCTCGGCGATAGCGGCGTCCTTGGCAGATGATCCCGAGCTTTGCTGGGCGCTGCTCTCCACCGGCTCCTGCGGAGTGTCATTGCCGCCGCCGAGGCAACCCGTCAGGGCCATCATCAAAGCCGCGCTGACGCCCAGGGCTGTGATGGATCGTTTGTACATGCTCGAGGCGTGCTTGGCCATGATTCTCCGTCTTAAAAAGTGTAAGAGTGATGTGCTGCGTAATTACTAATGCGAATTACTACTGCGAATAGCGTATCCACAAGGGCACGGTCCCCGCGATGGGGACAACTCACCATGCGGGGCTACCACCACGGCGGAGGGCGCAGAGCGGATATACTTCAAAGCGTGCTTTCTGGACTGGTAATTGTAGATAAACCGCAGGGATGGACCAGCCACGATGTGGTTGGCCGGATGCGAAGGCTCGCAGGGACCCGAAAAGTAGGTCATGCGGGCACCTTAGACCCTATGGCTACGGGAGTTTTGGTGGTGGGCGTCAACAAAGCCACCCGCCTGCTGACGTACATCGTAGGAACCTCCAAAACGTACGAGGCCACCATCCGGCTCGGTGTCGCCACAGTCACCGACGACGCCGAGGGTGAGGTTACTCACACCATCTCCGCTCATGGGGTCACTGATGAAGCCATCGAGGCGGGCATTGCACCACTGCGCGGACCCATTGAACAAGTTCCCAGCAGCGTCAGTGCCATCAAGGTCAACGGCGAGCGGGCCTATGCTCGGGTGCGCTCAGGAGAAGACGTCAAGCTGGCCGCCCGCCCCGTCACCATTCACGAATTCAAGGTCCTAGAGATCCGCCGCGGCACCCATGAGACGGACGACGGCGTTGCTTGGGTTGACGTCGATGTCACCGTGAGCTGCTCCTCGGGTACCTATATCCGCGCCTTGGCTAGGGACCTGGGCAATGGCCTCGGAGTAGGTGGTCACCTGACGGCGTTACGGCGCAGCAGTGTGGGCCCGTACACCTTGGACCAGGCCCGGACTGTGGAGGAGCTGGCGGAGGACTTGCGCATCCTGGACATTGCCGACGCCGCCAGGGCTCTCATGCCCGTCCGTGAACTCACAGCCGATGAAGCCATCGAGCTGTCCTTTGGCAGGCGCATCCCTGCCAGTGCCGATGGCCTCCACACCGTCGCCGCACCGGCGGCCGCCTTCGCACCCGATGGCACCTTGATTGCTTTGCTGGCGGACGCCGGCAAATATGCCAAGCCTGTTCTAGTCTTCCCGCCGGACCCAGCACCTGAATCGTCTTCGGAGCTGAACAAATGACTCTGGACCCCTGGCTGATTAGTGGCATGGTGGTGGGCCTGGCCTCCACCATCGTGTGCATCGTTGCTGCGGTGATGAAAAAGAAACCGAACGATGTCACGTTGCTGGCTCTGGCCGCCGTCGAACTTTTCATTATTATTTACGCCATCGCAGCAGCTATCCGCCTGTTCAGCGGGGAGACGCTGGCCGGTGCAGGGTGGGAGTTCTGGGGCTACGTCTTCACGGTGGCCATGCTGCCGGTGGCCGCCTTCTATTGGGCCATGGTGGAGCGCACCCATTGGTCGAACTACGTTATGGGCGCCGTGGGCATCACCTCGGTGGTCATGCTGGCCCGCATGGGACAGATCTGGTACGGGACCTCCGTACCCGCGCAAGCGCTTAACCCCCTCTTAGGACTATGAATATGCGCCTCACCGGCAAGACCACCAAGGCCGGCACTGCCACGAGTGCTGAACAGATTCCGCACGGCCGAACCTCTGGTCCTGGCCGACTGCTGATCGCTGTGTACGGAATTTTTGCTCTGTCGGCAACGGCCCGGGCAAGCTTTCAGATCGCCACGGCTTTTGACGAGGCACCGTTGGCTTACTCGCTCTCCGCGTTTGCTGCCGTGGTGTACATCGTGGCGACTATTTCCTTGGCTAAGCCGGGTGCCACCTGGGCCAAGGTTGCCACGATCGCCATCTGTATTGAATTGATCGGTGTGCTGGTGGTGGGTGCCTTGAGTTTCTTGGACCCAGCCGACTTTGAGCATGCCAGTGTCTGGAGCAAGTTTGGCCAGGGCTACGGCTACATCCCGCTGTTGCTGCCCATCATCGGGCTAATCTGGCTCTACCGTAACCGCGAAGTGAAGTGAGCTCACACAAAAGCGTGGCTACCAACCCCGTCCTAAGTGATGGCGTTACTACACTGCGCCGTTTTAGTGCCGCGGATGCTGACGCTTTTGCGGCGATCCACCGGGATCCGCTAAACATTGCGTGGACCGGATCTGTGGCCAGTATGGATCATGCAGCGGCCCTAGGTTTCATTGAGGGGCACATTGCGGACGGCTGGCAAGCCGGCACCAACTTGCGCTTCGCCATCGTTGAGGTTCTTCGCGGTACCCCTGAGGTGGTGGGGACATTGAGACTGCAGGACATCTTTTCCACTGAGCTTGGAGGATCGGCCCATGTCGGCATCAAGATGTTGCCAACAGGCCGTGGCACCGGAGCTGCGCAGCGAGCCATGGAGTTGTTGTGTGGCTACGCCTTCGGAAATCTGGGGCTGAGCCACCTGCATTGGGCCTGCACAGCAGGGAACCGGGGGAGCACCTCCTTGGCGCTCCGCAGCGGATTCACCTTGGCGGCCCAGATCCCCGGCTACGGTCAGGTAGGCGGCGAAGTAGCCGACGGCTTGGTCTACACCCAGAGCGCTGAGTCCTGGAACAAGCGTGAGCTGCGCCTAGAACCAGTGGTCCCTGTGCTCAGTGGCGAGAAAGTTCTCCTGCGTGCCCTGACGCTGGCCGATGCGCCGGCGCTGGTGGAGAACTGCCGAGACCTTGAAGCGGTTCGGTGGACAACGGTACCGCTGAACTATTCCCTAGAGCACGCCGAATACTTCATCAAGAACATCACCGTCGATGGTTGGCGTCAGGGCCATACGCTGACCTTTGCTGTGGCGGACGCGGTCACAGACCAGCTACTTGGCACCGTTGATTTGCAATGTAAGAACCCCGGCGTGGCCTCGATCGGTATTAATATGGGCGCCCCGGCCCGAGGCGGCGGTGCTTCAGAAGCGGCCGTACGTCTACTCCTTGAGTACGCTTTCGATCAGCTCAATCTCAGCTTTGTCCACTGGCACGCCATGGTGCCGAACTGGGCCAGCCGCAAGCTGGCCTGGAAGCTGGGTTTCACCTTTGATGGGGAACTCCGCGGCGCCTATAACGATCGTGGCACGCCGGCAGATAGCTGGGTGCTCTCGCTAGCAGCGGGGGATCCGCAGACACCCCAACAACCGTGGACCGGAGCAGTAGCTGCTAAAGGGTAATCTTGAAGTTGCTTGAGACATCTGTGATTGATTCGCGCACAACCGCCATGGGCCAAATACCTAATGAATGAGGAAACGTAGTGCAGATTTGGAACTCATTAGAGGAAGTTCCCCAGGACTTTGGCCCGTGTGTGGTCACCCTGGGCAACTTCGATGGGCTCCACCGTGGGCACCAGGAGGTACTTGCCCAGGTGCGTGCCGCAGCGCAAGCACGTGGTGCCAAGTCGGTGGCGTTGACATTCGATCCGCACCCGGCCCTCATTCACCGCCCGGAATCGGCACCTGAACAAATCATGGGGCTGGCGGACAAGCTGGCGGCCATGGCCAAGCTGGGTCTGGACGGGGTGCTGGTTATGCCCTACACGCTGGAATTTGCGGCACAAACCCCCGAAGAATTTGTCCGCAACGTCTTCGTTGACGGACTGCGAGCTTGTGCCGTGGTGGTGGGCCACGATGTCCGCTTTGGCAAAGGCAACACGGGGGATCTATCCACCATGGTGGACTTGGGCACCCAACTCGGATTCGACGTCGTGGTTGTCAATGATGAAGGACACGACCGCCGCTGGTCCTCCACCTGGGTGCGTGAGGCGCTGCACAATGGCGAGGTAGATACCGCTGGGGAGGTTTTGGGCCGGGCACACACCATGAGTGGGGAAGTAGTCCATGGCGCCGCCCGCGGACGGGAACTGGGATTTCCGACGGCGAACCTCTCACCGGACGCGTGCGGCATCATCCCCTCCGACGGTGTCTACGCCGGCTGGTTGACCGATGCGCACGGACACCGCTGGCCTGCCGCAATTTCCGTAGGCTCAAATCCCACCTTCGTGGGGGTCAGCCGCCAAGTTGAGGCCTATGTCATTGACCGGCCCGAAGAGCCGCTCGAGGCGTTCAACCTCTACGGCCAGCACGTGGTGGTGGAGTTTGTGCAGCGTCTGCGCGGCATGGTCGCCTACACCGGGCCCGAGGCGCTCATTGAACAGATGCATCAGGATGTGGATCAGGCCCGCGAGATCTTGGCTTGAGTGATTAGTCACCTCGCTTCGACATTAGGGCGCTCTCTGCACTAAACTGAAAGGTGGAATCCGGCTGCAGTCCGTGGTGGCTGGAATTTCCTGTGTGTGGCCCAGTCATGGGCTTCGTTGCAGTTATTTGTTCACGGCACATTCAAGGAGTTACTTGTGGCATTAGACGCCGCTGTAAAGCAAGAAATCATGCAGGCTTTCGCAACCAGCGAAGGCGACACCGGTTCACCTGAGGTTCAGGTTGCAATGCTCTCGCGTCGCATCTCTGACCTCACGGAGCACCTGAAGATGCACAAGCATGACCACCACACCCGCCGCGGCCTCATGGCCCTGGTTGGTCGCCGTCGTCGCCTGCTTGCGTACCTGAAGGACACCGACATCGCCCGCTACCGTACGCTCATCGAGCGCCTCGGCCTGCGCCGCTAGTCTGCGATCCAAGGCGGCCTTCCCATGCTTGCGACGCTTGCGTCATTGCTTCGGGAGGGCCGCCTTTCACAGTGTTTATAAGGTTTTCAAGGTTCGCAAGAATAAATAACCACTGTGAGAAACGTGCCAGCCCGCAAAAGCTGGCGCAGTAGTGCAATAGTTGTTAATTGCAGTACAAAACCCCTGATCTACAAGGCACAAGACGACGCATTCACGCATTCGCGGTCCTCGGTAGTGGCCTCCGGGAAGAAACTCTCAATGAAGTTTCATACCCGTGGGCCTCGATCGAAGACCGGGTGTTGTACAGAGAGCCACAGCAGTATCCGGTGGTGTCCTGGGAAGAACGCGGCACTGTTCCTTGGCAGGGGTTCATTAGGATCATCTACGAAGGAAATGGAGGTGACTCTCATATGGAGGGTCCCGAGATTCAGTATTCAGAAACCGTCATTGACAACGGCCGTTATGGCAAGCGCGTTATCCGCTTCGAAACCGGACGCCTTGCCCAGCAGGCAGCAGGTGCTGCCATGGTTTACATTGACGAAGACACCGTTCTGCTGTCGGCCACCACGGCCGGCAAGCACCCGCGCGAAGGCTTTGACTTCTTCCCGCTGACAGTTGATGTGGAAGAGCGTATGTATGCTGCTGGCCGCATCCCGGGCAGCTTCTTCCGCCGCGAAGGCCGCCCCTCGACGGAAGCCATCTTGGCTTGCCGTTTGATGGACCGCCCGCTGCGCCCGGCATTCGTCAAGGGTCTGCGCAACGAAGTACAGATCGTTGTGACCGTCCTGGCCATCAACCCCGACGTGCTCTACGACGTGGTAGCTATCAACGCTTCCTCCATGTCCACCCAGCTCTCCGGCTTGCCGTTCTCCGGCCCGATTGGTGGCGTCCGCGTTGCTCTGATCGACGACGGCCAGGGCCCCCAGTGGGTTGCCTTCCCGAAGCACTCCGAGCTGGAAAACGCCGTGTTCAACATGGTTGTTGCCGGCCGCATTGCCGGTGACGACGTTGCCATCATGATGGTGGAAGCTGAAGCAACCGACAACTCCTGGAAGCTCATCAAAGAACAGGGCCACCAGGCTCCTACCGAAGAGATCGTTTCCGAGGGCCTCGAGGCTGCCAAACCGTTCATCAAGGCACTGTGTGAGGCTCAGGCTGATTTGGCTGCTCGCGCCGCCAAGCCTACGGTTGAATTCCCGATCTTCCTGGACTTCCAGGACGACGTTTACGACGCCGTTGAGAAGACTGCCGCTACCAAGCTCGCAGCCGTGTTCTCGATCGCCGACAAGCAGGAGCGCGACAACGCCTCTGACGCTTTGAAGGACCAGACCGTTGCTGCCTTGGCTGGCAACTTCGAAGGCCGCGAGAAGGAACTCTCCGCAGCTTTCCGCGCCGTCACCAAGCACGTCATCCGCCAGCGCATCCTCACCGAGCAGGTTCGCATCGACGGCCGTGGCCTGACGGACATCCGCCAGCTCACCGCCGAGGTTGAGGTTCTGCCTCGCGTACACGGTTCGGCCATCTTCGAACGCGGCGAGACCCAGATCCTGGGTGTCACCACGTTGAACATGCTCAAGATGGAACAGCAGATTGACTCGCTGAGCCCGGTAACGCGCAAGCGCTACATGCACAACTACAACTTCCCGCCGTACTCCACCGGTGAAACCGGCCGCGTGGGTTCGCCCAAGCGCCGCGAAATCGGTCACGGTGCCCTGGCTGAACGCGCCATCATGCCCGTTCTGCCAACGCGTGAAGAGTTCCCTTACGCCATCCGCCAGGTCTCCGAGGCACTGAGCTCCAACGGCTCCACCTCCATGGGTTCCGTTTGCGCCTCGACCCTGTCGCTGCTCAACGCCGGCGTTCCCTTGAAGGCACCTGTTGCAGGTATCGCCATGGGCTTGGTCTCCGACCAGGTTGACGGCCAGACCCGCTACGCAGCCCTGACCGATATCCTCGGTGCCGAAGATGCTTTCGGTGACATGGACTTCAAGGTTGCCGGTACCTCCGAGTTCGTCACGGCCATCCAGCTGGACACCAAGCTCGACGGCATCCCGGCCTCCGTTTTGGCTGCTGCCCTGAAGCAGGCACGCGAAGCACGCCTGCACATCCTCAGCGTTCTGACCAGCGCCATTGACGTTCCGGACGAGCTCTCCGAGTTCGCTCCCCGCGTCATCGCGGTCAAGATCCCCGTGGATAAGATCGGCGAGGTCATTGGGCCCAAGGGCAAGATGATCAACCAGATCCAGGAAGACACCGGCGCCGACATCTCCATTGAAGATGACGGCACCGTGTACATCGGTGCAACGAACGGCCCGTCAGCTGACGCCGCTCGTTCAGCGATCAACGCCATCGCCAACCCTCAGGTTCCTGAAATTGGCGAGCGTTACCTGGGCACAGTTGTTAAGACCACCACGTTCGGTGCGTTCATTTCGCTCACACCGGGCAAGGATGGTCTGTTGCACATCTCCGAGCTCCGCAAGCTAGCCGATGGCAAGCGCGTGGACAACGTTGATGACGTAGTTTCCGTTGGACAGAAGATCCAGGTGGAAATCACCAAGATCGATGACCGCGGCAAGCTCTCACTCTCACCGGTTGTTGCCGGCGACGAGGACGCCGCTGAAGAAGCAGCTACCGAAGGTGCTGCTGAATAATTCATGGCGATCACCCTTTTGCCGCTTCTTAGCGCTGCTGACGGCCACAATGGCAGTGACTCCACCATAATTTCCGGACAGCTCGGCGGCGCCGTTGTGCGCCGCTCGGTCCTGCCCGGTGGTGTGCGGGTCCTGACTGAGTCCATGCCCGGACAGCGCAGTGCGACAATCGGGTTCTGGGTTGGTGTTGGCTCTCGGGATGAAACCGAGGGCCAACACGGCTCAACCCATTTCCTTGAACACCTGCTGTTCAAGGGCACCAAGCGCCGGACCGCGCTGGAAATTGCGTCCGCTTTCGACGAGGTGGGCGGAGAGTCCAACGCTGCCACCGCCAAGGAAAGCACCTGCTACTACGCACGTGTACTTGATACTGATTTACCCATGGCCATAGATGTCATAGCCGATATGGTCACCTCTGCCGTGATTGATCCGGCAGAGCTCGAGCAAGAGCGCGACGTCATCTTGGAGGAAATCGCCATGGATGGCGATGACCCCATGGATGTTGCGCACGAAAAATTTGTTGCCGCAGTGCTGGGCGAGCATGCACTGGGCCGTCCCATCGGAGGTACCCCGGAGGCCATCAAGGCTGTTCCGCGGGCTTCCGTGTGGGACCACTACCAAAAGCACTACCGCCCCGAAACGCTGGTCATCACAGCGGCTGGCGGACTTGACCACGACACCGTGTGTGCACTGGTGATGGACGCGTTGCGCACCGCTGGCTGGTCTCTGGATGCGGGAGTTGCCCCCGTGCCGCGGCGCTCCAGCGATCCCGTTTCAGTTTCCGGCACAGCCGGGCTGCACGTGATAAACCGCCAGGTTGAACAGGCGAACATCATCCTGGGCTGCCCGTCTCTGCGTGCCACGGATCCGCGCCGCTTCGTTATGAGCGTCCTGAACTCTATTCTTGGCGGCGGCATGTCTTCACGGCTGTTCCAAGAAATCCGGGAAAAGCGCGGCCTGGTCTACTCCACATACTCCTTCGCCTCCTCCTACGCCGACACCGGCTATTTTGGCATGTATGCCGGCTGCGCCCCCGCCAAGGTGGGACAGGTCATCGGACTGCTGGAAGCCGAGCTGGAGAAGCTGGCCGAACATGGTGTCTCCGACGAAGAACTGAAGAAGGCCCTAGGTCAGCTCTCCGGCGGCATTGTGCTCGCCCTCGAGGACAGCGGATCACGCATGTCCCGTCTGGGGCGAGCCGAGCTCGTCACGGGCGAATACCTAGACATCGACGAATCTCTAGCCCGCATCCGCGAAGTTACCGCCGCTGAAGTTCAGGACCTGGCCCGCGAGTTGGCCGCTGCGCCCCGCACCATCACAGTGGTGGGCCCCTTCGAGGAAACTGAGACCTTCGGCCTCTGATTTTTGTCTCCGCGCAAAAATGCCGCCGTTCCTGTCTCTTGGCTCCTAGCGCTGGCGGGTCCGCCCTCGTGAGTGCTGGCCGACCCACTGAACCTGCGCACCGTTAAGACGTAATGGCACGCAACTCTTGGAGTTGAGCGCCATTACGTCTTAACGGTGCGCAGCTTCAAAGTCCGGATGGCCCCGTCGCGTCTATCCGCCGGCGAAAGGCGGGAGCACATCGACGACGTCGCCCGGGGACAGTGCCAAACTCAGGTCTCGGGTGGAGACCTCGTTCAGCAGGAAGCTGCAGCGGGTCAGGATTTCGGCCAGCGGGGGAGTATGGTTGGAGGCCGACACCGGGAAGCTCGCCACGAGCAGCTCGGACAAGTCAGCCAATGTGAACGGCGCGGTGCCTGCCAATGTAGCTAGGTCTACGCGCTGTTCCTCGACACCTGTGGCTGCTGCGGCTGCGGCAAAGAATCGTATGTGCATGCTCATCCTCCAATAGCACTCATGCTGCGGTCCGGCTGGACAAAGTCTGCATCTCCCAGACCCGGGTGTCCCATGCCGTGAGCTTTTGGCTTCGCCCACATGGCATCCTGCCAGCGGGCGGTGACGGCATCGTCGTCGTTCTTGGAATCACCAGCGCGCAGCAGCTCCAGCAGATCAACTTCGGTCCGGGAGAACAAGCAGCTCATGACCTTGCCCTCGGCCGTGATGCGGGTGCGGCGGCAGTCGGCGCAGAACGGTTCGGTGACCGAGGCGATGATGCCCACGGTGCCCAGCAACTGCGTTGACCCGGGGCGGCGGACCTCGAAGCGTTCAGCAGGTGCACCGTCTCGGGCACGCGGATCTGGTGTCAGTTCAAAGTCGGTGGCGATCAGGGTGCGGATTTCGGCGGCGGTGATCATGCCATCGCGCGTCCAACCGTGATCGGCGTCGAGAGGCATTTGTTCGATGAAACGCAGTTCGTAGCCGCGCTCAAGGGACCATTGCAGTAACTCCGCGGCGGTGGTGTCATTGATTCCGCGCAACAGTACGGCGTTGATCTTAATGGGTTTCAGCCCTGCTGCCGCAGCCGCCTCGATGCCGGCCTTG
Organism: Specibacter sp. NPDC078692; assembly: GCF_040686835.1. Lineage (NCBI taxonomy): Bacteria > Bacillati > Actinomycetota > Actinomycetes > Micrococcales > Micrococcaceae > Specibacter > Specibacter sp. NPDC078692. The sequence goes on from NZ_JBFBLV010000001.1 coordinate 246,183, forward strand.
ACCTGGTCAAGGAACGGGCGGCGGGTCAGCTGCAGGAAAGCATCGTGGCGAAGGGTGTCCATGGAGACGTTGAGCCGCGTCAGCCCGGCGTCGGCCAGGGCCTGTGCTTTCTTGGCTAGGCCTACGCCGTTGGTGGTTAGCGAGATGGGTAAGTCAGGGTGGTTCTCTCGCAGCGCTGCAATGATCTGTACCAGATCGGCCCGCACTAGCGGCTCGCCGCCGGTCAACCGCAGCTCGCGCACACCGAGCCGGTTCACGCCCAGACCTACGAGGCGAACGATTTCCTCGGCCGTCAGCAGCTTGTCTTTTTTGAGCCATTCCAGGCCGGCTTCAGGCATGCAGTACGTGCAGCGCAAATTGCATTTGTCCGTGAGGGACAAGCGCATGTCCGTGGCCACGCGGCCGAATTGGTCTAACAGGCCCGTTTCGGTGCCGCCGGGGCGGGGCACACCAAGTCCGGGCGAAACGGGGCGAAGTTCCGGCATGCCCAGTGCCACAGCTTTGGTATCCATTCCTTAACGCTACGCCATTATTGGGTTTTCGGGGCTTACGCCGTTACGGCCAGCCATGTCAGCTTCGTAAACCTGAGGAAAGGTGTGCTCCGCCGTGTCTGGCAGCCTGGCCGAGGGCCAGCTCGACGAATGACTTGGAGACCTCGATATTGCGCAAGATCTTGTCTTTACGCCGGCAGTCAGGAAGGGCCATCGCGGCAGCAATGTCCTCGCGGCGCCACGGCAGAACTTTGCGGTTTCCCCCGGCAGCACGCCATTGGCGGTACCACTTTGGTCCTAGGCACGCTGGCCACCAAGCGATGGAGAGCATCAAAGGTGCCATGGCAGTCCAAAAAGGTACGGTCCACATCAACACCCTCGCCTCTTCCATGTTCAGCGCCTCAAAGACCAAGGAAGGCATCACGGTGAGGAGTACCAGAGCAGAGCAAAGCAATGAGAAAGAGAAGTACGTTGTTGGCCGATGCTTGAGTCTGGGGATGGCTGGAGGTGCCACCGTCCATGAACGCCAGTTGCCACGGAGCGCCATGCAGGCCGGGATGACCAAGGCAACAAGTACCACCGAGAGTAGCGGGACACCGATCAGGAGGGCGTCGTCGAGCAGCCAGCTCATGGATCCGGGCAACGGAGGCAAAGCAGACAAGGGGCCAAAACCGGGAGCGCTTTCGGTCGGAGGGAAGGTTCAAGACTAACAAACGCTCCTGGCCAACAGCGCGTGGAAGCCACAGTGCCGCCAACACAGTGCCGCCAACACAGTGCAGGACATGGAAGGTGGCCTCGCATAGGCCTCGCATAGGACTCGCCTAGGATGGTGGAACAGCGGTGCCACACGGCGCCCGCCGAAAGGAAACCATGCGCAGAACCCTTGCTGAACACCAACGAGCCGTTGAGCAACTGCTGCGGGAGGCCTGGGAGCTCTTGCCACAGTCCGTGCTGGCTGGTGCCTCGCTTCTGGGCGAGGGCCCGGTGCCCAGCCCCGCCATAGAGTTACTGCCTGTAGGAGAGTCCCGGGGGCGAGTGTTGGCGAGCGAGCTGGTGGCGCCCCTGGACTTACCCCCTTTCCCTAATTCGCAGATGGATGGTTATGCCATCCAGGTCACTGACGCCATCGATGATCAGTCGAATACCGTTGATTTGGACAAATCAACCACATACTTGGTGGCGGAAACCATCGCCGCCGGTGCCGTGCCTGCCCGGCTGGAAGCTGGCTTCGCCGCACCCATCATGACCGGGGCCATGATGCCAGCGGGTGCCAATGCCGTGGTGCCGATTGAGAAGGCCCTGCCTGCACAGTTTGCCGCACCGGGGGAGAAAGTAGCCTTGCCGCCCACGGCTGTCGGAAGCTATGTCAGGGTGCAAGGCAGTGACATCCAGTCCGGAAGCACAGTCATAACTGCTGGAACGCTCCTTAACTCTGCGCACGTGGGCCTTGCTGCTGCTCTAGGTTTGACCGAACTGCCCGTACGCCGCAGGCTCAAGGCGCTGCTGATCAGTACCGGCGATGAAGTGTTGGCTCCAGGCGATCCCGCTGCCGCTGATGGGCTGCCCCTTGGGAAGATCTTTGACGCGAATCAGGCGATGCTCAAAGCCGCATTGGAGCAGGCCCAGGTTGAGGTTTTCCGTCCTGAGCGAGTCAGCGACGATCCTGCCAAGTTGTGGCAACTCATGGATGCCTCGACACGGTCGACCGGGGACGACGGCGCAGCGGTGCCGGCCTACGATCTATTGATCACCGTGGGTGGCATCAGCGCAGGTGCCTTTGAAGTAGTCCGGCAAGCAATCGACCTTGCCGGAAGAAGTGCCGCAGTGGACTTTCTTTCTGTAGCCATGCAACCGGGAGGGCCTCAAGGGCTGGGAACAGTGAACGGCGTCCCGTTTATTGGGTTCCCCGGCAATCCTGTCAGTTCCTTCGTCTCCTTGGAGATGTTCCTGCGGCCTGCACTCTCGGCAATCGTGGGAGTTCCGGCACCGCGCCAGCGCGTGGTCGCTGCGCTGGAAACCGCCATGAGTTCGCCAGCCGGAAAACACCAGCTCCGGCGCGGGATCTATTCGGGTCCCGAATATGAATCTTCCCCATCCGTGCGTCAAGTGGGCGGGGAATCATCACATTTGCTGGGGGCCCTAGCGAACGCCAACGCCCTGATTCATATCCCAGCAGGTGTCACTGAACTGCAGGCTGGCGCAAAAGTGGAAGTATGGCTGTTGTGACTACACCCGAAAATTCTTCCCTGACACACCTGACACACCTGCGCCAGGACGGCACCGCCGCCATGGTGGATGTCTCCGAGAAAGCAGTGACCACCCGCGAAGCAACTGCCACCGGAACCGTGAGCACCACGCCCGAGGTCATGGCGCTGTTGGGCGCTGGCGGACTGCCCAAGGGTGACGCTCTTGCCGTGGCCCGCGTTGCTGGCATCATGGCTGCCAAGAAAACACCGGATCTGATCGCGCTCTGCCATCCACTGCCCATCTCCAAAGTCACTGTCGATTTCGAACTGGGGGACACTGCCGTCACGGTGCTGGCCACCGTGAAAACCCGTGGCGTAACAGGGGTGGAAATGGAGGCTCTGACAGCTGTGTCCGTGGCCGCACTCAACGTCTACGACATGATCAAGGCCGTGGACAAACATGCCGTCATCTCCGGCATCCAGGTTCTGGCCAAGAGTGGCGGAAAAAGCGGCGGCTGGGCTGTGGACGCAACAGCAGCAGACCCAGCAGCAGCCACATCCGAATCAGCGGCACCTTCACGAGGAGACCTAGCATGAGTGCCTGCGAACCCGGCACCTCACAGGGAACAGCCGCCGTGATCATTGCCTCCACCCGGGCAGCACTGGGCGCTTACGAAGACACCACCGGTCCGGTCATTGTCGACTGGCTGCGCGAACATGGCTTCGAGGCCATGGAACCCATTGTGGTGCCGGACGGTACCCCGGTAGGAGCGGCGCTGCGGGCCGTGCTCACGCAACATCCCGCCGTCGTGCTGACCAGCGGGGGGACAGGTCTGAGCGCAGACGATCAGACTCCGGAGATGACCCTGCCGCTGCTCGAGCGCGAGATTCCGGGCATCATGGAGGCCATGCGCGCCGCCGGACTGGCCAAGACGCCCATGGCGGCGCTGAGCCGGGGCCACGCCGGGATCGCCGGAACCACCTTGATTGTGAACTTGCCGGGATCGCCGTCGGGCGTCATGGACGGACTGGCCGTGCTGGATCCGATCATCGTGCATGTGTGCGATCAGATAGCGGGCCGTCATGGACACTAACGTGCAGATCGTGGCCGCGCTGCTCAGCGCCGAACCCATCTCGGTGGACGCCGCTATCGCCGCCGTCGAATCCGACACCGCAGGCGCCGTGGTCAGCTTCAGCGGCGTGGTGCGAAACCACGACGGCGGAGCATCCGTTGAGCGCTTGAGCTACACAGCCCATCCACTCGCCAAAAAAGTGCTCGGTGAGGTGGTGGCCTCCCTGATCGAGGCCGTCAGCGACCCCGACGGGCACCCCGTCCGCATTTGGGTGGCACACCGCGTGGGACCGCTGGAGATCGGCGAACCCGCCTTGGTGTGCGCCGTAGCGTCTTCGCACCGCGCCGAAGCCTTCGAGCTGTGCTCGGCATTGGTGGAGCGGATCAAGGCTGAGGTGCCCATTTGGAAGGAACAGTTCTTCAGCGACGGTTCGGTGGAATGGGTCGGCGCCGGGAAGGTCCCCGGCGAAGGCGACCCGGGAGAAAACACGGAGCCAGGCGCGGATCAGGGCCCCGGCAAAAACCAGTAGGCTTAAAGCTATGAGTGAAATGCTGAAGGTGGCCGTGCTCGGCGCCAAGGGACGAATGGGAACGGCTGCCGTTGCGGCCATCGACGCCGCACCGGATATGGAATTGGTAGCGGCGTTGGGTCGGTCCGATTCCCTAGACGTGCTGTTGGAACGCGGTGCGCAGCTGATAGTTGACCTAACGGTGCCCGATTCCACCGAGGCGAATGTGCACTTTGCCGTTGCGCACGGCATCCACGCCGTGGTCGGCACTACCGGTTGGGACGCCACCAGGCTCGCAGCGTTGGAATCCCTGCTGACGCAGCACCCGGAAACCGGCGTGCTGATCGCCCCCAACTTTGCGCTGGGCTCTGTGCTGGCCAGCTACTTTGCCGCCAAGGCCGCCAAGTACTTTGACTCGGTGGAGATCATTGAATTGCACCACCCCCGCAAGGTCGACGCGCCCTCGGGCACGGCGTTGCGCACGGCCCAGCTGATCGCCGCCGCCCGCCGCGAGGCCGGCGTTCCGGGCGCCCCTGACGCCACTGAAACCGAGCTCGACGGCGCTCGTGGCGCCTCGGTGGATGGCGTGCCCGTGCACAGCGTCCGCCTCGCCGGCTTGGTGGCCCACCAGGAAGTGCTCTTCGGCAGCCACGGTGAGGGCCTGACCATTCGTCACGATTCCTACAACCACGAATCGTTCATGCCCGGCGTGCTGCTCGGTGTCCGCACCGTGGGCACCCGCCCCGGACTCACCGTAGGCCTTGACGGCTACCTAGACCTCGAAGGCTAGGACCATGGCAGAGACAACGAATTCCAGCGCGAAGGCACCGAAAATGAAAATTTCCAAGACCAAGATCTGGGTGGCATTGATCGCCCTGCTGCTGGTGTTTTACATGGTGGTCATGCTCCAGCGCGCCGTCCTGCTGCTGGGTGACTCCGACTGGGTCGCCAAGCTGATGGGTGCCGCCTACCTGGTCATCCCGTTCGTGGCAGCCTGGGCGCTGATCGCCGAGATTATGTTTGGCGCCCGCACCGAGAAGATGGCCGGCATTTTGGAAGCCGAAGGTGGCTTGCCCGAGGACAATCTGCCCAGGTCACCCGGTGGCCGGATTGACCGGGCCGCCGCTGACGCGGAGTTCGGCAAGTACAAGCTCGAGGCCGAGGCTGCGCCGGAGGACTGGCGCTCTTGGTTCCGGCTGTCCTGCGCCTACGATGCCGCCGGTGACCGCAAGCGCGCCCGCAAATCCATGCGTGACGCCATCGCACTGTTCAAACAGGCTTAAGCCGTGCCTATTGCGCATAACCCGCACGACGGCGTCGAACTCGCCTTTGACGTGGTGGGGGAGGGCACACCCCTGCTGCTGGTCCACGGAAGCGCGCTGAGCAAGGCTATTTGGCGCGGATTCGGCTACACCAAGGCGTTCCGCGATCAGTACCAGGTCATCACCATGGACCTGCGTGGGCACGGCCGCAGCGCCAAACCGGCCACGCCGGACGCGTACCGCATGGAAACTCTGGTGGCGGACGCCCTCGCGGTCCTGGACGCCGTTGGCGCGCAACAGGCCCATTACGGCGGCTACTCGGTGGGTGCGCGCATGGCCTTTTCGCTGGCCGTCACGGCCCCGGAACGGCTGCGCTCCGTCACCTCGCTGGGCGGCAGCTACCAGATTGAGACCGGCAGTATTGGGCGGCTGTTCTTTCCCGAGTACGACGGCGCTCTCGCCTCGGGCGGCATGCCCGCCTTTGTTGAGGGTTGGGAAGCGCGGATCGGGCGCCCGCTGGATGCCCAGACCAAGGCTGCCTTCCTGGCCAACGACGCCGCGGCCCTGCGTGCCTACTTCGCTCAGACACAGGCTGACGCTGCAGTTCCCGAGGACGCCCTGGCGGCCATCACCACCCCGGCTTTGCTGATGGCCGGAACCGCGGACACCGGACGGTTTGCCGATTCGCAACGTGCTGCCAGCCTGATGGCCCAGGCCCGCTTCGTGGAACTGCCCGGCCGCAATCACGGCAACACTCTTTTTCCAGCGCAAGCCGTGCTTGATGAATGGTTGCCGTTCCTAGAATCCCTGCGCTAGGAATAACAGGTTTAGCGGTGCCGGCGGCGACGTCGTGTTGCCTGCGTTGGTGGACGCCGTTGCGTGAAAACAGCAAGTAGCGGGTAACGTTTTAGCTATGTCTGCCTCAAAGATTTCACTTCGCCCGTTTGGAACCTTGGTGCCCGCGATGGTCACCCCTTTCACCGTCGATGGTGAAGTGGATTATCAAGCAGCCGGGGAACTGGCCAACAAGCTCGTGGACGACGGCTGCGACGGCATCCTGGTCACCGGCACAACAGGTGAAACCTCCACCCTGACCGATGAAGAAAACCTTGGCATGTTCCAGGCCGTCATCGACGCCGTGGGCGGGCGCGCCCGCGTGATCGCCGGCACCGGAACCAATGACACCCGCCACTCGATCAGCCTGTCCCAGCGCGCGGCCAAGCTGGACATCGACGGACTGCTCTTGGTGACCCCGTACTACAACAAGCCCAGCCAAGCCGGCATTCAAGCCCACTTTGAAGCCATTGCCAGCTCCACCGATCTTCCCGTGATGCTCTACGACATCCCCGGCCGCGCCGGTGTCCCCATCACCACCGAAACCATCATCAAGCTGGCCGATCACCCACAGATCACTGCCCTGAAGGACGCCAAGGCAGACTTCACCGAAACCAGCCGGGTCCTGGCCAACACGGACCTCGATGTGTACTCGGGCGACGACGGACTGACGCTGCCGCTCATGGCTGCTGGCGCCGTCGGACTTGTCAGTGTGAGTGCCCACGTGGCGCCCCAGCAGTTCCGCGCGCTCATTGATGCTGCCGCCGCAGGGGACTTTGTCACGGCACGCGCCATTCACTTCGCGCTGGATCCGGTTATCCGGGCCACCATGGGCCATGTTCAGGGCGCCGTGGCCGTCAAACAAATTCTTAAGTGGCAGGGAATCCTGTCCAACTCGGTTGTCCGTCTGCCCCTCGTGGAGCCAGGCGTTGCCGAGATCGCACTGATCAAGGCTGACCTTGCGGAAGCTGGAATGGAACTCTAAACATGACCCAAATTGCTGAGCCGGGCCTGCGGACCCCGCCGGAATTAGCTCCGGGGACCCTGCGGATTGTGCCGCTGGGCGGCATCGGCGAGATCGGCCGGAACATGACCGTCTTTGAGATGGACGGCAAGCTGCTCATCGTTGACTGCGGTGTGCTCTTCCCCGAAGAGGACCAGCCCGGCGTCGATGTCATTCTGCCGGACTTCTCCTACATCAAGGACCGGCTCGACGATGTAGTGGGCGTGGTTCTCACGCACGGCCACGAAGACCACATTGGTGCCGTCCCGTACCTTTTGCGTCTGCGCAATGACATTCCCCTGATCGGCTCGCAGCTGACGCTGGCGTTTGTTGAGGCGAAGCTCATGGAGCACCGCATCAAGCCGTACACGCTGACCGTCAAGGAAGAACAGGTGGAACAGCTCGGCCCGTTCCAGTGCGAGTTCATTGCCGTCAACCACTCCATTCCGGACGCGCTGGCCGTCTTCATCCGCACGGCGGGCGGCTCCGTGCTGCACACCGGCGACTTCAAGATGGACCAGCTGCCGCTCGATGGCCGCATCACCGACCTGCGCCACTTTGCCCGGCTGGGCGAAGAAGGCGTGGATTTGTTCCTCGTGGACTCCACCAACGCCGACGTGCCCGGCTTCACCACCAGTGAGGCAGAGATTGGGCCCACCTTGGAGGCCTTGTTCGGCAAAGCTGACAAGCGCATCATCGTGGCCAGTTTCTCCTCCCACGTACACCGCGTGCAACAGGTCCTCAACGCCGCTGTCCTGCACGGACGCAAGGTAGCTTTTGTGGGCCGCTCCATGGTCCGCAATATGGGCATTGCCGAAAAGCTGGGCTACCTGCACGTGCCGGCCGATGTTGTGGTGGACCTGAAGAACGTGGACAACTTGCCCGATAACCAGGTGGTGCTGATGTCCACCGGTTCACAGGGTGAGCCCATGGCCGCATTGTCCCGCATGGCGAACGGGGACCACAAGGTTTCCGTGGGCCACGGCGACACCGTCATCCTGGCGTCATCGCTGATCCCGGGCAACGAAAATGCCGTGTTCCGGATCATCAACGGCCTGCTCAAGCGCGGCGCCGACGTGATCCACAAGGGCACCGCCAAGGTGCACGTCTCGGGCCACGCCGCTGCCGGTGAGCTGCTGTACTGCTACAACATTCTGACGCCGAAGAACGTCATGCCGGTGCACGGAGAAACCCGCCACCTGATCGCCAACGCCAAGATCGCCATCTCCTCCGGCGTGCCGGCCGAAAACGTGCTGCTCACCGAAGACGGCTCTGTCATCGATTTGCGCGACGGCGTGGCCCAGATTGTGGGCCAGGTGGAATGCGGCTTTGTCTATGTGGATGGCCACAGCGTTGGCGAGATCACCGATGCCGATCTGAAGGACCGCCGCGTCCTGGGCGATGAAGGCTTCATCTCCATCATCACCGTGGTCAACCGCGCCACCGGCAAGATTGTCTCCGGCCCGGACATCCACGCCCGTGGTGTTGCCGAGGACGATTCCGTCTTTGACGAGATCAAGCCCAAGATCGCCGCAGCGTTGGAAGAAGCCGTTATGGCCAGCACCGATCACACCGCGCATCAGCTCCAGCAAGTGGTTCGTCGCGTGATTGGCACCTGGGTCAACCGGAAGCTGCGCCGCCGCCCCATGATCATCCCGGTGGTCCTGGAGGCTTAGCCCGGATTGTTGTATTGGTGGCCCGCAGTAGAATTTCCCTGCTGCGGGCCACTTTGCGTATGCGCACGTTCTTCACGTACGACGCCGGATCCTCTCACCTTGCTCTGCCATCGGGTGTGGGGTGGGTATAAACCACGCAGTTAAACCACACAGTTAAACCACACGGTGGTTGTGGACCCGGCGCGTCGCTGTGCCTGCCACCACGGCCGGTTCGAGGGGCAAATTCGTGTTGTTCCGGGCCGTGGCAGGTACCGTTAGAGGCATGGCGACTCGTTCTACACCCACCCGTCCGTCCTCTGGTCAGAAGGGCGGCGCATCTTCGCGCGCCCCCAAGACCAGCAAGATGCCCGTGCCCCGCAACAAATCAACCGCTGCCGAGCCAGAGGTTCACTTGGTGTGGCCTGTGCGCATGGTTGTGGCATTCTGGCAGGGTTTCGGCCACCTGGTGGGCGGCGCTGTCCGTCGGATGGGCACGGACAAGAGCCAAATGCCCGCAGAGGAACGCCGAGATGGCTCGGGTCTGTTGTTCTTTTTGCTGGCCGTACTCATTGCCACCTTTGAATGGTGGGGCTTGGGCGGCCCTGTCGCTGACGGCGTACGTGGCATCTTCCAGGGCACCTTTGGCTGGTTCGCAGCATTGCTCCCGCCGATGTTCTTGATCTTCTCGGTGCTGGTCTTCCGCCAGCCCAGCAATATGTCCACCAATAACAGGGTGGCTCTGGGCTTCGCCATCATGACCTTAGCCGGCTGTGCCCTGGCGCATGTGGTCGCCGGGAACCCCGACATTGCTGACGGCTTTGACGGCCTCAGCGCTGCAGGCGGCATGGTGGGTGCTCTCAGCGGTAGCCTCGTCGCGAAACTGGGCAACATCACCGCCATTATTTTCTTCTCCCTCGTGGCATTCGCCAGCGTCCTTGTCCTGACGAATACCCCAGTACGGCACATTCCGGCCCGCCTGCGTGGAGTCTACGAACAGCTCATGGGCACCGCCCCGGCCACTGCACCACGCGGCGACGGGCACGATCAAAGCTACCTGTACGAAAATGACGGGCAAGCCGCTGGCAAGAAGCCTCGCAGTCTGCGAGCCCGCCAGAAGGCGGCCAAGACAGCCGAGGAAGAAGCGGAGCTGCTCGGTATTGAAGCTTTCGACACCCCGCTCATCGCGGCCGATGACAGCGAGACCGAGGAGCCGGCGTCGTCCGCTCCTGCGCTCCGCCCCGGAGTCCGGCGGCCCACACGGGATCAGCTGGCGGCCGATAAGATCAAGGCCCGCCAAGGGCTGCCCACCTCCTCTGACGTGTTTGACGCGCAGCAGGAAAATGCCGAACCGGTCACCGAGGCAATCGGCGTCGTTGCCGATAACTCGCCGCGTGAACCACGTGCTGGCGCACCGGCCGCCGGGGGAGTGTATGACGTCGATGCGGCGGTGGCACGTGCCATTCCCGCCCCGCCGATGGCGCCGCCAACGCCCATCCCGGCACGTTCGGAACAGCTCCAGCTCTCCGGCGATGTCACCTACACGCTGCCCGATTCGGAATACTTGCCAGCCGGACCTCCCGGCAAAGATGCCACGGCCGCCAATGACGCCGTGGTGGATGCGCTGACCAACACTTTGCAGCAGTTCAATGTTGATGCTGCCGTCACCGGTTTCAGCCGCGGACCCACCGTGACCCGCTACGAAATTGAGCTGGCGCCGGGCACCAAGGTGGAAAAGGTCACAGCACTGAGCAAGAACATTTCTTACGCCGTGGCGTCCTCCGATGTGCGTATCCTCAGCCCCATCCCGGGCAAGAGTGCCATTGGTATTGAGATCCCCAACGCCGATAAGGAAATTGTTGTCCTGGGCGATGTGCTGCGTTCAGCCAATGCCCGCCGCACCGAACACCCCATGGTTATGGGTGTGGGCAAGGACGTTGAGGGTGGCTTTGTGGTGGCCAACCTGGCCAAGATGCCGCACTTGCTGGTGGCCGGTGCTACCGGTGCTGGTAAGTCGTCTTTTGTGAACTCCATGATCGTTTCCATCCTGATGCGTGCCACACCGGATGAGGTGCGCATGGTCATGGTGGACCCCAAGCGCGTGGAATTGACGGCGTATGAGGGTGTGCCGCACCTGATCACTCCCATCATCACCAATCCGAAGAAGGCCGCCGAAGCCCTGCAGTGGGTAGTGCGCGAAATGGATACGCGTTACGACGATCTGGCCAACTTCGGCTTCAAGCACATTGACGAGTTCAACAAAGCCGTCAAGGCTGGCAACGTCCATCCGCCCGAAGGGTCCAAGCGCGTGGTTCGGCCCTACCCGTACCTGCTGGTGATTGTGGACGAGCTCGCCGACCTCATGATGGTGGCTCCGCGCGATGTGGAAGATTCCATTGTGCGTATCACCCAGCTGGCCCGTGCCGCCGGTATCCATTTGGTCCTTGCCACCCAGCGTCCTTCCGTGGATGTGGTGACGGGTCTGATCAAGGCGAACGTGCCCTCGCGTATGGCTTTTGCCACCTCATCCGTCACCGACTCCCGCGTGGTCTTGGATCAGCCCGGTGCTGAGAAGTTGCTGGGTCAAGGTGACGCATTGTTCCTGCCCATGGGCAAGTCCAAGCCCGTACGTGTGCAGGGTGCGTGGGTTACCGAGGCTGAAATCAAGGCAGTGGTGGATCACGTCAAGGGCCAGCTCAAGGCCACCTATCGCGACGTCATTGCCACCGAGGCGCCCAAGAAGGTCATCGAGGATGACATTGGCGATGACATGGATCTGCTGCTGCAGGCCACCGAACTGGTGGTCACCACACAGTTCGGCTCCACCTCCATGTTGCAGCGCAAGCTCCGCGTGGGCTTTGCCAAGGCTGGCCGCCTCATGGACCTGCTGGAGTCACGTGGCGTGGTGGGCCCCTCAGAGGGTTCCAAGGCCCGCGATGTGCTGGTCAAGCCGGACGATCTCGCCGAAACCCTGGCCGCCATCCGCGGTGACGGGCCGCTGGCAGGAGGGGCCGGCGTCGAACCTTCATCGGGTGGGCCCACTCCCGCCCTGGATCCTATGACCGCGGCACTGGCCGAGAACGCCAACGCCAACCATGGTTGGGGTGGTGACCTGGTAGCTGATGATCTGGCCAGTCGCCCCCAAGCTGTGGAGTACAACGACGGTGATGACGATGAAGAAGGTGGCGAGGACGCATGGTCGTTGACCGGACGCTAACCAAAGTCTCGGCAGCCCCAGCTGATGTTCCGGCGGAGAATGCTGCGCAAGCTCACTTTGCCGATAGCCTTGCACTGTGAGTGAAACGGTGGCGCCGCGCCCTTCGAATTGGAACCTTCCCAACGCTTTGACGCTCTTTCGCATTGTCATGGTGCCTTTCTTCGTCTGGGCTTTCATCGCCGACGACGGCCAGTACGGACCTTTGCGCTGGCTGGCCGTAGGACTGTTTGTGGTGGCCATTTATACTGACAAGCTCGACGGCGACATCGCCCGGGCGCGCGGGCTCATCACGAGCTTCGGCAAGATTGCCGATCCCATAGCCGATAAATTGCTGATTGGCTCGGCCCTGATCATGCTCTCGGCAGTGGGTGAGCTGTGGTGGTGGGTCACCATAGTCATGCTGGTGCGTGAAATCGGTATTACCCTGTTGCGCTTTGTGGTGATCCGATATGGTGTCATGGCCGCCTCCAAGGGCGGCAAGCTCAAGACCGTCCTGCAGACGGTAGCCATCTTCTTCTATCTGCTTCCCGTCACCCCGGCACACGACTGGCTGAGTATTATTGCGCTCGTGGTCATGCTGGTGGCCTTGGCCGTCACGGTTGTCACGGGCGTGGACTACCTCGTCAAGGCCGGACAGTTGGTCCGGTCGGGGCGCGGGAACAACGGGGGCAACGGCGCTACCCGCAATGGGGCACAGGGCTAAGGACGCTCCATGGACTCACTCGTAGCCGCATTCGTGCCCAGTGGATTGGCCGCCCTCGTGGCCAGTGCCATTGCGAAAAACGTCACGGTAGGCACAGCGGAATCACTCACAGCTGGAATGGTGGCCGCAACCATCGCAGAGGTTCCTGGTGCCTCTGCCATGCTGCAAGGTGGGGTGATCGCCTACCAGAATTCGGTCAAGGAGAAGCAGCTCGGGGTTTCAGCGGCGCTCTTGGCCAGTAGGGGAGCCGTGGATCCCGAAGTGGCCTGCGGTATGGCATTGGGCGCCTGTCTTGCAGTGGGGGCACGGTTAGGAATCTCCACCACCGGCGTGGCTGGGCCTGAACCGCACCAAGGCAAAGCAGTGGGCTTGGTCTATATTGGGGTGGCCCTTGACGGGGTGGCCCATGCTCAAGAATTCCACTTTGACGGAGACCGGGAAGCTATCCGAGTGCAGGCCACCCAGGCTGCCTTGACGCTCGTGGCTGAAGCAGTTAAAGCTGCTCGGGAACAAAAGTTGTAACCAGATAGTTAGTCATGATGAACGCTAAATGCTCCCTTTCCCTCTAGGATGGGAACACCAAGCGGGCAAAGGGGTTTCCAGTGGACCATTCACTGGGGAAGCCCAACCCATTGAACTGCAGTGAATAATCTAGGAGTTAGGCGATACCGATGGTGAAACAACCCGTATCCGTAAACGGCGTGGTGCGCTGGCGGGATGTGGGTTTGGCGGACGCAAAACCACATCAGCAGAAGGAACGCAAAATGGTGGTACTACGCCACGAAATTGGCGACGTTCTGCGAGATGTACGTCAACGTCAAGGCCGCACTCTCCGCGAAGTCTCACACAATGCACGCGTCTCACTGGGCTATTTGAGTGAAGTCGAGCGCGGACAAAAAGAAGCATCCTCAGAGTTGCTCTCTTCCATTTGTTCCGCCCTGGACGTTCCCTTGTCACTCATGCTCCGTGAAGTGAGCGACCGTCTGGCCATTGCCGAAGGCGTGGCTGTCCCGGACACTGTTCCCCAGGAATTTGCTGCACGCTATGGCAGAGACCTGAACGAGGAACTCTCCGACGAACTCAACAAGGGCTTGATGTCCAACGTCTAGCATTCCAAGGGCATCAGTCCTGTGCAGCGTCTACTAACAAGCAATAAAAAACCGGCCCCATCTACGGTGAGGGCCGGTTTTTTATTGCTGAAAATTCTGCTCTTCGAGTTTCGGGCTAGCGTCTGGGGCTAGCGACCGTAGTCGGCGTTGAGCTTCTCAAGCAGCCGGGCCAGATCGGTGAGATCGCGCTCATCCCATCCAGCCAACTGCTCATGGAAGGCCAGTTGGCGTCCGGCGTGCAGCGAGTTCATCTTCGCTAGGCCGGCGGGAGTTAAATTAATGAGTTGGGCACGCCCGTCAAGCCGGTCTGCTTCCTTAGCCACCAGTCCAAGGGAAACCAGGAAAGTAACCTGGCGGCTGACCGAGGGTTTGCCGACGCCAATCCGTTTTGCCAACTCCGTCAGACGCATCCCACCCTGACGCATCAGGACGGACAAGAGACCGTAAGCTGCTGGTTCCAAATCTGGGTGGACGCTTCGTGTCAGCTGGTGGTTGATGGCTCGGGCCCTGCGCGAGAAGAGGCTTAGTTGGGAATCAAGAAGCTCTATGGCAGCGACCTTGGCGCTGCTCGCAGGTGTGCCGGGCGCGGCAGGACTTGTCATGGATCAATTCTAAGTGAACCACCCCTGTGCAACGGTCTGCCGCAGGAGGCTGTCGTGCGAGAATGGGGGAGTGAGAGTTAGCGAATTTTGGCGTTTGATGGATGAAGAATTTAGTCCCTCCTATTCACGGGTGCTTGCCCGGGATCTGGTTTTAGCTGGGGTAGGGGGGAACACCGCAAGTGAGGCGTTACGTGCCGGATTCGACCCCAAGGAAATCTGGCACGAGGTGTGCAAGATGCAAGATGTGCCTCCCTCGCGATGGCTAGGCAGGGACGTAGCGCCCAAGAGCTAGTGGTGCCCAGGCACTCGAGGGGGCTCTAGATTTGCTTTGCGTCTCGGACGTTTCCGGTACTTCGACAAACGAGGACCTAGCGACACGCCCTGAAATGTTCGAATACTTATTCTATTTTCTTTATACTGGTTTAGTGCCGTCCTGTGGAGGAAACAAAAAAGTTCTCCACAATTTTGGGCTTGAGCGCCGGTGACAGCAGACAATGTCAGACCCTTGAACTAGCGTTTTAGGTATGGAGAAAAGCCTGCAGAGCCATGGGCTTGGCAGGATGCCGGGAAACCGGTGAAGAACCACAAAGTGTCCAGGCTATTGAGTCAGGGCACTGAGCACTGACCGTATCAACCACAGACCGTGAATGGCGCCCAATGCGCAGTTCAAGGGGCCGGAAACGGCGCACAGGAAAGACCGAGGTGAATCATGGCCGCTCCCGCAGACCGTGACAAAGCGCTGGCAGCAGCATTGGCTCAAATTGATAAGCAATTTGGCAAGGGCTCCGTCATGCGCTTGGGTGATGACATCCGTGCACCCATTGAAGTGATCCCCACCGGATCCATCGCCTTGGATGTGGCTCTGGGTATAGGTGGCCTGCCTCGCGGGCGAGTTGTTGAGATATATGGGCCGGAGTCTTCCGGTAAGACCACCCTGGCTCTTCACGCGGTGGCTAGCGCCCAAAAGCTTGGCGGTCTTGCCGCATTTATCGATGCTGAGCACGCACTAGATCCCGACTACGCCGCCAAGCTCGGTGTCGACACTGATGCCTTGCTGGTGTCCCAGCCGGATACCGGTGAGCAAGCCTTGGAAATCATGGACATGCTCATTGGTTCAGGGTCTTTGGATGTCATTGTCATTGACTCCGTGGCAGCCTTGGTGCCGCGCGCGGAAATTGAAGGCGACATGGGCGACAGCCACGTCGGCCTCCAGGCACGGTTGATGAGCCAGGCGCTCCGGAAGATTACCGGACGCCTGAGCCAGACAAAAACCACCGCCATTTTCATCAACCAGTTGCGTGAAAAGATCGGTGTGTTCTTTGGTAGCCCGGAGACCACCACGGGTGGAAAGGCGCTGAAGTTCTACGCCTCCATCCGTATCGATGTACGCCGCATCCAGACCTTGAAGGAAGGTGCGGACGCCGTTGGTAACCGCACCAAGGCCAAGGTTGTCAAGAATAAGATGGCCCCGCCCTTCAAAATCGCCGAATTCGACATCATTTACGGTGTGGGTATTTCGCGTGAAGGCGGAATCATTGACATGGGTGTGGAGCACGGCATCATCCGCAAGTCCGGTTCTTGGTACACCTACGATGGCGACCAGCTGGGTCAGGGTATGGAAAACTCACGTCGATTCTTGAAAGACAACCCGGAACTCACCGATGAACTGGAGCGTTTGATCAAGGCCAAGCTCGGTGTTGGGGTCATTGCTCCCACCGAAGATGAGGAAGCCCCCAAGCTTAAAGCAGTGGACGGCTTCTAGGCCGAGATGAATTCCGTACCTCGCGGCTCGGATCCGGCAGTTGACGCCAACCCGGCGTCAACTGCCAGATCCATTGTGTTGCGCCAACTCTCACACTCTGCCAAGAGTCGCTTCCAGCTCAGCCAAAAACTGGCCGAACGGGAGATCCCTGCGGATGTTGCCGAAGCAGTGCTGGACCGCTTCGAGGTGGTCAAGCTTATTGACGACGCCGAGTTCGCCCAAGAATGGGTCCGCACCCGGTCACTGTACAAATCACTGGCCCGTGGTGCGTTACGGCGTGAATTGGCAGAGAAGGGCATTGCTGAAGATCTCATTGACGAGGCCCTTGCACAGGTTGATGACGATACGGAGCGGGAACAGGCTCGTGATCTGGTGCAGCGCAAGGTCCGTCCGTCCATGAATCTAGGGGACCGGACCGAACGGGATAAATACACCCGTCGGTGGGTTGCCATGCTGGCGAGGAAAGGCTTCAACCCGTCCAACGCCTTCGCAATTGTCGGCGAAGTGATTGATGAAAGTTTGATAGCAGAATGATGGAAGCCTGAGCTGAAAGCTGCTGCAGCTAGGGGAGCTGGTGTCTTTTTCTGCATGAAAGCTCCGGTACCCGCTATGCTGGCGACATATGCGTACTCAACTTCCACCCCTGAGTAGATTCCTTGCTGGCACCGTGACGGCAGGGATTTTTCTCGTCTACGGAGTCACGATGGGGCCCGCACTTGCGCAAGACGCGCCGCCGTCGGGCTTCCCTACATGGGCTGAAGTCCAAGCTGCCAAGGGCGATGCGGCAGCTACAGCCGCGGCGGTGTCCAAGATTGGGCAGTTGCTGGACTCACTGGAAAATGATGCCGGCACCTTGGGCACAGCCGCCGTTGACGCAGGGGCCAATTATGCCCTGACTGAACGCAAACTAGACGCCGCCGCTGCGGAGGTGAGCGTCTTGAGTGAGCAGGCCAGCCGCGCTGCTGAGGAGGCCGCGAAACACAAAAAAGACGCCGTTGCCATCGCCGTGCAAAGCTACAAGAACGGTGGCACCGATCTAGGCTTTTTTGCCACCATGGCCGCACTAGAAACACCGGAAAGTCTCAACGGTGTGGAACTGCTGCAACAAGTGGGGGAGCAGGCAGCCCAAAAACAGGCCAGGGCTCAACAATCACAGGCGGCAGCGACTGCCCTCGAGAAGACCCGCCAAGCAGCGCAGGACGCACAAGCGCTACTCGCTGCCGAAGCGCTGGTATCTAGGGACGCCGCCGTTGCCGCCCAAAATGCCGTGGTGGCTCAGTTGGATGCAAAAAAGGAGCAAAGCGCCACGCTCACGGCCCAGTTGGCTACTCTCAACAACACCACCGCAGCCAAAGAAGCGCAGTACAGGCAGGGGCAGGAAGCACTGGCCGCCTACAACGAGGCACAGGAAGCTAAACGCCAAGCGGCCGCGGCGGCCGAAGCCGCCCGACAAGCCGAAGCTGATCGCAAAGCAGAGGCCGCACAACAAAACCCAGCGGCCACCCACCCGGCGCCGCGGCCTGGCAATCCGAATCCGGCGCCCCAACCCGCTGCTCCTAAGCCTGTTGTGCCCAAACCTGTTGCCCCGCCGGTAGAGACCAACCCTGGGGGTTATATTCCTGTAGAGGTTCTACTGCCCAATATCCCTGGCGGTGCCGTCAACGATCCAGCTGGGGCCAAGGCCTACGCGTCGTCGCGATTGGGCGCTTATGGATGGGCGCAGAGCGAATTTCAGTGCCTGAACCTGCTATGGGAACGGGAATCGAATTGGCGTACCAACGCCACCAACCCTTACAGCGGCGCCTATGGCATTGCCCAGTCGCTGCCCCCAGGGAAGTACGCTTCCGCCGGATCAGACTGGCTGACCAACTACCGCACCCAGATCGAATGGGGCATGGGGTACATCAAGAACCGTTACGTTTCACCGTGCGGAGCATGGAACCACTCCCAAAGCGTCGGCTGGTACTGATCCCCACTCGCTGGCGCGCCAGTGGAGCCGTTTAGCTGTTCCGCGACGGTTGGTCTTAAGCTGGATGGGTGAGCCTGATCCCAAATAGCGTAGATCCTTCCGCCAGCCCCGTAAGCACAGTAGTCCCAGCCAGCCATCCCCGCACCTATCAGGTACGCACGTATGGCTGCCAGATGAACGTCCATGACTCAGAGCGCATGGCAGGGCTGTTGGAAACAGCAGGAATGGTGGCCGTTGAAGAAGCCGGTCCGGCACGCATTATTGACGCCAACGGTGATGCTGTTCCCGATGTGGTGGTTTTCAACACCTGCGCGGTCCGCGAGAACGCTGACAATAAGCTCTATGGCAACTTGGGAATGCTCGCGCACATCAAGGAAACCAACCCCGGTATGCAGATTGCCGTGGGCGGCTGCTTAGCGCAAAAGGATCGCGACACCATCCAAAAGCGGGCACCCTGGGTGGACGTTGTCTTCGGTACACACAATGTGGGTGCCCTGCCCGTTCTGCTAGAGCGTGCCCGGCACAACGCCGATGCACAATTGGAGATCCTCGAGTCCCTCGAAGTGTTCCCCTCGACCCTGCCCACCCGCCGCGATTCGGTGTACTCGGGCTGGGTCAGCATCTCCGTCGGCTGCAACAACACCTGCACCTTCTGCATTGTGCCTTCACTGCGCGGCAAGGAACGCGACCGCCGCCCCGGGGAAATCTTGGCCGAGATCCAGGCACTGGTCGACGACGGCGCCATCGAAGTCACGCTACTGGGCCAAAATGTGAACTCCTACGGCGTCGAATTCGGAGACAAACTAGCTTTTGGCAAATTGCTGCGCGCCTGCGGCGAGATCAAGGGCTTGGAACGGCTCCGCTTCACCAGCCCGCACCCAGCCGCATTCACCGACGATGTGATTGCCGCCATGGCCGAAACTCCCAATGTCATGCCGCAGCTGCACATGCCGCTGCAATCCGGTTCCGATAAGGTCCTCAAGGACATGCGCCGCTCGTACCGGTCAGCTAAGTTCTTGGGAATTCTGGACCGTGTGCGCGAACAAATCCCGCACGCCGCCATCTCTACTGACATCATTGTCGGCTTCCCTGGTGAAACCGAGGAAGACTTCCAAGCCACGCTCGACGTCGTTGAAAAGTCACGCTTCGCCACCGCTTTCACCTACCAATATTCCAAACGCCCCGGCACTCCTGCCGCGGATCTGCCAGATCAGTTGCCCAAGGAAATTGTTCAGGAACGCTTCTTGCGTTTGACAGCACTCCAGGACCGGATCTGTGCCGAGGAAAACGCTTTGCAGATTGGTCGCAAGGTGGAGGTCATGGTGACGGCCACTTCCGGACGCAAGGCCGCGGAGACCAATCGTTTGTCCGGTCGTGCCCGGGATCAACGGCTGGTCCACTTCAGCGTCCCCGAGGGCGCCCAGGCCCCGCGCCCCGGCGATCTGGTTACCGTCACCATTACCGATGCTGCAGCCTTCCATCTCGTGGCTGACCCGGATCTGGCCAATTACCAGCTGCGCCGCTCACGTGCCGGAGATGCCTGGGATTTGGCCCAAGCCGAATCCTGCGGCGTCCCAACGGCGTCTGGAACTTCCGACGCCGTCCGGCCCAAGGTAAGCCTGGGCATGCCGACGCTTCCGGTTCGTTCAGCATGACCCCAGCACCGGAGGCTTCTGCGAACGCCCCTGTGGTGGCAGCGCCGGAGATGCTTCCAGTGGTGGCTATTGTTGGCCCCACGG
This sequence comes from Specibacter sp. NPDC078692, assembly GCF_040686835.1. Taxonomy (NCBI): domain Bacteria; kingdom Bacillati; phylum Actinomycetota; class Actinomycetes; order Micrococcales; family Micrococcaceae; genus Specibacter; species Specibacter sp. NPDC078692. The sequence continues at coordinate 266,293 of NZ_JBFBLV010000001.1, forward strand.
GCTCAGGGAAATCGGAGCTGGCCCTAGCACTGGCGGAGCGTTTCGATGGCGAGGCCATTAACGCAGACTCGATGCAGTTTTACTGGGGTATGGACATTGGTACGGCCAAACTTCCCCTGGCAGAACGGCGCGGCATCCCGCACCATCTGATGGATTTCCTCAGCGTCAAAGAGGACACCACGGTGGCTGCCTTCCAGCAGCTGGCCCGTGCCGCCATTGCGGACATCCGATCACGGGGTAAGCTGCCCATTCTGGTGGGTGGTTCCGGTCTGTACAACCGGGCGGCATTGGATGTTTTGGAGTTCCCTGGCACCGAGCCCACCGTCAGAGCAGCCCTCGAGGCTGAACTGGAGAGCGATGGCTTGGCCACCCTCCTGCACCGACTCAACGAGGTGGACCCAGTCTCCGCTGCCCGTATCAACGACGGTAAACGCGCGGTGCGGGCCCTGGAAGTACACGCGATTACGGGCCGGCCTTTCAGTTCCTTCATGCCCGATCGCCAATATGTGAGCCCCACCGTGCAGATCGGGCTCAACGGCGACCGTGCCCAGCTGCACCAGCGTTTAGGTACACGGGTTCACAAGATGGTGGATGCTGGCCTGCTCGATGAAGTCGCGGCACTCATTCCCGAAGGACTGCGGGAGGGGCGCACCGCACACAAAGCACTCGGCTATCAGCAGTTCCTGCGCGTTATTGACGGCGAGTCCACCGTGGAGCGGGCCAGCGAAGAAACCATTGTGGCCACGCGCCAATTCGCTCGTCGCCAGCTCACCTGGTTCCGAGCCGATCCGCGTGTGCAGTGGCTGGATTGGTCCCAGCCGGACCTCGTTGAATCGGCGGCGGCACTCGTCGCGGCGGCCAGCCCAGCCAGCCCAGCCAGCAGCTGAGTAAAGCCGGCGCATAGTAAGCCAAGTACCGGCGTCGTGCGTGGGGTGCTTTAGAGTTATTCCATGACTGCAACCAGCACCTCCCTGACAGGCCTGCGCTTTGGAAAAGGCCACGGCACCGGCAACGACTTTGTGCTCGTGGCCGATCCCGGGGGGGAGCGTGAACTGGCGCCAGAACAGGTTGCCAGGCTCTGCGATCGGCGCCGTGGACTGGGCGGAGATGGCCTGATCCGTGCCGTCCGCTCCAAGAACATCCCCGAGGGAACGGCGCTGCTGGAGGAAAATCCGGGCGCCGAATGGTTCATGGATTACTACAACGGCGACGGTTCCATCTCTGAGATGTGCGGCAACGGGGTGCGCGTTTTTGCCCACTTCCTCGTGACGCAGGGCCTCGTGGAGCTGGGCGCCGGTGACGAGCTCGTGATCGGCACCCGGGCCGGCGTCAAGGTGGTGGCTCGCACTGCAGACGGGTACAGCGTGGACATGGGCCACTGGGGTTTCATTCACCCCGAGCAGGCCCCGAGCGGTAGCGACTCGCTGGTCGAGACGGCCGGGCTGGCCGTGGCGCGCCCCGCCCTGTCCATCACCATGGGCAACCCGCACACGGTGGTGGCGCTGGCGGATCTGAGTGAGATGGCAGCAGCCAACCTCACCGTGGCGCCCGCCGTCACTCCGGAGCCCCTGCACGGGACCAATGTGGAGTTTGCGGTGCCTGCCGAGCCTTTGGTGACGGACGACGTCGGACGCATCAGTATGCGTGTTCACGAACGTGGCGTGGGGGAGACTCTCTCCTGCGGGACCGGTGCCTGTGCTGCGGCAGCCGCCACCCGTTTTTGGGCCGGTGACCAGGCCCCGGACAGCTGGGCCGTAGCAGTGCCGGGCGGCATTCTCGGTGTGCGTTTCTTCCCCGGATCCGATGGTCGCGAGCATGTGGAGCTGAGCGGGCCCGCCGTCATCGTGGCAGAAGGTGTTTTTGCCGACGGGTTGAGCGCTTAAGGCTTGGTGCGGGTCACCTTCAGAATCCTGAAGGCCTTATTCGTGGAATCGCGAGCCACCGTAAAGCCGGCTTCAGGGAACTGCTCGCTAAGTTCGGCGGTCAGCCAGCGCTGTAACGAATCAGCGCCCAAGTTCTTTTGCACCACAAGGTAGGCCGTGCCGTTGTGGGCCAAACGGGGCAGCCACATCAGCAGGATCGAGTGCAGCTCGGCCTTGCCCACGCGGATGGGCGGATTGGACCAGATGGTCGTGAAGCGCAGCTCTGCATCAACGGCGTCGGGAGTTGACGCCTTGACGTTGGCCAATCCCAGAGCCTTGGCGTTGTCCTGGGTCAGCTCGATGGAACGCTCATTGACGTCCACCGCGTACACCGTTGCTGCAGGGGAGCGCAGCGCCAGAGTGAGCGCAATGGGTCCCCAGCCGCAGCCGATGTCCAAGAGGTTACCGGCAGTGGCCGGTGGTGGTGCTTCATTGAGCAAGATGGTGGTGCCTTTGTCCACACCATCAGGGCTGAAGATGCCCCCGGCTGTGTGGAGATTGCGCTCCTCGCCAGCCAAAACTACGCGAAGTGGCCGGCGTTTCATCGGCGTGGACGGTTGTGAACTGAAATAGTGATCTGCACCCTGAGTACCCATAGTCATGCCAGATTAGTGCCCAACGACCGCTTTGTGTATCTAGGCGCGCCTAAGCGCAGCACATGCACACGTGTGATTATCCACAAGCCAAGAACCTCAAAAGGTGTGAGTGTCGGTGGCTCGGACTACGATTGAGGGTAACAGCCTATAAGGAGAATATGTCCCACGCATCTGCACACAATGGTTCCGACGGCAACGAGCTGCCCCGTGACGGGGAGAACACGGCACCTTCACAGGGCCACAGCACGGGGGAGGAGTCCCTTTCTGCCGCGGAGATTGAAGCCGTGATTGACCGGATTTTGGCCAAGGACGCGGCCGCTTCCCGTGCCACGCGTGCGGATGAGGACATTGAGGCCCAAGATCCGTTCGGTGGGGCCCCTGCCACCAGGCCGCTTGAAGGACGGGCGCAAGCCGTGTCCACCCTGAATTTCCAGCACAGCCTCTCTGATGGTGATCAGAGCGAGTTGGCTGACCGCAACGCGCTGCGCCGTCAGGCAAGCCTGTCCACTGAGCTCGAAGACGTCAGCGAAGTCGAATACCGCCAGTTGCGCCTTGAACGCGTAGTGCTCGCTGGTCTGTGGTCCTCTGGCACCATGGCCGATGCCGAGAACTCGCTGCGAGAGCTGGCTGCTCTGGCTGAAACGGCAGGATCGGAAGTCCTGGACGGTTTGGTGCAGCGCAGGGCCAAGCCTGATCCGGCAACGTTCTTGGGACAGGGCAAGGCCCAGGAACTCAAGGAGATGGTGCACGCCACCGGCGCAGACACCGTGGTCATTGACGGTGACCTCTCACCGTCCCAGCGGCGCACGCTTGAAGAGGTTGTCAAGGTTAAGGTTATTGACCGGACTGCACTGATTCTGGATATTTTTGCCCAGCATGCCCAATCCCGTGAAGGCCGGGCTCAAGTTGAACTGGCCCAGATGGAATACCTTTTGCCACGACTGCGTGGCTGGGGTGAATCCATGTCTCGTCAGGCTGGTGGCCGGGTGGGTGCTGCAGGTGGCGGTATTGGTTCCCGTGGTCCCGGTGAAACAAAGATGGAACTGGACCGACGCAAGATCCGCACCCGCATGGCGAAACTGCGCCGCGAGATCGCAGCAATGGCTCCTGCCCGGGAAACCAAACGCGCCAACCGCAAACGCAACAATGTGCCTTCAGTGGCCATTGCCGGCTACACCAATGCTGGCAAGTCCTCGCTGCTGAACCGTCTCACTGATGCGGGCGTGCTCGTGGAGAACGCACTGTTCGCAACACTGGATCCAACGGTCCGTAAAACCGAGACTTCTGACGGCTTGGGCTACACCTTGGTTGACACTGTAGGGTTTGTCCGCGCACTGCCCACCCAACTGGTGGAAGCCTTCCGCTCCACTTTGGAGGAAGTCGCCGACGCGGATCTGATCCTGCACATTGTCGATGCTTCCCACCCAGACCCGGAGGGGCAGATCTCTGCGGTTCGCTCGGTGTTTGCCGAAGTCGAGGCACTCCAGATCCCGGAAATCATCATCCTGAACAAGGTAGATATCGCCGATCCCTTTGTGGTGGAGCGTCTTCGCCAGCGTGAGTCCCGCTCTGTGGTGGTCTCGGCCAGGACAGGACAAGGCATCGAGGAGTTGCTCGAAGCCATCAAGGAAGGGATTCCGCACCCCAGCGTCGTGCTGACATTGCTGGTCCCTTATGACCGTGGCGATGTGCTGAACAAATTGCATCGCAGCGATGCTGAGATCATCAGTCTGGAACATGGAGAGCAGGGCACCTTGGCTCAGGTTCGTGTCCGTGAAGACTTGGCTGCAGAGGTTGAACCGTTTGTCCAGCATGCCTGATAGTGAACTTTCGCAGCAGGCACTGGACCTTTTGGATCGGGCCGTTGACGCCATGGGCGGGCAACGCCGCGATGGCCAGCATGAAATGGTACGCCGGGTAGTTGCCGCTCTTGAGAGCGGGGACCACCTGCTGGTTCAGGCGGGCACGGGGACCGGAAAGTCCCTCGCCTACCTGATACCACTGATCGTCAACTCCCTGACCAGCGACAAGCCTGCGGTGATTGCCACCGCGACCCTTGCCCTCCAAGCACAGATCGTGGGCAGGGACGTACCTAGGTTGTTGGCTGCCCTGAAACCGATGTTGCCGCGGGCCATTGACGTTGCTTTAGTCAAGGGCCGCAGCAACTATGTGTGCCGGCAAAAACTGGCAGGTGGTTTCCCTACCGAAGACACCGGCGAGGGCGCCCTTTTTAGTCTTGGCGAAGACAACGTGGCTCACCCTCCCAGTGCCACCTCCGGGCCCACCTCACAGCTCGGCAAGGAAGTGGTGCGTCTGCGCGAATGGGCGCAGGAAACAGACACCGGCGACAGGGACGAGATTGTTCCGGGAGTGACGGACAAAGCCTGGCGGCAGGTCTCTGTAACCTCCATGGAATGTCTGGGCGCCCAGAAGTGCCCGATGGCTACCGAGTGCTTCTCGGAGCTGGCCCGTGCCCGCGGAGCAGAGGCTGACATTGTGGTCACCAACCACGCCATGCTGGCCATCAGTGCCTTTGAAGGCATCGCCGTGCTTCCCGACTATGACGTGGTGGTGGTCGATGAAGCACATGAGCTCCAGGATCGCGTAACAGGCGCGGTCACCGGGCAACTCTCTGTGCAGATGGTGCAGGCGGCGGCGTCAAGCACGCGCAAGCACACCGCTGTTTCCGTGGACGCCTTGCAGGCCAGCGCCGCGGCACTGGACCTTGCCTTAGCTGGTGTTCCCGAGGGGCTATTCCCACAGGGGCTCAACGAGGTGCAATCTCAAGCTGTGGAGCAATTGCGTGACGCGGTACGTGCCGCCTTGTCCGATTCTAAGCCTGAGGGTAATGCTGCCGCCGACGGCGGGCGTTCGATTGCCCGATCCAGGCTCAATCTGATCTTCGATTTGTGCGAGCGTCTGCTGGTTGCCAATGATGCCCGTGAGGTGGTGTGGGCCTCGCGGCCGGGTTCCTTCGCACCGGGCAAGGGCTATCAGAAGGCGGATGAAAATGAGCCGGCAGTGCTCAACATCGCACCCTTGAGCGTGGCGATGAAATTGCGGGAGGGCTTGTTTGCCGATCGGACGGTAGTGCTCACCTCGGCCACTCTTGCTATTGGCGAGTCCTTCCAAGCCACAGCTGGCGGGCTCGGTCTTTTGGGGCCCAGCGCTCCCACTTGGACGGGGGCCGATGTCGGTTCGCCGTTCGACTACCCCAAACAAGGCATGCTCTATGTCGCCGCCCATCTGCAGAAACCCGGCTTCGGGATGTCCGCTGAGCAATTAGATGAATTGGAAGCGCTCATCACCGCCGCCGGTGGCGGAACCTTGGCTCTGTTCTCTTCGCGGCGTGCTGCAGAAGACGCAGCCGAGAAGCTCCGCAAAAAGCTCAAGGTGAAGATCCTGTGCCAGGGGGACTCCTCCATGTCCGGGCTCATTAAACAGTTCGCCGATGAACCGGACACCTGCCTGTTCGGTACCATGTCGCTCTGGCAAGGTGTTGATGTGCAAGGAGCCTCCTGCCGTCTTGTGGTGATAGATAGGATCCCGTTCCCGCGCCCGGATGATCCGCTGGTCACTGCCCGCGCCCGTGCCGTGGCGCAAAGTGGCGGTGACGGATTTATTGCCATCTCTGCCACCCATGCAGCGGTGCGCCTCGCGCAGGGGGTGGGCCGGTTGATCCGTTCCAGCCAAGACCGGGGCGTGGTTGCTGTACTTGATTCCCGTCTGGCCAATGCCAGCTACGGCGGTTTCCTGCGTGCCGCTCTACCGCCTTTCTGGTCCACTAAGGACAGAACCGTGGCGTTGGGCGCGCTGAAGCGGCTCTCCGGCAAGTAGTGCCACCCACGAAGGCAGGGTTACGGGCTGGATTTGAAAACGCAGATGATGCGATGAAAATCGCGGATTTGTCGCGTCTTCTGCAGTCTCGAACTGGTTAAGCGCGTCATCTGCTGTTTGGAAGCAGAAGCCACTGACACTCCGGGCTGTACACACATTTTGGCTGCCACACACGAAGGCACCCCATCAGCTCATGAGCTGACGGGGTGCCTTCGTACTTCTTCGGCACGCGCCAACGGCGGCCGGCTATCGGTTTTTTCGTTAGAGACTTCGGTTAGAGGCTTCGCAGCACCGAGACGACCTTGCCCATGATGGTGGCATGGTCGCCCAGAATCGGCTCATAGCGAGTGTTCTGTGGCAGGAGCCAGGTGTGACCGTCACGCTGACGGAACGTCTTGACGGTCGCCTCATCCTCGAGCAATGCCGCCACAATGTCGCCGTTGTTGGCTGTTGGCTGTTGACGCACAACAACCCAGTCGCCGTCGCAGATGGCGGCGTCGATCATGGAATCACCCTGGACCCTGAGCATGAACAATTCACCGCTGCCCACGATCTGCCGCGGCAAAGGCATGATGTCATCCACTGACTGATCAGCCAAGATGGGGCCACCTGCTGCGATGCGGCCCACGAGAGGCACAAAAGCGGTGTCCGAAGAACTGCTCAGTTCGGCAAAGTTCAGACCGTTCGAACTGCGCAGAGTCTTCGGTGCGCTAACGCCTTCGATTTCGACAACTCCGCTGTCCAATACCAGCGGGATGAGAACTTCCATGGCGCGGGGACGCTTGGGATCACGGCGCAAATAGCCGTGGCGCTCCAACTGGGTCAGCTGATGAGTGACGCTGGAAAGGCTAGCCAGCCCCACGGAATCGCCAATTTCGCGCATTGAGGGCGGGTAGCCCTTGTCGGCAATGCACCGTTGGATGCACTCGAGAATTTTCTTCTGCCTTACCGTCAGGCCCTTCATTCCAGCGCGGCTGGGTGCTTGGGGAATGCGGTGCGGCGGGTCTGGAAGCGCCATGGTTCCGTCGGTCCTTTCGTGGCTGCCCTGAACAATGTCAGTGCCTGCTGGTGGACTGCATCTAGCGGCCAATCCTTGTTCTGCAAGTTTAAGCCACGAAGAGACGAATTTCAAACATTTGTTCTATTTGCTCTTGGCAAGTGTCGTCTATAGATGCTAAAACTGTACTAGTAGCAAATTAGAACATACGTTCTATCGAAGATGTTGAGTGTGGAATCTTGGTCCGATGGCTGCAGTTGGCCCCTGGGCAGTGGATTCACGGTGAAAGGACCAGAAGTCATGAACGCATTGCTTATCTCCCACGCATCCTTTGGCGTGTCCCTGCCCGGCCCTGCACCGACCATGGATCGTGCTGCCCAACATGGAGCTGTTCGATCAGGGGAAGTGAAGATCGGTGGAGCAGATTGTGGCACAGCGGACTTCGCTGGCAGCACTCGGCTCAGCTTGACCCGTCGTGGTCGGTTGGTGTTCTTCGGCATCCCGACTCTCGCTGTCGCGGCGCTGATCTTGTTTGTCTCCTTTGCCATCATGGCCGGATCTCTCGCGAGTCCGGCAAACGCGGCCGCTGAGGTGAAGGCGGTCAACATGGCCGACTACGCCGTCGCCGTGACGGTCTTGCAGGGCGACAGCTTGTGGAGCATTGCCGGTGCTGCCGATCCCACCCGCGATGTACGCCATGTGGTTCGCGAAATCGTTGCACTGAACGATCTGGGCACCGGTGTCCTGCAGGCAGGTCAGCGGCTTTACGTTCCCATCCCGAAGTAGCGCTCCTGCAGGTGATGGTGTCCGCATTGTGTCGCCGTTTCGAACTTTTCCACGGCAAGCAAATATGCTGGAGGGCATGGACCAGTTTGAACGCCTAAGTCAATTGCCGCTTCGTGACGACTTGCGTGGACAGCACCCCTACGGTGCACCTCAGCTTGATGTTCCGGTGCTGCTGAATGTTAATGAAAACACCTTTGGTGTTCCGGCCGATGCCAAGGAAGCAATCCTTGCAGCAGTGGCCGAAGAGCTAAATGGTCTCAACCGCTACCCGGACAGAGAATTCACCGTTCTGCGCCAAGAGCTGGCGGCTTATCTTGGCCACGGCTTGAGTGAAGATAATCTTTGGGCGGCCAATGGATCCAATGAAGTGCTCCAGCAGTTACTGCAGGCATTCGGAGGTCCGGGCCGCACCGTCATGGGATTCCCTCCCACATATTCCATGTATCCGCTACTCGCCAGCGGAACCGGGACAGGCTACATCGCTGGTGTTCGCGCCCAGGACTACAGTCTTTCTGCGGAATCTGCCGCCGAGCAGGTTCGCCAGCATGCTCCGAACCTCGTGTTCCTCTGCTCGCCCAACAATCCCACCGGAACGGCTTTGGGCCTGGACGTTGTGGAAGCCGTCTATGCAGCCGGCGAGGCATCTCAAACAATGGTTATTGTTGACGAGGCCTACGCAGAATTTGCCCACACAGGAACCGAGAGTGCTCTGAGCTTGCTCGAGGGGCGGCCTCGACTGGTGGTCTCACGCACCATGAGCAAGGCCTTCGCCTTAGCAGGGGCACGACTGGGATACCTGGCTGCTGCGCCGGAAGTCACCGACGCCCTGCGTCTGGTCCGCCTGCCCTACCACCTCTCCGCCATTACCCAAGCAACAGCTGTGGCAGCCCTACGGAACTCCACCTCACTGCTAGCCAATGTCGAACAGATCAAAGTCCAGCGGGACCGGATCGTCAACGAGCTCATTGCTCTAGGGCTTAGCCCGGCGCCGTCCGATTCAAACTTTGTCTTCTTTGGTGGACTTGAGAATCCGCATGCGGTCTGGGAAGCCTTGCTGGCCGACGGCGTACTCATTCGCGACGTTGGAATTCCGGGCCACTTGCGTGTCACCGCAGGTACGGAAGCCGAGACCACAGCTTTCCTTGAAGGACTGCGCGCCTTCCTTGCCGCCTGAGGACGCCTCTTTAGTTCTGTGAGGAGGATCCGCCGTCGAACATGGCTGGTTCCTTCTCGCCAGGGGAGAGGTTTGGGTATAACCATGTCTTCTCTCCTAAACTGGTAGCACTACACCAATTCGTTTACGCGCCCGTCCCTGCCCGGCAACTGCCGGCTGCGAAGGCGCACCACAACAAAGGACTGCCGCAATGACTCAGAACAGCCCGAATCCCGGCCAGGGACGCACTGCCCGCCTGGAGCGTGCCACGAGCGAGTCAAGCGTCATGGTGGAGATCAACCTCGACGGCACCGGCGTGTCAAACATTGACACTTCCGTGCCTTTTTACGATCACATGCTCACGGCTTTGTCCAAGCACTCCCTGATCGACATGAACATCAAGGCCACTGGCGATACCCACATCGATGCCCACCACACGGTAGAAGACGTGGCCATCTCCTTGGGTGAAGTCCTCAAGGAGGCCCTAGGGAACAAGGCCGGGATCCGCCGCTTCGGCGAAGCCACGGTCCCCTTGGATGAAGCCCTCGCCAACGCCGTGGTTGATCTTTCCGGCCGTCCTTACTTGGTACATGGTGGCGAGCCTGCCGGACAGGAATACCACCTGATCGGTGGTCACTTCACTGGCTCGCTCACCCGCCACGTCTTTGAAGCCATCACCTTGCATGCCCAGATCTGCCTGCACATGACAGTCATTGCTGGCCGGGATCCGCACCACATCGTCGAGGCACAGTTCAAGGCCTTCGCCCGGGCACTGCGCTCGGCCGTTGAAGCCGATCCCCGCGTCACCGGCATCCCGTCCACGAAGGGCCTTTTGTGAGTTCGGCAGCTACCGAGTCAGCAGTAAGCAACAAAGCAGGTAGTGACAAGCCCACGGTTACGGTGCTGGACTATGGTTCGGGCAACGTCCGTTCAGCCGTCCGCGCGCTGGAACGTGCCGGGGCAGTGGTAACGCTCAGTGCTAAACCCGAGGATGTTCTAAACGCCGACGGCTTAGTTGTCCCTGGCGTGGGCGCCTTTGCCTCGGTCATGGACGAGCTCAAAGCCGTTGATGCGCTGCGCATGATCGGCCGCCGCGTTGCCGGTGGCCGGGCAGTTCTAGGCATCTGCGTCGGTATGCAGGTCCTCTTTGACGCCGGCGTAGAACACGGCACCCACCGCGAAGGCATGGGGGAGTGGCCGGGGACTGTCGAGTTATTGCCAGCCCCCGTGGTCCCGCACATGGGGTGGAATACCGTCACAGCAGCTGAAGGCTCCATGCTTTTTGAAGGCGTTGAATCTGAGCGCTTCTACTTTGTGCATTCTTATGGTGTGCAGAAGTGGGACTTTGAGGTATTGCAGCCCAAAATGCGTCCGCCCATGGTGACCTGGTCCGAGCACGGTGCCCCGTTCATCGCGGCCGTTGAAAACGGCCCGCTCTGCGCAACACAATTCCATCCGGAAAAGTCCGGTGACGCAGGAGCCCGCATGCTGCGTAACTGGGTCAATTCCCTGACTAAGGCGGCTCGCTGATGTACTCGTTGTTGTTGATGGCACTGGCAGGCTTGCTGATCGGTGGAGCCTATACGTTCTACCAGCAGAAAACCCCGCGCTGGATCCCCATCAGCTTTGCCGCGTTGGCCGCCATGTCTCTCATAGCCGCCTACATGTTCACGCTCTAGCTTGATGCTCGTCTAGTTTCACGCTCGTCAAGTTTCACGCAGTAACCCGCGGCTACGCCGCAGCTTTCTTCCTGTAGTTTCCACCCGTAGGACAAACAACGTTGAGGACCCCATGACCACCCCCATTTTGGAATTGCTGCCCGCTGTCGACGTTGTGGACGGCCAGGCCGTGCGCTTGGTGCAGGGCGAGGCTGGCTCGGAAACGAGTTACGGCTCCCCGCTCGACGCCGCCATGAAGTGGCAGAACGACGGCGCCGAATGGGTTCACCTCGTGGACCTTGACGCGGCCTTTGGTCGCGGCTCAAACACGGAACTGCTGCGCGAAATGGTGCAGGTCCTGGACGTCAAGGTCGAGCTCTCCGGTGGGCTGCGCGATGACGCAACGCTGGAAGCCGCCCTGGAATTGGGTGTGGGCCGTGTAAATCTGGGCACGGCTGCGCTGGAGAACCCGGAGTGGACCGCCAAGGTCATTGACCGCTTTGGTGACAAAATCGCCGTCGGACTTGATGTTCGCGGCACCACTTTGGCAGGCCGCGGCTGGACCAAGGAAGGCGGGGACATCTGGGAGGTCCTGGCTCGCCTTGAAGATGCCGGCTGCGCACGATACGTGGTCACCGATGTCACCAAGGACGGCACCTTGCGCGGTCCCAACGTAGAACTGCTGCGCGAAATGTGCACCCGCACCTCAAAGCCTGTGGTGGCGTCGGGCGGAATTTCCAGCCTCGAGGACCTGCGCGTTTTGCGCGAATTGGTCGGCGAAGGTGTTGAGGGTGCCATCGTTGGCAAGGCTCTGTACTCCGGCGCATTCACGCTCCCGCAGGCCCTTGACGTTGCAGGCCGTCGCTAAATCATGACCGAGATGCCCAAGAAGCATCTGCCCGGACACATCGCAGCAGCTCTGGCCGGGGCTGGCGGCAGCACCGATTCTGCTGGACAGCCCTGGGCGGGCCGCGATCTTCCTGCGCAGGAAAAGTACCACAACTTTGACACCGACGACGGCGCCATGGACGCCGGGTTTGCGGCCGCCCTCGCGGCGCTAGCCTCCGGTGACGGCAGCGAAGCGCAGGTAGTTGCCTCCCTCGCCACCGCCCGGGTGTTCATTCCGATCGTGGCGCAGCTGGCGGAACAGACAGTAGGTGAAAACGGTCTGGTCTCGGATAAGGAATCGGACATGGCTCTGGTGACAGTGCAAGGTCCCGATGGCCGCCGGGCCCTCCCTGTTTTTTCCAATGCCGAAGCTCTCACACGGTGGCATCCCGAAGCGCGACCGGTTGCTGTTTATGCGGCGCGGGCAGCGTTGTCTGCGGTGGCCGAGGAAGCACAACTGCTGGTGGTAGACCCTGGCTCGGAGCGGCCCTTTGTGGTCCGCCGCCCGGCAATGTGGTCGCTGGCGCAACAGCAACAGTGGGAGCCCAGCTACGGGGATGCAGCGGTTGAGCGCGTTCTGCGCGAGTCTGTGTCGGCCCTTGGTAACACAGCCGTTGTGGACATTTCTGCCAGCGCCGGTCAGGGCATACAATCCCAGTGGTACCCAAAAGCGGAACCGTCGGCACTGTTGGTCTCCGGCGGTGGAGTGGGCCCAGAACTCTGTGTCACCATCACCTTATTGCCCGGGCTGGACCAAGCCGCGGTAAACGGTGTGCTCGCTGCGCTGCAAGCGTCCTGGGCGGCGAATGAGTACTTTGCTCAGGCAGTGGATTCAATTCATGTTCGCCTACGGCATCCCCACATTCAGGACAACCTCATCGCATGGTAGCCTCGGCGCTCTCTTGTGATGGATCACGAAAGAGAGCCCCCAGGTGAACTTTGCCGCCTACCGTGAAATACTCGCGGTCGGACCCGTGCGCAGGCTGCTGATTGTAGCCATGTTTGCGCGCATCCCGCATGCAGCTGCAGGTGTGCTGTTGACTCTGCATGTGGTTGAAACGATGCAGCTTAGCTATGCCTCAGCAGGCCTTGTTGCAGCGGCCATCACCATCGGCATGGCGTTCGGCGCCCCGTGGCGCGGTCGACTCGTGGACGTCTATGGACTGCGTAAGGCACTCCTGCCGTCAGTAGTTGCCGAAGTAGTGGTGTGGAGCCTGGCTCCATTCCTGAGCTTCCAGCTTCTGGTAGTGGCTGCCGTCATTGGCGGCATCTTCGCCGTTCCGATCTTCTCTGTGGTGCGTCAAGCACTCAGCGTGATGGTGCCCCAAGAGCAGCGGCGCACCGCCTACGCACTGGATTCCATGGGCGCTGAAATCACGTTCATGATCGGGCCCGCCGCCGGAGTCTTGCTAGCAACCACCATTCACACGGTGGTGGGCCTAGTCATCATCGGTGTCACCGCGTCCATGGCCGGAGTCTTTCTGATGGTGTTCAACCCGCCCACAAGAACTGGCCAAAAAGGATCCTTCGTTTCCGTCGGTGTGGTTGAGGCGCATCCTCTGGATGCAGTTGAGGACCGCGAAGCACCAGACCTCTCGGGCAAGAGCGCGCTGGTCCGATTGTGGGGTGGGACTCGGCACAATCTGCGCTGGGTCAATATTGCGGTACTGGCCATTTTGGGCACCTCCCTGGGCGCCGGGCTGGTCTTGGCTGGAACCAATGTGGGAATGGTCGCGGTCATGCGCGAAAACGACGTCGTCGGCGATCTTGGGATCGTGTTCATCTTCTGGTGTGGTGCCTCGATCGTTGGTGGCATTCTCTACGGCGCCCTCAAGCGCTCCGTCAATCCCCTGTGGCTGCTGATGGCCATGGCGATCCTGATCATCCCAATGGGGTTTGCCACCAATGCTTGGACGCTGGGACTGTTATCGATTCTTCCTGGTCTACTGTGTGCTCCGGTCTTGACCTCAAGTGCCGAACACATTGCCGATCTGGTTTCAGAACGCCGCCGCGGTGAAGCTATGGGTTGGTACGGCTCGTCCATGACGATCGGTAGCGCCATGGGTTCTCCTTTTGCAGGGGCCATGATCGATGGCATCGGTCCCTGGGCTGGCTTTGCCATCATCGGTTTGGTCTGTGGCGTCTTGTCGATCATCGGATTGGTGAGCATGGCTATCTGGCGCCGCCGTAAGCCACTAATAACTGACACAAAATCGACGGAATCAAAGCAGACAGATAACTTTGATGACCTTCTAGGTGAGCCGGACCCGGTGTAGCTGCCCTAAATCTTCCTTTAAGCACCGCGAACGGTGAGTAGATGACAATGTTTGTGCGTGACATTGCTAACTACTCACCGTTTGCGGTGAAGGTGAAGCTGATAGTGGAGCGAGCGAGCGAGTGGGTGGGCCCACGCTCGCGGGGGTCCCAGCGTAAAGGCGCGCCAGCGGCTTAGCGCTGGGAGCGAGTGGGACCTAGTTGACGGCGCCAGTGAACTTCTCGCCCGGGCCCTTACCCGGTGCGTCCGGGAACTCTGAGGCTTCACGGAAAGCGAGCTGCAGTGAACGCAGGCCATCGCGCAACGGTCCGGCGTGCTGGCTACCAATTTCCGGTGCTGCAGCGGTGACGAAGCCGGCTAGGGCGGTGATGAGCTTGCGGGCCTCGTCTAGATCCTTGAGCTCCTCGGCATCCGGGCCTGCAGCCAGGCCGCACTTGACCGCTGCTGCGCTCATGAGGTGAACGGCCGCCGTGGTGATGACCTCAATGGCGGGAACTTCAGCGATATCGCGCACTACGGAAGCTGCCTGACTATCACTCAGGGCCTCTTCGGGGGCGGGTTGGAAGGTGTTACGTGTGTCCGAATTACTATCTGAGCTACTCATACTGCTAAGCTTGTCATAGACCGACGCGATGCTGTTATTTCGCCAGCTTTCCAGAGGATCCCCAGACGGGTTCTCTGTGGGATGGGGAATGTACTATAATCGTGTTTGCAAGTGGAGTCCTCTCCCACCTTTCGACCCAGTAATGGAGTTGTCTGGTTTAGGTTGGCGCTTTCCGTAGTACGGAGAGCCAGATTGTTCCCGTTAAGGGGGACTGCAAGCCAATCCCTCGAGGCCTCCATTGCATCAGCAAATTGGGGGCCTTCTTCGTTGCTGATGGTACTCACACTTTTCAAGTAACAGGAGCCACACATTAGCGAGCCACGCATCAATGATCGAATCCGCGTCCCCGAGGTGCGGTTGGTTGGGCCAGCAGGCGAACAGGTAGGTGTCGTCCGCATTGAAGACGCCCTCCGTTTAGCAGCAGAGTCCGACTTGGATCTGGTTGAGGTCGCACCGACGGCTAAGCCGCCGGTGTGCAAACTGATGGACTTCGGCAAGTACAAGTACGAAGCCGCCGTCAAGGCTCGTGAAGCCCGCAAGAACCAGACCAACACCGTTTTGAAGGAAATCCGTTTCCGACTCAAAATCGATAAGCACGACTACGAGACCAAGCGCGGTCACGCACTGCGCTTCCTCGGCACCGGTGACAAGGTCAAGGCCATGATCCAGTTCCGCGGTCGTGAGCAGCAGCGTCCTGAGATGGGCATCCGTCTCCTGCAGAAGTTTGCAGAAGATGTTGCTGAAGTTGGCATCATCGAGTCCAGCCCTCGCATTGACGGGCGCAACATGGTCATGGTCATCGGTCCGTTGAAGAACAAGGCCGAAGCCAAGGCAGAGGTACGCCGCAACCAGCAGCGCGCCGATGCGAAAGCACACAACGAGGCTGTGGCCAATGGCACCGCTCGCGTGGACGTAGACCGTGACAACAAGGCCCCCATGACCCAGTCACTGGCTGATCTGTTGCCTGATGGTTTGCACCTTAACGAGGACCTGCCGGCTCCCGGCGCTCAAGCTGTTCAGGAAGTTGCCGCTTCGGTTGCGGAGGAAGTCGTTGAGACTGCCGCTGTAACCGAAGCCGCGGCGCCCGAAGCAGCCCCCGTGAAGGAAGCTCCGGCAGAAAAGCCGGCTCCCGCCGTCGTACCTGCCAAGGCCGCTGCCACTAAGGCTCCTGCAGCCAAGGCACCTGCTGCTAAGGCCGCTCCGGTGAAAGCCGCAGCAAAGGCTCCCGCGACCAAACCGGCCGCAGCACCCAAGCCGGCAGTTGCTCCCAAGCCCGTGGCTGCAAAGCCCATCCCCATGCCGAAGCCCATGGCCAAGCCCGTAGCAGCCAAGCCTGCCGCCAAGCCCGCCAAGGCAGCAGCAAAACCGACCGCCAAGCCCGCATCTGCAAAGAGCGAACCGGCAGTCGAAACCCCCAGCTCAGCTGAATAAGGTTCACACCTTTCAGCGGTGAATACACCCACACAGTGACCCAACCAGTCGCTGCAAGAGAACCACAGGCAGCGCCGGTGGATACGTAAGGAGATAGGTCCTCATGCCTAAAATGAAGACACATAGTGGTGCGAAGAAGCGATTCAAGCTGACCGGTTCCGGTAAGCTGCGTCGCCAGCAGGCTAACCGCCGCCACTACCTGGAGCACAAGCCCTCCAGCTTGAAGCGTCGTCTGAAGGGTGACCTGTTGGTCGCCAAGGCAGATGTGCGCAACATCAAGAAGATGCTCGGCATCTAATTTCGTAAGTCAATCGGTGTCATTCCCAGTTCAGGGTCTAACACCATTTCATCAAAGCCTTCCCTGGCATGATTGGCTTGGGATCTTTAAACTTGAAGGAGTACGCACGTGGCACGTGTGAAGAGGGCTGTAAACGCCCACAAAAAGCGTCGGGTTGTTCTTGAGCGCGCAAAGGGTTACCGCGGACAGCGTTCACGTCTGTACCGTAAGGCCAAAGAGCAGCTGCTGCACTCGTTTGTGTACAGCTACGGCGACCGCCGCAAGCGCAAGGGTGACTTCCGTCGCCTGTGGATCCAGCGTATCAACGCTGCATCACGCGCCAACGGCCTGACCTACAACCGCTTGATCCAGGGCCTGAAGGCTGCGCAGATCGAGGTTGACCGTCGCATGCTGGCCGATCTGGCCGTCAACGACGCCGGTGCTTTCACCGCACTGGTTGGCCTGGCCAAGGCTGCACTGCCTGCTGACACCTCAGCACCGGTTGCAAAGTAGTTTTTCGTTTTATTGTTTGACCGTTTCACCTTGGAGCCGTTGAGTTCTAAGATCCTGTGCAGTGACTGCTAAAGTCCTAAGCATGAACGAAACCGGGCGCCCTCCAGCAGATGCAATGACCAATCCTCGAGCAGATCGGGTGCGGGATGTTGCCAAGCTGGTTGGGCGCTCGGGCCGTTTAAAGCGTCGCCAATTCTTGGCTGAAGGTCCCCAGGCTGTTCGTGAAGCGCTGCGTGCCCACCGCGACTGCCTGGACGCCGGCGGGACGCCGGTGGTGGAGGCGCTGTACGCCACCGTTGAATGCCTGAAGAAGTTTCCGGAGCTGCTGGAAACGGCCTCGGCCCCCGGCTCCCGCCTGCAAGTTCGAATCGCCAGTGACATGGTCCTCTCCGCCATGACAGATACTGTCTCGCCGCAGGGCGTGGTGGCTGTGTGCAATTTTGTGGACGTTCCCCTTGAGGCAGTCTTGGCTACCAAGCCGAAACTGATCGCAATGCTGTGCCGTGTGCAAGACCCGGGCAATGCTGGAACAGTTCTCCGTGCAGCCGATGCTGCTGGCGCAGACGCGGTGATCTTCTCCCAATCGAGCGTAGATATTTACAACCCCAAGGCGGTCCGTTCCACTGCCGGCTCACTGTTCCACTTGCCTGTCGTGCTTGGCGCCGACGTGGCTCAGGTTGTCGCCGCTGCCAAGGAAGCAGGTGTGGGCATCCTCGCCGCCGACGGCTACGGCCAACTGAATCTAGACCTGCTGCAGGACGAGAGCGCCGCACGCGCCTTTGACCAAGAGATCCCGGATTCTAGCTATGACTTGGCAGATCCCACCATGTGGCTCTTCGGCAATGAGGCTCAGGGCCTGGCTGGGGAAGAGAAAGCTCTGGCCGATTACCGTGTAGCCGTTCCCGTCTATGGGGCCGCTGAATCCCTCAACCTCGGAACAGCAGCAACTGTGTGCCTGTACGCCAGTGCAAGGGCACAACGCCGAAGCCACTAGGGGACTTGAGTCTCGGCGGATTGGGTGCTTGTTCTACGCATCGGAGGCTCACGGCTTCCTGATGTCGGCTGTCTTCAACGGCTGAAAGCCCTGAGGCCCGCCGAAACCTGTCCTAGGTGCCTCACTGTGCCTCGAGTGCGCAGTTGTCGGACGTTTCGGGGCCAAAAACGTCCCAAAGTGCGCCGGACAGCGAGCACTAGCACCCGGGCGCCCAGGCGCCCAGGCGCCATCGCAACGAAAAAAGATCCTCCCCGCACCACCCATTCAGGGGTTGTGCGGGGAGGATCTTTTGCGGGGCCGTCGAGTTCTACTGTTCCGAAATTGTCGGGGCGTTCAAGGCTTCAAGCCTTCAGGCCCTTATTGTCCTTCTTATCAAGCAGTCCGCTGAGCAGGGCAATGCCCAGCCCCAACACTGCCAGAACGGCTCCGACCAGTGCCGGAGCGGTGAAGCCCCAGCCCCACGTGATGACGAGCCCGCCCACGAACGCACCGAGCGCGTTGGCCATGTTCAGCGCCGAGTGGTTCAGGGATGAGGCCAATGTTGGTGCCCCTGGGGAGACGTCCAAGAGCCGCGTCTGCAATGAAGGAATCAGCATGGCCCCTGAAGCGCCAATGACAAAGATCATCAGCAGCGCCATCCACTGAATGTGAACCGAGGCTGCGTACAACACCAACATGGCAGCGATGAAGGACATGACGGCGTAGATGCTGCCCATGACCGACCAGTCGGCGAGCCGTCCGCCAATGTAGTTTCCTACCACCATGCCCACTCCGTAGAGGCCAACGATCACGGGCAGGAATCCTGAATCGAAGCCGGCAACGTCAGTCATGGTGTTGGCAACGTAGGTGTAGACGGCAAAGAAGCCGCCGAAGCCAACCACGCCCACCAGCAGGGTCAGCCAGACCTGGCCGCGACGCAAGGCGCCGAGTTCCTTGCGGAGGCTTGCTCCAGGCTCAGCCTTTTGGGCTGGAATGAAGATCCCGATGAACACCATGGTGATGACGCCGATGACGCCCACCAGTACGAACATCCAGCGCCACCCGAACTGCTGACCCACAAAGGTAGCGAGCGGAACACCGAGCACGTTGGCAATGGACAAGCCCATCATGACCATCGAAATGGCACGCCCGCGCTTGCTAGGCACAACCAAGGAAGCTGCCAGTACTGCGGCTACGCCAAAGAAGGCGCCGTGGGGCAATCCCGCGATGAAACGTGTGACCAACAAGGTGTTGTAGTCCACGGCGAAGATCGAGAGCAAGTTGCCCACGGTAAACAGTGCCATCAAGCCCATCGCCAACGTCTTGCGCGGCATTTTCGCACCAATGGCGACCAGTAAGGGTGCGCCCACCACCACACCTAGGGCATAGGCGGAGATGACATGGCCCGCCGTCGGTACGCTGACACCCACGCCTTCGGCCACATTAGGCAGCAAGCCCATCATGGCGAACTCGGTGGTGCCGATGCCAAAGCCGCCAATGGCCAAAGCGAAGATTGCCCAGGCAACGGCGTTGGGAGAGAGCGGGGTGGAATCAGACCGGTTTTTAAGCAGGGGCATTGAAACGAACTTTCACAAGGTGGGGTTCCGGTTCCGCCAAGGGCGGCAGGCGCCGGCGCCACAGTGCGCAACGGCTCGACATGAAGATGTCCCTACCAGTCTAGTTCGACCTAGACTTACCTGGTGACGACAAAGAAACAAATCGTAGGCGCAGCACTCGTTGACTCGCTTGGAAACCCGCAAAACCTTTTAGCCGCTCGACGCACGGCACCACCTGAGTTTGCCGGCATGTGGGAGTTCCCTGGAGGGAAGATAGAACCCGGAGAAGGTCCTGAAGAGGCACTGCATCGAGAAGTTCGTGAAGAGTTGGGTATCATTGTGTGCCTGGGTGCCGAATTAGAAGGCACGACGCCGGAGGGCTGGCCTTTGAACCGTGGCGCCGCCATGCGCGTGTGGTTGGCTGAAGCAACGGAGGGGACCCCGGAACCGCTGGAGGATCACGATTTGCTGCTGTGGGTTGACCTCGCCGGTCCGGAAATCTTGGAATTGCCCTGGATTCCTGCCGACCTGCCGATTGTGCACGCGCTGATCGCTTTCACCCAACATTAAACTCCTCTCGGGTGTGGAAAAGTATTCTCCTGTGCGAGACTGGGTGCTGAAGACCCCAAGGAGGTTGTGCCATGACGAGTGATAACCACGACGAACAAGCCCCCGCAGGCGCCAGCGAGGAAACGAAAGAAAAGTTCCGGCAGGCCCTGGAGAACAAGAAGAACCAGCAGCACGGCAGCGTTTCCGCCGCAGGTGGGCCCAAGATCAACGCTTCCCACGGAGCTGCAGCACACAAGCGTGAATTCCGCCGCAAGTCCGGATAACCCCCGGAATCGGATTCGCAAGTGCACAAGGTGGCAGGAACCTCCCAGGTCCTGCCGCCTTTGCTGCTTTAAGGCCATCGCCCGTGTGTCATTTGTGGGCGGGACGTGCGGAAAGCGACTAGGTTGGTAAGCAAGAATCCAAACTAAGGAGAGATCACGTGAGCGAGAACAATTCCCCGACACCGCCGGTCGAGCCGACACCGCCGGGCTACAACGCACCCGAGACACCTGGATCGGCCCCATACCAGCAGCCCGGCTACGGCCAGCAGGCACCCAACGCACCGCAGGCCTCGCAGCCGAGCTACGGCCAGCAGCCCAACTATGGTCAGCAAGCTCCTGCCCAGCAGCAGCCCTACCAACAAGCCCCGGCCCAGCAGCAGTACCAGCAGGCGCCTCAGGCTCCGCAGTACCAGCAGGGTGCTGTTGACCCCGCCGGTACAGTGGTTCTGAACTATTGGCTCTCGGTATTCTTCAACTGGATTCCGGCACTGATCTTCTTCCTCACGGAAAAGGGTAAGAACAGCTTCGCGGATGACTTCCACCGCCAGAACTTAAACTTCTCGATCCTGCGCGTCATCGCGTTCGTGTTGACGTTCATTCCGTACTTGGGCTTCGTCTTCGGCATTGCCGGAGTGGCGCTGTTCGTCATCCACATCATTGCCGCGCTGAACGCTCCTACTGCCTTCCGTAACGGGCAGCTGTACAAGTTCCCGTTCAACGTTCAGTTCATCAAGTAAGACGGCTCAATAAATATACGTAGCAGCCGGACACGGCAGCGGTAGCGCACCCACTGGCCTCGGCTCGAAAGCCTAGAACAAGGTAGGTGCAAGCTCGGCAGAGGCGGGGGTCCCACTCGGGGTCGCCGCTTTTGTTCCGGCCTCGGTAGCTGTGGCCGCAGGGATGCCGCGGAATCCGCCGCCTGCTAACGGCGTTAGCCGGTCGGTGTGGTCTTTGTTTTCCCTGTTGTCGTTGTGGACGCTGGGCATGCTGCCAGCCGGATACTGGGCCTCCTCCTGCCGGGGATCATGAATGAAGCCTTGCTTCCCGAAACCGTGCCGGGCTTTGGCCTCATTGACCCGTGCTGCCAACCATTGCCGGTACTCCTTAGAAGCATAAGACCCAGAACCGTAGAGCCGCTGGTACCGGCCAACCAAGGACGGGTATTCGCGGGCCAGCCACTGCATGAACCATTCCCGCGTGCCCGGACGCAGATACAACGCCCCGGCACTCACCCCTGTTGCTCCAGCCTGGGCCAAAGCAGCAAAGAGCGTATCCAGAGCTTCCTCCGAGTCTGTGAGCCACGGCAGAATCGGCATGGCCATGACACCGCACGGCAGGCCAGCGTCGCGCAGCTTGCTGATCAGGGACAACCTCGCCTTGGGGGAGGGGGTGCCGGGCTCCAAAGTCTGGGCCAGGTCCTCATCCAACAAGGCCAGGGAGATTCCCATGCCCACACTAACGTCGCGACCAGCCGCACGGAGCAACGGAATGTCCCGTGCCAGCAGTGTCCCCTTGGTCAGGATGGAAAAGGGAGTACCGGAATCGGCCAAAGCACTGATGATGCCGGGCATAAGTTGGTAGCGGCCTTCGGCACGTTGGTAGGGATCGGTGTTGGTGCCCAGTGCAACGTGGTGATGTTGCCACGACGGCTTGAACAATTCCTTGCGTAGAACCTGAGCAACATTGACCTTCACCACAACCTGAGAATCAAAATCTACGCCTGGATCGAAGTCTAGGTAGGTGTGGCTTTTGCGGGCAAAGCAATACACACAGGCGTGCGAACAACCGCGATAGGGGTTCACTGTCCATTCAAAAGGCATGGTGGAGCTGGGTGGCACCTTGTTGAGTGCCGATTTGGACAACACCTCATGAAAGGTGATGCCAGAAAAATCGGGCGTCTGGACAGTCTTTACTAATCCAGCCAAGGGCAAGAGGGGTGCTTGCAATCCGGGCGAACCCGTTTCTGTTGCACCCTCCGTTGCCGTGCCTGACTCGCCTACCCCTTGTTCGGGGAAGAAGGGCTGGTTGAGTTCCTGCTGTGTCCACCGCATATAGTAATTAGAACATATATTCTATATCATCTCAAGGGTGTCGATCTGGAGAAATTTCACTACTACCCGCCAGTAAAATATGAGCCAGATCACATTATCAGGCGCTAGGGTGGAACCAGGAGCGAGGATGCTTCTGCTGTCTGTTTTCGGTCCGGTCCACTGATGTGGTCTCCACCGCGGAAAGGCAGTTTCATCACGAAGGAGTACCATGACGAATCTGGCCTCGATGGTCCCCGCTTCCGCCGCAAGGAATCCGGGTGGGGTTGTCATCAAACTCGATGACATTGAAATCTCCTATGGCGCCCTCGAGGTGCTCAGTGCCAAGGTGGCGGCGCTACTGGCTGAACGGGGTGTCAAGGCGGGGGACAGGGTGGCGCTCATATCCCCTAACCTGCCGCAGATGCCACCGATCTACTACGGCATCTTGCGATATGGGGCCATTGTGGTCCCGCTGAATCCACTCCTGAAGGCCCGCGAAGTGGCCTATCACCTACAGGATTCCGGGGCCACACTGGCCTTCGCGTGGGATGGTGTCATGGCTGAGGTCGCTGCCGGAACCGCAGAAACAGGCACGGAAATCATTCCCATTGATGCGAACTTCATGGCCCTTGTGAGCCCGCTTGAGCCACTCCATGACGTTGCTGAGGCTGCCGCGGATGACACGGCCGTCATCCTGTACACCTCGGGCACCACAGGTAAGCCCAAGGGAGCTGAGCTCACCCACGAGAACTTGCGCAGCAACGCCGAAGTGTCGGTCGCCCTCTTCGGCAGTCGGGACGGAGACGTAATTTTCGGCGGGCTGCCCTTCTTCCACATCTTTGGTCAGACCTGCGCGCTGAACTCGGCGGTCATGGCCGGGGCTACCGTGACCTTGCTGCCCCGCTTCGATCCGCTCAAGGCGCTGGAGATTATCGCCCGGGATAAGGTCACCATCTTTGAAGGGGTCCCCAGCATGTACATTGCGCTGCTGCGTGCTCCCGGCCGGGAAAACTATGACCTGAGCAGTCTGCGGCTTGCGGCCTCCGGTGGCTCGGCCCTACCCGTGGAAATTCTGCATGAATTCGAATCCGCCTTCAACGCCACCTTGCTCGAAGGCTATGGATTGTCCGAGACCTCGCCCGTGGTCAGCTTCAACCAGACCGACGGCATCCGCAAACCAGGTTCCGTGGGCACTGCGGTGACCGGGGCGCAACTGAGGGTCATCGATGAGTCGGGAGACGACGTCGAAGCTGGCGCGGTGGGGGAAATCGCCGTGGCCGGGCCCTACGTCATGAAGGGGTATTGGAACAATCCCGAGGCGACGGCGGCAGCCATCCCGGATGGCTGGTTCCGCACCGGGGATCTGGGGCGCCAGGATGAGGACGGCGTGTTCTTCATTGTGGACCGGAAGAAGGACATGATCCTGCGCGGTGGCTACAACATCTACCCGCGCGAGATCGAGGAAGTGCTGTACGAGCACCCGGCCGTGGCCGAGGCTGCCGTTCTTGGCAAGCCCGACGACGTCCACGGCGAGGAAGTGTGTGCCGTGGTAGCCCTGAAGGCGGGCGCTGTTGGCTCCGATAACCCGGAGGCGCTGGCCGCGGAGATTCAAGAATTTGTCAAGGCTCGGGTGGCCGCTTACAAGTATCCGCGCAAGGTCATGATTGTTGACGAGCTGCCCAAGGGGCCCACGGGGAAGATCCTCAAGCGAGAGATCAACGTGTCTTGAGCCACGGCTTGTGGGTGGGTCTGCGGCAAGTCCGATGAAAAGGACTAGACGCTAGGCGCAGGCAGAGGAGGGGCCCGGTGAACCTCACCGGGGCCGCTCCGCTGCCTGCTGTGAGGCCTTTTCTAGGTGGCATAGCTGCTGAGTTTTAGCTCAGCAGCCAAGTGATCTGGACGGCGATGCTGACATCGCTTTGCCCCGGCTCAATCGCCATGGAGCTATCCATCGCCATGGCCGCGCGGGCCATCATGGGGCGCGGGCCGCCAGAGGGGATATTTCCTTCGTGCACTTTTTCCACGGTACCAAGGGTGCGGCCAGCCAGCTGTGCGTACACCTCGGCGGCACGGCGTGCATCAGCCCACGCCGCGGCACGGGCCTTGTCTTGGGCTGCGGAGGGATCGGACACGACGGGGGACATGCCGTTGAGTCGAACATTGTTGTTGCCGACGTCAATGACAGCAGCAACGATGTCCTGGGCGCCCAGATCGTAGCGCAGGGAAACCGAGAGGGTGCTGGAGACCGTGTATCCGGTAACGACCGTGCCCACTCCCTCTTGCCAGCGACTGTCCACGCGAACATCCAAGGTGGAGGAGCTGATCGCTGTGCGGTCCACGCCCAACGTCTGCAATTTGGCGTTGACAGCATTAAGGGCCTCCCCAGCTTGTGAGTAGGCGTCACGCACAGTGGGCTGTGATGCCTCAATACCGATGTTGATGGTGAAGAAATCCGGAGCGGTTTGGACTGCGCCGTGCCCCGTGACGGTGATGGAGTTGTTACTCTCGCTCATAGTTATTTCTCTTCCTGGTTCTGTAGGGTCTGGTGCTGCCCGGCTTGGTTCTGCCCGGCGGTAATGGCTGGTGACTTAACAAACGCAAGGCGCTGCAATTGGTTCCTCAAACGGGAAAGCCTGGCAATGGTGGGCAGTTCGCGGTATCCGCCCAGAGCCAGCCCCGCGTTGCGTTCAAAGAAGTTTCGGCTGCCCGGATCTCCAGTGCGCCAAAGTGAATATGCGGTGCATGCCGCATACAGGGGAAGGAACGGTAAACCAAGGCACCACGCGTACTGGGTTGCGTGCCCGGATTCGTGGGCCAGTAGATCGGGGCGTGCATCGATGTGAGCTCGGTCTGTTCGGTAGAAGATCACATTGCCCACCGTGAACGCGCCTGCTACCGGCAGCCTGGGTTGGTAGTTGGTGCCAAAGATCAGCCCGTGCGGGCCCTTCTCTACACGGGTGCGCGTCAGAGCTGCCAAAAGCAACCCGGCCGCCGTCGAAAGGTTCATGGCATTGGCTGCGGCACGGATGAGCTCGGGCCGAGTGAGTGGAGAACTCATGGCGTGATACTGGTCCCTTCCTTGGGAACGGGGGTGCTGCTGACAACAGTGAGCGCGGCCAAAGCACTGGCGGTTCCGGGTTTGTAATGGTCACAGGAGTCCATGGGCCATTGGACGTTGACTGCCTGCCCAGCGGCATTGATCAGCCAAATGCCCGGCAGAATTTCCCCGTAGTCCAGGCAGCTCATGGGGCCTCCGCGCTCGCTGGGGACCGCTAAAGCTGCCGGAGTCGTGGCTGCCGGTTCCCAGCCTGTGGATGTGGAACAGTCGACGGCGTCCTGAAGTGTGGCGGGTTCAGGCAGATAGGTCTGCGGTGGTGGCGATGTCTGCTGCGATGACGAGCTGCAACCCGATACCAGCAGTGCCGCAACCATGACAGCCGCGGCACGGAGCGCTAAGCAAGCGGCCTCCTGTTTTGCATGGCGCTGGCGGGTGTTCATGAGCCAGTTTGCTGATGCTCAATAACGCGGCCAACGCTCAGCTGCTCCAGGGCCTTGCCCGTATCCGGCTTGCCGCGGGTTTTGCCGCAGGCGTCCAGCGGCCACGCAACTTGAATGGCGCGGCCCTGCGCATCGACCATCCACAGCGGCGGGATGATCTCCATGTCCGCAGTACATGGTCCGCTTCCACCTTTATCGCTGGGCTTGGCCAGCGCTGCGAGCAGATCGGAGTAATCGCCCTCTAAATACTCTTCCAGAAGTACGCGGGTGTAATCGCCGGTGGCGTCCTTGACCTCAATTGAGCAGCGGATGACCTGAAGTGGTACAAATCCCTCGGGAACGGAACCCCAGAGGTCCGACGCCGGTGGGCTCACCGGTTCTGGCAGCCACCCAAGGGTGGACCCCGGACAGTCGAGGTTTCCCTGGATCACGGCGGCGTCGGGCCTGTACGTTCCGGACCCGCCAGGAAGCAGCCCGCACCCACCAAGTGTCAGGCTAAGCAACAGCCCCAGCGCAAGGCCAGCTGACGGCGCATGGCGGAAGGCCGGCGTCGTACGTCCAGGGCGAAGAATGCTCATGGCCGCTAGCGTAGCAAGGGGGCAACTACTTCGGGGCGTAATTTCGGTAAAGACTTGGGTTCAAAGGAGCACGGCCCCGTCAACTAGAATGGAACAGGCGGGAGGAGCTACCCCGCCGCTTACTCGCACACGAGCTTAGGTAAAAACTGTAGATGTCTGAGATGCCCCATATGACGGCAGAAATGCCCGAACCAACCATTGAACCCGCAGCAGTCCCGGACCCGCTGGATGAAGCCGCCATTGGCGCAGCCGTTGAGAACGCGCTCGCAGCCATTGCCGCCGCAGCAACCCTGGATGAGCTGAAGACTGCGCGGCTGGCGCACACCGGTGAAAAGTCGCCGCTGAGCCTTGCCAACCGTGAAATCGGCGGCCTTGCCAAAGAGTTTAAGGCTGCCGCCGGAAAGCTCATGGGAGGTTCCCGCGGTCGCGTTGCCAAAGCGCTCGCAGCCCGCACCGAGGTGCTCGAAGCCGAGGACGCCGAGCGTATTCTCGTCGAGGAGACAGTGGATGTTACGGCCGCTCCGCGCCGTCGTCGCGCTGGTGCCCGCCACCCGTTGTCCACCCTGCAAGACCGCGTAAGCGATATCTTCGTGGGCATGGGCTGGGAAATCGCCGAAGGCCCGGAGCTGGAATCGGAGTGGTTCAACTTTGATGCACTGAACTTTGCCCCGGATCACCCGGCACGCGAAATGCAGGACACGTTCTTCGTGGAACCGCCCGAAGCTCACCTGCTGCTACGCACCCACACCTCACCGGTGCAGGTCCGTTCCTTGCTGGAGCGCGAACTTCCCGTCTACGTTCTGTGCCCGGGCAAGGTTTTCCGCACCGATGAGCTGGACGCCACGCACACCCCGGTGTTCCACCAGTTCGAAGGCCTGGCCATCGATAAGGGTCTGTCCATGGCGGACCTCCGCGGCACACTGGAGCACTTTGCTCGTCAGATGTTTGGCGAGGAAGCCAGTATCCGGCTGCGCCCGAACTTCTTCCCGTTCACCGAACCGTCGGCCGAGCTGGACATCTGGCACCCCGGTGCCAAGGGTGGCCCGCGCTGGATCGAGTGGGGTGGCTGCGGCATGGTCAACCCGAACGTGCTCCGTGCTGCCGGCATTGACCCGGAAGAGTATTCCGGATTTGCCTTCGGCATGGGCATTGAACGCACTCTCATGTTCCGCAATGAAGTGGGCGACATGCACGACATGATCGAGGGCGACGTACGATTCAGCGAACACTTTGGGATGGAGATCTAAGTAAGTGCGTATTCCACTGACTTGGCTGCGCGAATACGCGCAGGTACCGGCTGGCGCAACAGCCGAAGACGTAATGACCGACCTCGTCAAGGTCGGTTTTGAAGAAGAAGATGTGCACCGTCCCCTCGATGAGATCAGCGGCCCCATTGTGGTGGGCCAGGTCCTGACGAAGGAGCCGGAGGCTCAGACGAACGGCAAAACCATCAACTGGTGCACCGTCCGCGTGGTGCCCGAGGGCGCCACCCAGACCCTGGACATAGAGGGGATCGATCCCTCAGGAGTGCAGGGCATTGTCTGCGGCGCGCACAACTTCGAGGTGGGGGACAAGGTTGTTGTCACCCTGCCCGGAGCCGTGCTGCCCGGAGACTTCCGCATCACCCCGCGGAAGACTTACGGTCACGTTTCAGCTGGCATGATCGCCTCCGTGCGTGAGCTCGGCATAGGCGAGGATCACGACGGCATCCTGGTGCTCTCCACCCTGGGCCTTGACCCGGAACTGGGCACCGACGCCCTCGCCCTGCTGGGCTTGGACGATGAAGCCGCCGAAATTAACGTCACCCCGGACCGTGGCTACGCGTTCAGTATCCGCGGCGTTGCCCGCGAATACGCGCATGCCACGGACAGTGTGTTCACGGATCCGGCGTCGCTGGTTTCGGTGACCGCTTCCACGGGCGAAGGCCACCCCGTCGTCATTGCCGACGAGGCACCCATCTACGGCAAGCCCGGCTGCGACCGCTTTGTGGCCCGCACCGTCAGCGGAATTAACGCGGCTGCGCCAACTCCGCCGTGGATGTCATCGCGTTTGCGCCTGGCCGGGATTCGCTCCATTTCCCTGCCCGTGGATATCTCCAACTACGTCATGTTGGAACTGGGTCAGCCGCTGCACTTCTACGACGCTGACAAGCTCGACGGCGCCATCACGGTTCGCCGGGCCGCCGCTGGCGAAACGCTGAAGACCCTCGATGGCAAGGTGCGCAAGCTCGACGCCGAGGACCTCCTGATCACCGATGCCTCCGGCGCCATTGGCGTTGCAGGCGTCATGGGCGGGGCCTCCACCGAGGTCACTTCCGGCACCAGCACGGTGCTGATTGAGGCTGCGCATTTCGAGGAGATCTCCATTGCTCGCTCGCGCCGCCGGCACAAGCTGCCCTCCGAAGCGTCAAAGCGCTTCGAGCGCGGCGTTGACCCCTTGGTGGCTGACATTGCTGCCCAGCGCGCCGTCAACTTGTTGGTTGAGCTGGCCGGTGGCACAGAAGAAGCCACCGCCACCGACGTCAACACCGTGGAGGCTTCCGCTCCCGTGTTCCTGCCGTCTGGTTACACCTCGGCCCGCATTGGCATCGAGTTCACCCAGTCCCAGACCATGGGATCGTTGTCTGATCTTGGCGCGGACGTGGAAAAGGTCGACGGCGGATATTCCGTCACAGCCCCTTCTTGGCGCCACGACCTGGTCACCAAGGATGACCTGACGGAGGAAGTGGCCCGCTTGGTGGGTTACGAGCTGATTCCGTCCACGCTTCCCACGGCACCTCCGGGTCGCGGCTATTCGCGCGCGCAGCAGCAACGCCGCCGCGTGGTGCAGGCCCTGGCCGATTCCGGTTTGACCGAGATCCTGGCCTACCCGTTCGTGTCCAAGGCCTCCAATGACACCTTTGGTGTGGCCGAAGCCGGTGCGCCGCGTGCCGCCGTGAAGCTGGCCAACCCGCTCAGCGAGGAGTTCGGATTCCTGCGGACCTCCGTGCTGCCGGGCCTGATTGAGATTGCCAAGCGCAACCACTCGCGCGGTTTCCACGACCTGGCGCTGTTCGAATCCGGGCTGGTGTTCCTGCCGTCCGATTCCATGGGTACGGCATCGATCCCGCCGCTCGGTGTGAAACCATCGGAGGAGGTTTTGGATGCCCTGTATGAGGGCATTCCGGACCAGCCCCTCACCATGGCGGCCATCTTTACTGGCAAGGATTCCCCGGCTGCACCTGCGCACGCCCCGCGTGCGTGGGACTGGGCCGACGCTATTGACGCCGCCCGCTTGGTGGCCGATGTGGTGGGTGTGGAACTGCTCGTTTCGCAGGGCTCCCACCAGGCCTTCCACCCGGGCCGTGCTGCCAAGCTTTCGCTGCGCACTGGCGAGGTTGTTGGCTACGCCGGCGAATTGCACCCGAAGCTGCTGAGCGAGTTGAACATGCCAGCTCGCTCAGTGGCCATGGAAATCAACGCCGAGAAGGTCTTTGCCGCTGCGGCTGACGTCATCGTGGCCAAGCCGATCTCCACCTTCCCGGTGGCCACGCAGGATGTGGCGTTGGTTGTACCTACAGAGGTTGCTGCCGCCACTGTGCTGGAGACCCTGCGCGAAGGCGCCGGCGAACTGCTCGAAGACGTGACGCTGTTTGATGAGTACCAGGGCACCGGGATTCCCGAAGGCCGCAAGTCTTTAGCCTTCGGCCTGCGCTTCCGTGCGACTGACAGGACGCTGACCTCCGATGAAGCATCGGCAGCCAGGGCATCCGCCGTGGAGCTTGCAGCAGAACGGTTCGGCGCTACCCAGCGCTAAGCCCTACCTGCTCACCAGCGTCGTCCCACCGCCGGCTCACCATAAATGCGCCCGTCCCCCATAAATGCGCCCCGTAGAACGGGCGCATTTATGGGGATGTTTGCAGCCATCGCGTTTGTGCCCACATTCCTGCAGATGTCCACTGGCACCTCAGCCGCCGTCTCCGGACTGTTGATGTTGCCCATGATGGT